>JBKQKO010000078.1:0-60355 GCA_052147455.1 Desulfobaccales bacterium | reverse complement strand
GTTGGGGGATGGGGTTTGGGGAAGGGGCCAGGGGCTGTCGGCCCCTTGCCCCCTTCCCCAAGGTCTTTTCCGGCCCCCCTTCCCCAAAGATCATGTAGGGTGCGCACTGCGCACCAAAATATTGCTGCTTCCTTTAATCTAATGGTGCGCGATGCGCACCCTACATGTTTGAGGTTATTTCGCCCGTAACGGGGCCTTCAAGGCGGCGATGAAATCGCCCACCTCTTGGATGAGTTCCGGCCCCTTAAGCCTGGCCACCCGCTGGACGATGGCGCTACCCACCACCACCCCGTCCACGTAGGGGGCCAGCCGCGCCACTTGCTCCGGGCTGGAGATGCCGAAGCCCACTGCCAGGGGGCATTTCACCAGGCTGCGAACTTTCCGCAAGGCCGCGATCAGCTCCGGCGGCAGTTCTCGCCGCGCCCCGGTAATCCCGGTCACCGAAACATAGTAGAGAAACCCCCGGGTGAGCCGGCCAATCCTTTGAATGCGCTCGTCCCCGCTGGTGGGGGCCGCCAGGAAGATAGCAGCCACCCCGGCCTTGGCGGCGGCCAGCCGCCAGGGTCCAGCCTCCTCCGGCGGCAGGTCCGGGATGATGAAGCCGTCCACCCCCAGGGCCGCGGCCTCCTGGACGGTGCGCTCCAGTCCGTATTGCAGGATGGGATTGTAATATCCCATCAAGATCAGAGGTATTTCCGTTTCACGGCGCAAGGCCCCCGCCACCTGCAAGACCTCTTTAAGGTGCACCCCCAGCCGCAGGGCGCGGTTGCTGGCCGCCTGGATGATGGGGCCGTCCGCCAGGGGGTCGGAAAAAGGAACCCCCAACTCCAGCAGGTCGGCGCCCCTGGCCGCCATCTCCAGGGCCAGGGCCCGGGTGGTGGCCAAATCCGGGTCGCCGGCGGTGATGAAGGGAATGAGGGCGCCCTCCCCCCTGGTCTTGAGTCGCTTGAATACCCGATCAATCCGCGTCACCGGACACCTCCATGGCCTCGGCCACCGCGTCAACATCCTTGTCCCCGCGGCCGGAGAGATTGACGATAATCAGATCAGCCGGGGAATATGCGGGGGCCAAATGCTGCAGATAGGCCACCGCGTGGGCGCTCTCCAGGGCCGGCAGAATGCCCTCGGTCCGGGACAGCAGTTTGAAACCTTCCAGGGCCTGGGTATCGCTCATCGCCACATATTCGGCCCTTCCTGAATCCTTGAAATAAGAGTGCTCCGGGCCGACCCCGGGGTAATCCAGCCCCGGCGCCAGCGAATGGGCTTCCTGAATGTTGCCCCATGGATCTTGCAAGAGATAACTGAAGGCGCCGTGCAGCACCCCGACGCTGCCGGCCACCAGGGTGGCGGAGTGCTGCCCGCTGTCCAGGCCGTGGCCCGCGGCCTCCACCCCGATAAAGCGCACCGGATCGTCCACAAAGGCATGAAACAGGCCCATGGCGTTGCTGCCACCGCCAACGCAGGCCACCAGGCACTGGGGCAGACGGCCGGTAAGCCTGTGCAACTGAGTCTTGGCCTCCCGGCCGATGACCGCTTGAAAGTCCCGGACGATCATGGGATAAGGGTGGGGCCCGCCCACGGAGCCCAGGACATAGTGGGTGTGGCGCACGTTAGTGACCCAATCCCGGATGGCGTCGTTCATGGCGTCCTTAAGGGTGCGGCTGCCGGACTCCACCGGGATCACCCGGGAGCCCAGGAGACGCATGCGGATCACGTTGAGGCGCTGCCGCCGGATATCCTCGGTGCCCATGTAGATGTCGCACTCCAGCCCCAACAAGGCGGCCACCGTGGCGGTGGCCACCCCGTGCTGGCCGGCGCCGGTTTCGGCAATGATCCTTTTTTTACCCATGCGGCGGGCCAGAAGCCCCTGGCCCAGGGTGTTGTTGATCTTGTGGGCCCCGGTATGAGCCAGGTCCTCCCGCTTGATGTAAATCTGCGGCCCTCCCAGGGCTTCGGTCAGATGCCGGGCGTAATACAAGGGCGTGGGGCGGCCCACGTAATCCTTGAGATACCAGGACAACTCTTCCCGAAATTCCCGCTCCCGGCTGATCCGATGATAGGCCGCCTCCAACTCCAAAAGGGCCGGCATCAGGGTCTCCGGCACAAACCGGCCCCCATACCCCCCAAATCTGCCATGCCGATCCGGTAACAAGTTTGCCTCCTTTGTTTGAACCAGTAGCCAGTAGTCAGTAGCCAGTAGCCAGTGGTAAGTGGTAAGTGTATTTTTTAAGAATAAATGTGCTGTCTTCCTCCGGGTTAAACCAGTGAATCTCTGAAACTTCGGGCGTGACGCGCCTTCCTCATTCTTCCCTCTCTTAATACGCCCTATTACCTATTGCCAATTACCAATTACCGATTACTGACTACTGGCTACTGGCTACTGGCTACTGGCTACTGACTACTGGCCACTTTTTCAAAAAAGGCCCTCAGCTTCTCCGGGTCCTTTTTCCCCGGTGCGGCCTCCACCCCGCTGGCCACGTCCACCGCCTGAGGCCGGGCCACCTCGATGGCCTGGGCCACATTGGCCGGGGTCAGACCGCCGGCCAGGACGATGGCGCCGAAGTCCCGCGCCCGCCGGGCCAGTTGCCAGTCGAAGGTTTCCCCGGTGCCCCCTGCCTGCCCGGGTTTATAGGTATCCAGGAGAAAGGCCTGCGCCGCGCCCCGGTATTCCGCCAGGGCCTCCAGGGAGCTTTCTGCTTCGATCCGGAACCCCTTGAGCACCCGGCGTCCCAGGCTACGGCAGTACTCCGGCGATTCCCGGCCATGGAGCTGGACCCAATCCAGGCCCAACCGGTCAGCCAGGTCCCGCACCACCGCGGCCTCTTCATCGACGAAGACCCCGACGCTCAGGACCAAGGGCGGCAGTTGCCGGATGATCTCCCGGGCCGCTTCCGGCGCCGCCCGGCGGGGGCTGGCGGGATGAAAGATAAACCCCAGGGCGTCAGCTCCCAGCTCCGACGCGAGCATCGCATCTTCCGGATTGGTAATGCCGCAGATTTTGATGCGAACCATGTTTTTATGACCCGGCGGCCGCAGGCCGCCCGATAATATCTCTTTCGCCGTTCATAGCTCATAGGGCGGGCCGTGCCCGCCGCCTTAACCGGTTTATAGCCTTAAAGGATTATTCTCGACCAACTCCGTCGGGAATCTCCACATATTCTCCCCAATTGCAAGGGTACTCCCCCTCTTCCATTAGACGATGCAGGCTGGTCCAAGACCAATCCTTGGCCTTTTCAACTAAACCATGCTTCACCGGATTATAGAGGATATAGTTCATGTGATTGTCAAAGTCTTTTTCATCTGTTATTTGATGAGCCAAAAACGGCTTTGCCAATAAGGAGGTCTCCTATGATAAATAGTCGTCAATCCCTGGGTAAATTTTCGTTTAATGATAGCCCAGCGTCGAGAATAATTTAAATCACTTTCGGGTAATTCCCAGATGCAATGCAGATGATCGGGTAACAAGACCCACACTGCTATTCTGAAAGGATATAATTTCTTACATTCACTTAACGCTTGCCGCAAAACTGCCCTGGCGGCGTCCATAGTCAAAAGATTTATTCGCCTATAGGTCACCACCGTGAAAAACCAAGTGTTTCCTGAATAGAATCGTAGATAGTTAGGCATAGCTCGATAAGCGGCGGCCGCAGGCCGCCCTATAAAATCTACTTCGCCGCTCATAGGGCGGGCTGTGCCCGCCGTCTTAACCGGTTTATAGCCTTAAAGGATTATTCTCGACCAACTCCGTCGGGAATCTCCACATATTCTTCCCAATTTAAAGGGTACTTCCCCTATTCCATTAAATTAACCAGGCATAGCCTGACAATCGGCGGCCGCAGGCCGCCCTATAATATCTCTTTCGCCGTTCATACCTCATAGGGCGGGCCGTGCCCGCCGCCTTAACCGGTTTATAGCCTTAAAGGATTATTCTCGACCAACTCCATCGGGAATCTCCACATATTCTTCCCAATTTAAAGGGTACTTCCCCTATTCCATTACCTGAACCAGGCATAGCCCGATAAGCGGCGGCCGCAGGCCGCCCTATAAAATCTACTTCGCCGCTCATAGGGCGGGCTGTGCCCGCCGCCTTGCCTTAACCAATGTTCCCCATGAACTCCCGCAACTTGGCACCCGGGTCGGTTTGGGTCACCAGCGCCTCCCCAATGAGAAAGGCCCGGATGCCCGCGGCCTGGTACCTTTCGATCTCGTCCCGGGTCTTGAGGCCCGAGGCAGCCACCAGGGTCACCCCCGGCGGCGCCAGCGGCGCCAGCTCCAAAGGCCGGTCCGGGAACATTTGCAGGGTGCGCAAGTCCCGGGAATTGATGCCGATCACCCTGGCCCCTACGTCCAAGGCGGCGGCCATCTCCCCTGCGGTGTGCACCTCCACCAGGGCCTCCAACCCCAGGGACTGGGTCAAGGACAGCAAGTCCCGGAGCCCCTCCGGGCTGAGGAGGCTGACGATGAGCAGCAGGGCGTCGGCCCCGAGGGCGGCGCTCTGGTAAACCTGAATCTCCTCCAGAATAAAATCTTTGCGCAGGATGGGCAGCCGGATCAGCGGGCGCAGGCCCCGGATGAATTCGGGATCGCCTTTAAAAAAAGAGACCTCGGTGAGCACGGAGATGGCCGCCGCCCCGTTCTCCTGGTAGCTTAAGGCCAGCTCCCGCGGGTCCCAGTGCATGGCAAACTCCCCTTTGCCGGGGGAAGCCCGCTTCACTTCGGCAATGATGGCGGGGCCGGGGCCGCCTTCCAGGGCCGCTTGCAGGCTGAAACACGCCGGCCGCCGGTCAATGGCCGCCCGGAATTGGGTAATCCCCCCTGCCTCCCGCAAGCGCTGGCTCTCGGCCTTTTTCATCTCGACGATTTTTACCAGAAATTCCATAATCTTAAACCATCAACTGCCAGCGGTCTGCCTTCAGTTTTGTCTGGCGGGCAGGGTCCACCCCACCCGGGCGACCCAGCGGGTCGCCCCTACGCCTTTATTGCTGGCTCACCAACCCGGCACCTTGCGTAGGGCGCGTCTCACGCGCCAATACGAGGTGCGTGAGACGCACCCTACGCCTCACTCCTCAAAGCTCTTGCTCTTAGCTATCAAGTCCTCCAGTTTCGCCAGGGCTTTGCCGGAGCGAATGGTTTGCCGGGCGAGTTCGAGGCCCTGGGGAAAATCCGGGCTCAAACCCGCGGCGATGTAAGCCGCGGCCGCGTTCAGGGCCACCATATCTTCCCGGGGCCCCCCCTCCCCTGCCAGCACGGCGCGCACGATGCGGGCGTTTTCAAAGACGTCGCCGCCCTTGATCTCCGCCAGGGTGGCCCGTTTAAGGCCGAAATCCTCCGGCGCGATATTATAGGTGCGCACCTTGCCGTCCTTGAGCTGGCTCACCCGGGTGGGACCGACGATGCTGATTTCGTCATAGGAACCTTCGCCGTAGACCACAAAGGCGCTCTTGCCTCCCAGGTTCCCCAGCACCTGGGCCAGGGGCTCGGTAAGCCGGGCCTCATAGACCCCCAGCACCTGGACGTTGGCGTTGGCCGGATTGGTGAGCGGCCCCAGGATATTGAAGATGGTGCGAATGCCGATCTCCCGCCGGGGGCCGATGGCGTAGCGCATGGTCCCATGGAGTTGCGGGGAGAAGAGAAAGCCAATGCCCACCTCCAGGATGCACCAGGCCACCTGCTCCGGGGTGAGGGAGAGATTGATCCCCAGGGCCTCGATGACGTCGGCGGAGCCGCAGCGGGAGGAGACCGCCCGGTTGCCGTGTTTGGCTACCTTGAGCCCTGCCCCGGCCACCACGAAGGCGGTGGTGGTGGAGACATTGAAGGTGGAGGTGGCGTCGCCGCCGGTGCCGCAGGTATCCACCACCGTCTCCCGATCCACGTTGATTTCGTCCCGGTCCAGGTCGATAAGCCCGTCCGAGATGGGAATGCGGGTGGCCCTGGTCCGCATCACCCGGGCCGCCGCGGTGATCTCCGCCACCGTCTCCCCCTTCATGCGCAGCGCGGTGATGAAGGAGCCGATCTGGGCCTCGGTGGCCTCGCCGGTCATAATAATCTCCATGGCCCGGGTCATCTCCGCTTCATTCAAGTCCTGCCTGTGGACCACCTTATAAATGGCTTCTTTCAGCATCCGCTTTTCCTGTAATTATTTTATCCTGGTATAAATCGCTCCTGCGGGGTGAGGAGCGAGCCGTCACTGAGAGTGAACTCCGTTCTCAGGCGCATTTGGATCTTCGCTTTCTCTAACTCCTTGATTTCTTAAATATGCTAACGTTTCTTGTCTCCCCCCCCTCACCCCAGCCCTCTCCCCCCGCCGGGGGGAGAGGGGGTATTTCAATGGTTGGCTATCTGTCATCGCTCCCCCTCGTAGGGGTGGGATTCCGGTGGGGCAGGCGTCCCTGCCTGCCCTGATTGGCGGGCACGGAGGCCCGCCCCACCTACCGGCGAGGGGACGATGAGGGGGAATTAATCACTTGCTCCCGCTGTTATTAAATATGTTGCCGGATTTATTAAATCGAGTAATAAGCATCTAAAGGTCTGCCGTATAGCCGTTAATCTTGATCTTCCATGCCGATTTCGGCAGGCGTTGCGGCGCGCTCGGCCAAGATCTTGGCGCCCGCGGCCAGTCCCGCTTCCAGGGCCCGCTCGTTCAATTCGCGGCTGCCGGCTGGCACCCGGGCCAAAACCGCAGCCTGCAAAGCTTCGGGGGAGACCGCCCCGGTGATGGCCGCCAGGGCCCCCAAGGCCACGATGTTGGCCATCAATTCCCCACCCGCGTCCCGGGCCAGGCGGGTAAAGGGGATGGACAGCGCGCCCGTCTCCGGCACCTCCTGCACCAGGTCGGCGTCCACCAGGAGCACCCCCCCCGCTTTCAGGTCACCCAGGTAAGCGTCCAGGGACTTCTGGTTCAGGGCCAGGATCACGTCGGGCCGCATGGCCTTGGGGTAATCGATTTCCGCGTCACTGATGACCACCTCCGCCTTGCAGGCTCCCCCCCGGGCTTCGGGGCCATAACTCTGGGTCTGGCAGACGAACATGCCTTGATAAATCCCGGCGGCCTCCGCCAGGATCACCCCCGCCAGCACCAACCCCTGGCCCCCGGAGCCGGCCAGGCGAATCTCAAAGCGCTTTGACATAATTTGGGTTCAATGTTCAAAGGTTGGAGGTTTGAGTTTTGAGGTTTGAGGTTTAGGTTTCCCTTGCAACGCCGCCCGGGCCGCGGCCCGGATGCGCCGGTATTCCTCGGTATAGATGGGCAGATCGCGGTCCACCAGGACGCCGATGGTGATCTTGTCGGCCAGTTCCTCCGGGCTCATGGTCCTGGCCTTTTCCAGCCGCACCGCCATCTCCTTCTGAGCCCGCATCATCTCCACCGGGCCCCCCTTCAGGTTTTTCCGGCCGAACTGGGTGTGGCAATGGCTGATGACCTCCACCACGGCAAAACCCCGCTTCCTGATGGCCTGTTCCATCAATTGGTCCAACAGGGTGACGTGGTACACCGTGCCCCGGCCCACCATGGCGGCGCCCGCGGTCACCGCCATCTCACTGATGGAGAAGGCATGTTCGATATTGCCGAAGGGAGCAGTGGCCGCCCAGGACCCGTAAGGGGTGGTGGGAGAATTTTGCCCGCCGGTCATGCCATAGGTATTGTTGTTAATGATAATGGCCGTCAGGTCCAGGTTACGCCGGGCCGCATGGATGAAATGGTTGCCGCCGATGGCGGTGGCGTCGCCGTCCCCCATGACCACGATGACCTGGAGCTTGGGGTTGGCCAGCTTGACGCCGGTGGCAAAGGTCAGGGCCCGGCCGTGCGTGGTGTGCAGGGTGTTGAAATCCACGTACACGCTCATGCGCCCGGAACAGCCGATGCCTGAAACCAGGACTATCTCATCCTTGGTGAAGCCGGTGGCGTCAATGGCCCGAACCAGGGAACCCAGGACGATGCCGTTGCCGCATCCCGGACACCAGACATGGGGGAACTTCTTTTCGTGGCGCAGGTATTTGTGAATCAGTTTGGTGACATCTTCGGCCATGGTTAGCTCTCAGTAGGGGCGACCTAGCTTTTGCCCTTGTAGCCGCAGGCTTTAGCCTGCGCTGTAAGTTGCGCCGGATTCCAGCCGGTGAAACACAGGCCGGAGGCCTGGGCCACTTACTTTCACATCTTCAGCAACCGCTCCATAATCTCATCCGGCGTAATCAAATTGCCGTCGATCCGGTTCAAGGTATCCACCCTGGTCACCCCCTGGTTGATCCGTTTCACCTCCCGGGACATCTGGCCCATATTGAGCTCCGGCACCAGGGCGGCCCGCACCTGGCGCAGCAGTGGCTCCAGATGCCGCCGGGGAAAGGGCCACAGGGTGATGAGTTGCAGCAGTCCGGCCTTGATCCCCCGCTCCCGGGCCTCAATCACCGCGCGCCGGGCGCTGCGGGCCACCGCGCCATAGGCCACCACCAAAATCTCAGCATCCGCCGTCTGCTCCTCCCGCACCATCTGGATGTCGTGGAAGTGCTGGGTAATCTTGCGGAACAAGCGGTTCAAAAAAGGCACGATCTCGTCGGGGCGTTCCGTGGGATAACCCCGCACGTCATGGATCAGGCCGGTAACGTGGTAGCGGTAGCCGTCCCCGAAGATGCCCATGGGCGGCACCCCGCTGGCGGTATCGGCATACGGGAGGTACCATTCCGGCGGCATGTCCGGGCGCACCCGGTCCACCACCTCCAGGGGCGTCTCCGGCGGCAGGAGGAGCTTCTCCCGGGTGTGGCCCACCACTTCATCGCTCAAGATGATTACCGGGGTCCGGTATTTTTCCGCCAGCGAGAAGGCCTTGACCGTGAGCTCGAAGCAATCCTGGGTGGTGGAGACCGCCAGGACGATGATGGGGTGGTCGCCGTGGGTGCCCCAGCGGGCTTGCTGCACGTCCCCCTGGCTGACGTGGGTGGGCAGGCCGGTGGAAGGGCCGCCTCTCATGACGTTGACGACAACCGCGGGCACCTCGGCCACGCAGGCGAACCCCAGGTTCTCCTGCATCAGGGAAAAACCCGGGCCGCTGGTGGCGGTCATGGCCTTGACCCCAGCCAGGGAGGCGCCGATGACCGCACCCATGGAGGCGATTTCATCCTCCATCTGGATAAAGGTGCCGTCCACCGCGGGCAGGCGGTAGGACATGGCTTCGCTGATCTCCGTGGCCGGGGTGATGGGATAGCCGGCGAAAAACCGGCAGCCGGCATAGAGGGCGCCCTCCACTATGGCTTCGTTGCCTTGCAGCAGTCTGGGTTTCCCGGGGGTTCCGGCATTCATGGTTTTTCTCTGATCCTGTTGGCCAAAGTCAGTCCGCCTCCTCCGGTTTTGCTTCTTTGGCGGCCAGCTCCTTGATGCAGATGGCAAAGTCAGGGCAATGCAGTTCGCACCAGCGGCAGCCGGTGCAGCGCCCGGGGCTCTTCACCCGCGGCGCCCCTTGTTCGTCCATCTCCAGGCACTGCCGGGGGCAAAAGGCGGCGCAGATGCCGCAGGACTTGCACCAGTCCCGAAAGATGTCGATTTCATACTGCGGCTGGGGCTTTTCGGAATGTTCCTGTCCGGCCTGCCTCGCCTCTGACCCAACGATTTGATTTGGCTCTATTTCCGAACCCTTATCCCTATCCATAACCAGGCCTAGCCCCGATAATCCGCGGCCACCGGCCGCCCTAGAAAATCCATCCTGTGAGGCAAGCATCCCGCCCGCCCTTGCCGATAATGGGCGTGGCCGGCCCATAAAATCTATTTGGTGCGCAGTGCGCACCCTACACGGCTATTAGGGCGGTCTGGGCCCGCTCCTTGAATAAACTCATCGTGCCAAGTAGGGGCGACCCGCTGGGTCGCCCTGCCAAAAAAGTGGGGTTCCCTCAAACGCCGCTTCTAGCGCAGGCTAAAGCCTGCGACTACCAAGGCGAAAGCCGGGCGCGGCAAAATTTCTTAGCGGCCCCTCTTCCCCCCCTCAGCCCCGGCTGCGCTTCAAAAAATTGCGCAGCAGATTGATGCCTTCGGCGGTCATGATGGACTCGGGATGAAACTGCACTCCATAGATGGCGTATTCCCGGTGGCGCATCCCCATGATCTCCCCCACCGCGGTCTGGGCGGAAACCTCCAGACAGGCGGGCAGGGTCTCCCGCTCCACGATGAGGGAATGGTAACGGGTAGCCTCAAAGGGAGACGGAACGCCCTGGAAGAGATCCCGTCCGTCATGGTAAATGAGGGAAATCTTGCCGTGCATCAGCCGGGGGGCCCGGATGACCCGGCCCCCGAAGGCCGCACCCATGGCCTGGTGTCCCAGGCACACTCCCAGGATGGGAATCCGCCCGGAGAAATGGAGGATGGCCGCCATGGAAATCCCCGCTTCGGTGGGAGAGCAGGGTCCCGGGGAGATTACCAGCCGATCCGGCTTGAGCGCCTCAACTCCCTCCAGGTCTATCTGGTCATTGCGAAAGACCTGGACCTCCTCGCCCAACTGGCCGAAATACTGCACCAGATTATAGGTGAAGGAGTCATAATTATCGATCATTACAAGCATTATTGCCTCTTAATTTCAAAACCACCCTGCATTTTGCAGGAGGGGCGCCGATTCAGCAACTCGAAACCTGAAACTGGGCGACCCCTTCACAGGCTGGAAGCCTGTGCCACTGTCGCCCCTACAACTCAGATCAACCCCCCCTCGGCCTGCTCCAGGGCCCGCATCAGGGCCTGGCCTTTATTCACCGTCTCCTGGTATTCCCGGCCCGGGTCGGAATCGGCCACGATCCCTGCGCCCACTTGCAAATAGACCTGTCCGCCATGGATGGCGAAACTGCGGATGGTGATACAGAAGTCCAGGTTGCCTCCGAATCCCAGGTAACCCACCGCTCCGGCGTAGGGCCCCCGGCGGGTGGGTTCCAGTTCCTCGATAATCTCCATGGCCCGCACCTTGGGGGCGCCGGCGACGGTGCCCGCGGGGAAGGTGGACCTGAGGACGTCCAGTCCGTCGCAGCCCGGGGCCAACTCGCCCTCCACCTGGGAGACGATGTGCATCACATGGGAGTAACGCTCGATGCCGAAGAGCTCCGGCACCCGGACGCTGCCGATCTTGGCCACCCGACCCACGTCGTTGCGCCCCAGATCCACCAGCATCAGGTGTTCGGCGCGCTCCTTGGGATCTGCCAGCAATTCTGCCTCCAGCTCCCGGTCCGCGGCCTCGTCGGCTCCCCGGGGGCGGGTGCCGGCGATGGGCCGATAGGTGATGCGCCCCTCTTCCAGGCGCACCAGGATCTCCGGGGAGGCCCCCACCAGCTGCAGGTCCCCGTGGTCCAGGTAGAACATGTACGGCGAGGGATTGATGATGCGCAAGGCTCTATAAAGGTCCAGGGGATCGTGGCGCAGCGGCGTCTGAAAGCACTGGGACAGCACCACCTGGATCACGTCTCCGGCGGCGATGTATTCCTTGCCCCGCGCCACCATGGCCTCAAAATCCTCCCGGGTAAGATTGACCGTGAGCGACCCTCCCGGAGATTTTTTTTGGGAGGGCAGGCTGCGGGGCACCGGCTGTCCCAGGCGTTCGATGAGGACCTCGATGGCCGCCACTGCCCGCTCGTATTGGGACTTCAGGGGAATCTCCGGGTCCAGGCGCACCAGGCTCATCACCTTGATGGTTTGGCGCAAGTTGTCGAAGATCAGGAGGTTGTCGGCCAACATCAGCCTGGCTTCGGGCATGGGGCTGGGCGGGGTCAACTCCGGCAGCCGCTCGATATAGCGCACCATGTCGTAGCCCAGATAACCCACCAGCCCCCCCCAAAAACGGGGGAGTCCGGGAGCGGCCACTGCCCGGAAGTCCGCCAGCAGGCGGCGCAAGTGCTCAAAGGGATCGACGCCGGCCTCAAGTGACAAGACCTCCTCCCGCCCCTGGCGGCAGATGGTGACGCGGCCGCCCTGCACCTGAAAGAGCAAGGAGGGGTTGAGCCCCAGAAAACTGAAGCGCCCCCACTTCTCGCCGCCCTCCACACTCTCCAGCAGATAAGAACAGCCTTCGCCCCGCAGCTTCTTATAGGCAGATACCGGAGTCTCCAGGTCCCCCAAGATTTCCCGGTACACCGGGATCAGGTTACCCTGCCGGGCCAGGTCGCTGAAAAGGGTAAAATCCATTTGCTCCATGCCTGCTCCGTCTGTTGATCTAATCATCTAGTTAATGCAGATAACTGCCGATAACCACAAATAAACCAAATATTTTTGCCCTTTGCCCAACGCTTGTCATGCTGCGGCGATAATCGGCGTTTAGCGGCGCTAAAAAAAAGCCGCGCCCCTGGTGGGCCACGGCTTTGGAAAATCGCCAAAAACCAAGGCCCCTCTCGCGAGGGGCCCCCTATTATCTCTCACCTGCCGGGGACGCACCTCACCAGTCCGCGCTCATCCGCCACCAGCACCAGTTTTTTGATAAGTTCTCCATAATTTGCTTATATCTCATTTCCCCAACAGGGTCAATAATTTTTCATGCAACTTTCCATTACTGCACAGAATATTGGGCGAATAGAGGTCATAAGTCCCGCCGCTGAAGTTGGTGAGGCGGCCGCCGGCTTCGCTGATGAGCAGCAGGCCGGCGGCGGTGTCCCAGGGTTTGAGATTCTCTTCATAGAAGGCTTCGAAACGGCCGCAGGACAGATAACACATGTCCAGGGCGGCGGAGCCGACCCGCCGCAACCCCTGGACCACCCCCAGGATGCGCTGCATGCGGTCCAGGGTCTCCGGCAGCCTCTCCCGAATGTCGTAGGGAAAACCGGTGGCTACCAGGGCCCGGTCCAGGCGGTCAATGCCGGAAACCTGGATGGCCCGGCCGTTTAACAGGGCGCCCTGGCCTCTCCTGCCCTCAAAGAGCTCATCCCGCAAGGGGTCGTAGACCACCCCGTATTCCAGGCGGCCCTCCACCTCCAGGGCGATGGACACGCAGAAGGCCGGAAAGCCATGGGCGAAGTTGACCGTGCCGTCCAGGGGGTCGATGATCCAGCGGCATGGCCGCGACGCTGAGGCCGGGGACGGGTTGGCCGGGGGCCTAAGTCCCTCGCAGCCCCCCTCGCCTGCCGTTTCCTCCGCCAGGATGCCGTGATCCGGAAAACTCCGGTGGATCAGGGCCACGATCAGCTCCTGGGATTGCAGATCGCTTTCGGTCACCGGGTCGATGGCCCCTTTGTAGGTAATCCGGTGGGGTTTATGGAAGTTCAGGCGCAACACCGCGCCTGCGGCCAGGGCTGCCTGCCGCCCGGTCCGGACTATCTGCTCCAACATATCTTTATGCAGTTCCACCAGAGCTCCCTTTTCTGCGTGTCCAGAGATCCTGCCCATCGCCATATTTTTTTCTCGTTCTCATGAGAAATGGTGGGCAGTGCCCACCCTACACTTTAATAAGCCCTAACCGGGTTTTGCATTTGCTGATTGCTGATAGCTGAACGCTGACCGCTTTTTCAATCGGCCTGCA
This sequence comes from Desulfobaccales bacterium, assembly GCA_052147455.1. Taxonomy (GTDB): domain Bacteria; phylum Desulfobacterota; class Desulfobaccia; order Desulfobaccales; family 0-14-0-80-60-11; genus JAPLJC01. The sequence goes on along the minus strand of JBKQKO010000078.1, from coordinate 46,892 downwards.
GCAACTGAAACCCGGTCTGTGGATCCTTTTTCCGAGCCGCGGCGGTTCCCAGGATCTCCAGGAGCACCACCTCCCCCACCAGCCATACCGCTACCCCGGCCCGGGTGCAGCCCACCGTGGCCTGCCCCTCCCGTCCCGCGGCGGCGTGCATATGGAGCACCGGCTCCCCCGCCTCATTGGGGATCAGGGTTCCCAGGGCCAAAACCTCCTGGGCGCCCGTCAAGCTATAGATCATAGGAATGATGCCCTCCCGGTTTGCCTCCGGGCCCACCACCACCTGGCTGCCATCGCCGGCCCCCCCCAGGTAGAATGCCAGTCCATGATTGATCTTTTGCTCCCGGGCAAATTTCTCGATGCTGTCATTGAGCCGCTCACCCTCTTCCAATCGCAAAATGAAGATACGCCCCAACCGGCCTTCACTGAATTGCATATTAACTCCTTATCATCAGGTTCCCAGGGCTGGCGCAGCCATGCCCGTAGATTGCACTGGCCGGCGCCCTCCTGAGCCGGGCTGCGGCCTGGCAAGACTACCTGGCCATTACCAAAGATTCTTCAAACTTGCTTCTTCACTTGCTTCTTCACTTGCTTTTGACCTTTAGCTTTCCCGCCGGATTTGCGGGTCGGCGGCCGCCTCACCTCCTGCGCCGGGGTAAAGAGGTTGACCGTGACCAGGCCGATGAAAAAGCCCCCCAGGTGGGCCATCCAGGCCACTGGCCCCCCCTGCCGCAGGCCGTAAAATTGCAGGACCAGCCACAGCCCCAACCAGACATAGGCCGGGATGGCCACCATCTCCGGTCGCAGGCGGAATAGTATCAGGGTGTGGATGGGGGATTTGGGCAATCGCCTGAGGTAGCCGCCCAACACCCCGGCGATGGCCCCACTGGCCCCGATCATGGGGGCGCGCAGTTGCGACGACCCCAACACATGGAAGATCCCGGCAAAGAACCCGCAAAACAGGTAAAAGGCCAGAAAGCGCCAGTGGCCCAGGTCATCCTCCAGGGCCTCTCCGAAGATCCAGAGGAACCACATATTGCCGATGAGGTGGACCCAGCCCCCATGGAGGAACATGGAGCTGAACATGGTGGGCAGCAGCCTCAGGCCCTGGTACGAAACTAGCAAGTGCGGCTGGCTCAGCTTGGCAGCCACCGCCCCTTTTTGCAGAACCAGGTCTGCGCCCGCCTGCGGTCCAAGCCGCAATTGATAGAGAAAAACGGCCAGGTTGACGGCGATCAGACCCAGGGTGACCCATGGCGGGCGCCGCAGTGCCGGCGCCCCGCGGATGGGGAATAACATAAAGGCTCCGGGGCTCTAGTTTTTTGGGCAGAGGGCCGGGACGGGGCAGAAAGTCCCCCCCTTATACAAAATACCAAAAATACCGAAAATCATTAGTGTACAGCAAGGTTTTGGCGATGAGCCTGGCAAAATCCCTCGGCCCTCCCCGCAAGCACGCCCCATTTTACTCCAGCGAGCCGGGCCTGTCCAGGGGCGGAGGCCGCGGAGTTGACAAGGACCAGGGTTTCTAATAAAAATAAAGGTATGCTGGTCTTGAAAAAGAAGCTTTACATCCGCACCTTTGGCTGTCAGATGAACCAGGCCGACTCCCAGCAGATGGCCCGGTTTCTGGCGCCGGAATATGAAGTCACCTGCCGGGCCGAAGAGGCTGATCTATATCTGATCAATACCTGCGCCATCCGGGGCAAATGCGAGGAAAAGCTTAAGAGCCTGCTGGGAAGTTTGAAATTTTTGAAAGCCAGGAACCCCCGGCTAATCTTGGGAGTTGGAGGCTGCGTGGCCCAACAGGAGGGGGAACGGCTGCTGGCCGCGGCGCCGCACCTGAACCTGATCTTCGGTACCCAGGCGAGCCGGCGCCTGCCGGAGCTGGTGCGCCGGGCCACCCTGGGCCAGCGTCCGGCGTCGCTGGAGCTGAAGCGCGGCCTCCCTGAGCCGCCTGCCCGGGTCTGGCCCCGGGGGCCAACCCAGGCCCTGGTGACCATCATGCAAGGTTGCGACAACTTCTGCACCTTTTGCGTGGTTCCCTACGTCCGGGGCCGGGAGGCCAGCCGGGATCCCGAAGCCATCATCGCGGAAGTCTCCGGATTTCTAGCCGCCGGCGGCCTGGAAGTCACCCTCTTGGGGCAAAACGTCAACTCCTACGGCCGCGGCCTGCCCACCCCCATCACCTTTGCCGGGTTGCTGCGCCGCCTCGCCCAGCTTCCGGGGCTGGCCCGGCTGCGCTTTGCCACCTCCCACCCCCGGGACCTGTCGGATGAACTGTTGGCTGCCTTCGGTTCGCTCCCACCCCTGTGCGAGCACCTGCACCTGCCGGTGCAGTCCGGGTCCAACCGCATCCTCCGGGCCATGAACCGCGGTTATACCAGGGAGGCTTACCTGGAACGAGTGTCTCGCCTGCGTCTCGCCTGCCCCGGCATTGCTATTTCCACCGATCTGATCGTCGGATTCCCCGGCGAGACCGAGGCCGACTTTGCCGAGACCCTGGACCTGATGCGGCAGGTGGCCTTTGGACAGGCCTTCTCCTTTAAGTTTTCCCCCCGGCCCCAAACCCGCGCCGCCGGCTTCCCGGACCAGGTGCCGGAAGAAGTCAAGGCCGAGCGCCTGGCCCGCTTGCAAGCCCTGCAGGATGAACTCACCCTGGCGGGAAACGCCCGCCTGCTGGGGCAGGTTAAGGAGGTCCTGGTGGAGGGCGCCAGCAAACGCAGCCAGGAGCAGCTCTGTGGCCGCCTCAGGACCAACCAGGTAGTCAATTTTACCGGACCGCGGCACCTGACGGGACAACTGACCCAGGTTGCCATCATTGCGGCCCACCCCCATTCCTTAACAGGCTCTTGGGCCCAGGCACGTTCTTTGCAGTATGGTCAAATGCCTGAGGCGTCCCCATCGCAGGAGGCAACATGTTCAGGGAAATGACCGTTTCCGGATTGACCATTGACCCCTTTACCAATAGCCCCATCATGATCCTCAAGGATGTGGCGTCGGACAAGGCGGTCCCCATCTGGATCGGACTACTGGAGGCCACGGCCATCGCCAGCGAGCTGGAGAACATTAAATTCTCCCGCCCCATGACCCATGACCTGCTGAAAAACATCATGGAACTCATGGAAACCCAGGTGAGCAAGGTGGAGGTCTGTGACCTTCGGGACAATACCTATTTTGCCCTCATCTACCTGGCGCGGGGGAGCAGCGAAGTGACCATCGACGCCCGCCCCAGCGACGCCATCGCCATAGCCTTGCGCACCAAGGCCCCCATCTTCGTAGCGGAAGAGGTGATTCAAAAGGCCCGCCGGGTCGATCTTTCGGCCAAAGAGGCCATCACCAGCGACGACGCCAAGAAATGGACCGAGATCCTGGAGAGCCTGGATCCCGAAGATTTTGGCAAATACAAGATGTAGCTGTCGGGGCGACAGTGGCACAGGCTTCCAGCCTGTGATCGGGTCGCCCAGTTTCGGGTTGTAGGGGCGACCCGCTGGGTCGCCCAATTGCGAGTTTCGAGTTTATAGTTTCTGAATCCGGGCTTGATATTTACCGAAAACCGAAAACTGGAAATCGAAAACCGTTCTTCATGATCGACCTGCACACCCACACCCTGAACAGCGACGGCGAACTGCTGCCCGCGGAACTATGGCGCCGGGCCCAGGTTAAGGGCTACCGCTACCTGGGGATCACCGACCACGTGGACGCCTCCAACTTCGCGGCGATTTTCGCCATTCTGCAGGCGGCGGCCCGGAGCCTCAACCGGGGGGAGGCGCCCTACCTCATCCCCGGCCTGGAATTCACCCACCTGCCCCCTGACCTCATCGGCCCTCTGGCCGCCCAGGCTCGCGCCCTGGGGGTGCCGCTCATCGTGGTGCACGGCGAGACCCTGGCGGAGCCGGTGGCCCCGGGGACCAACCGGGCCGCCCTCGAGGCCGACATCGATATTTTGGCCCACCCGGGCCTCATCACCCCGGAGGAGGCCACCCTGGCCCGGGAGCGCTCCGTCTTCCTGGAGATCTCGGCCCGCAAAGGCCACTGCCTGGCCAACGGCCACGTGGCTCGCACTGCCCTGGAGGTGGGCGCTTCCCTGATCCTCAATACCGACGCCCACGCCCCCGGAGACCTCATCACCCGCCAACAGGCGGAACGCCTGGCCCGGGGCGCCGGCCTTGGGGAGACTGCCGTTTATAAACTCTTCGACGACGCCCAAGGCCTGGCCCAGCGACTGGCCGAGCGTCTGGCGGCGCGATAAGCAATCGCAGGATCAAATGATTTGGGGGAACCCCGCTTTTTAAGAAAAAGCGAGGTTCCCCCAAACCCCCTCCTGGAAAAATAGGTATTTGCTGGCGCAGACGGGACGCCTGCGCACCGCACACCTTGCTGGTATCCCCTACCTTCACATTCCTTGAATTTCTTAGTTAACGTAGGGTGGGCACTGCCCACCCATTCCTTATTCTAATTATGCTCGACCGGCATGGCCCCGATAATCGGCGGCCATAGGCCGCCCTATAAAATCCCCTCTCCCCTGCCACTTATAGGGCGGGATGTGCCCGCCTTTTTGGCCATGGTTCCCCGTTATTCCCGCAATTTGCCCCTCCAGATCGTCCTACGTCACCAGCCTCAACTAAATTCTAGCTTGACAGTTGCCTGGCCGGCGTCATTATATGGATTCTGGTGAGGGGAGGTGAGATGACCCCGTTGGCCCCGGCCTTGCTGAAGCGCTTCAGTTTGAACCTGCTGGAATTCTTTCTGCCCCGCTTCTGCCTTTTCTGCGGGGCCGCGGTGGGGGAGGCCGCGGCGCAGGCGGTCTGCCCGGAGTGCGAGGCGAAGATCGAGTGGGCGCAGAGCCCCCTGTGTCTCTGCTGCGGCCGGGTCTTTGCATCCCGGGAGGGCGGCGACCGCCTCTGTGGAGAGTGCGTTGCCGAGATGCCCCCTTATGACCGGGCCCGGGCCGCCGCTCTTTATGAGGGGCCGGTTGCCGCGGCCATCAAGCGCTTCAAGTTCTCCGGCCAGATGGCCTATCTGCCGATCCTGCAAAGCTGGCTGAACCGCCCCGATTGCCTGGAGCTGGCCGCGAGCGCCGACCTCCTGGTGCCGGTGCCGCTGCACCCCCGCCGCCTCAAGGCCCGCGGCTTCAACCAGTCCTGGCTTTTGGCCCAGGGATTCAAAGGCGCGGCCCTGGGCCGGGAGGTCCTCACCCGGGTGCGCCACACCGTGCCCCAGGTGGGGCTCAAGCCCAGAGAGCGCCGGGCCAACGTCCGGGCCGCCTTCAGCGTGCCCTGCCCCGAAGCAGTGAAGGGGAAGAACCTTCTCCTCATTGACGATCTTTACACCACCGGTTCCACGGTTAAGGAATGCACCCTGGCGCTGCGGCGGGCCGGGGCCGCCAGGGTGGAGGTCCTCACGGTGGCCCGGGTGAAGCAGGAATAATGACCTGCGGTGCTCGCTATTCTCCTCAAGCTGTACCGCATTTTAGAAAGGAAGTCCTGCTAAGGGCAATACGGTTAATGTAGGGTGGGCACTGCCCACCAATTCTTTGGAAAAGAACACATTTTTTTGTCATGCTGCCCGCCGCGAGGCTTCTCCTATTTAGAGATTCTTCGGTCGCCTGCGGCTCCCTCAGGATGACCAAAGAAATGACGGCGTATCAGCTATTGGTGCTTAAATGAACAACATGCCGACTATGGTCTTATTATTTAGAGGATAATTTGTCTAAATACGACACCGGCCACAAGGTAGTGACCCGGGAGGCGGCGGCTCGCTGGGTCCGCGAACAGCAAGCCCAACGGCATCAGGTGGTCTTCACCAACGGCTGCTTCGATCTCCTGCATCCCGGCCACGTGGCCTATCTGGAGCAGGCCCGCACACTGGGGGAGGCCCTCATCGTCGGGGTGAACACCGATGCCTCGGCGCGCCGCCTGGACAAAGGCCAGGGGCGGCCGCTGACCCCGGAGGCCGACCGGGCCCGGGTCCTGGCGGCCCTGGCCTGTGTGGACCGGGTGGTGCTCTTCGCTGAGGACACCCCCCTGGAGCTGATCATCCTTCTTCAGCCGGACATCCTGGTGAAGGGCGGGGACTATAAAGAAAGCGAAATCGTAGGGCGGGCGGAAGTCCTGGCCCGGGGTGGCCAGGTCTTAACCTTGCCCTTCGTCCCGGGGTATTCCACCACGGCCTTGCTGCAACGCCTCCGCCGGGGGGAATAACCGGAACCTGGCTAAAAATCGAGAGCCAGCCGGCCGCCTAACTTTTTTGTTAGAGGGCGCTGCGGTCCAGTTGGACTTCCATGGCCCGGGCCGGGCAAACCGGGCAACACAGCTCGCAGGCACTGCATTTGCCGGCGTCAAACAGCACCGCCATCTCCGGCCGCTCCAGATAAAGGGCGCCGGTGGGGCAGACCGCGGTGCAGGTGCCGCACTGGTAGCAGCGCTCCTCATTGCGCCGCACTTCCCGGGCCACCCGTTTCACCTGGACTCCGGATTCCCGGAGATACTTGAGACCCCGGCGGAAGTTCTGGGGATGGCCCCGCAGCTCCATGACCATCACCCCCTCTTTTTGAGGGTAGATGGTGGCCTTCAGCAGATTGAATTCCAGATCAAAGTCTTTAACCAGCCGGTAGATGATGGGTTGATCCACCACCTCCCGGTTGAACCGCAGGACCAACATCTCGGCGTGCATGGTTTCTTCCTGTTAACGGGGTGGGGGCGCCAGGTGGGACAGCCGCCCTCGACTGTCATACACCCGCCGGAGCCACCCTTGGATTAGTCAGGGTGAGGGGGAATTTTTATCTATTTCCCGATCCCCCCAATAATTGTATCAGAAAACCCATTTTCCTCAAATCAAGTCCCCGAAGCGGCGCTGCCAGGCGATGCTGAGGTCTTCCAGAGAAGCCTCCAACAGTTGGCCACCGCGGTTTACTTGCAGCAGCCGATCTTGCCGCACTTCTCCCAGCAGATAGACGGGCTGGCCTTTAAACAATTCTTCAAAACGGCTTCGCTGCGATGGGTCGAGGCTCACCAGGAAACGCCCGGCGGATTCGGCATAAGCGGCGGCGAAATCCGGGGCCTCCGGAGCCACCCCGCTCAGGTCCACCTGCACCCCCAGGCCCGCGGCCATGGAGGCCAGGGCCAGGTGCACCAACAGGCCGCCCCGATAAACCCCGTGGCAGGAAGCCAGCAGTTCCTTCCGTCCGGCCTGCTCCAGCAGGCGGTAATAGGCCAGAAACTCGCTGGGCCGGACCTCCGGGACGCTCAGTCCCACATAGCCCATGAGTTCGTAAAACTCTGAGCCGCCCAACTCCGCCCGGGTGTGGCCCAAGAGGTAGATGAGGTCGCCCGGTTTCTTCCACTCCAGGGTCATAGCCCGGCTAATCTCCGGCAAGACGCTCACCGCGGTAAAAAACAGGGTGGGCAGGCCCGAAACCCGGTGCGTCTCCCCGAAGGGCCCGGGCAGCAGGCCGTCCACGTACATGCTGTCCTTGCCGGAGAGCAGGGGAATCCCGTAAGCCAGGCACAGGTCCCGCAGGGCCCAGCAGGCCCGCACCAATTGGGCCGCCTTGTACTTGCCGTCGGGGTTGTTCAACGGGTGATACTCCACGTTGGGCCAGCAGAAGTTGTCCACCCCCCCGATATGCTCCAGAACGCCACCCACTGCCAGAAGACGCCGCAGCGCTTCATCAATGGTGACCGCGACCATGTGGTAGGTGTCGATTTGCGAGTAGGCCGGATTGAGCGCCAGGCTCAAGGCCAGGCCGCGTGGGGATTGGGGCCTGGGGCGGATCATTGCGGCGTCCCCCGGCACCTGAACCTCCCGGCCCACCAGGGGTTTGAGGACGCTGCCCCCCTGGACCTCGTGATCATACTGGCGGATGATCCACTCCCGGGCGCAGATATTGGGCCGCGCCAGCATGGCCAGCAGCAGTCCCCGCTGATCATCGGGGTCCCCCAGCACCGGCTCGCTGAGGCGGTGGGCAGGGGCCTGCCACTCGCAGTCAAACTCCCAGGGGGGGAATTCCTCTTCCAGCAAGGAGAACTCCATATAGGCGCAGACCCGGCCCTGGTGCTTCACCTCCAGGACTCCCCGGTCGTTATAGGCGCCGATGACGCTGGCCTCCACCGCGTGTTTGCGGGCCAGCTCCTTAAAGTGGACCTGGTTTTCCGGGCGCACCGCCACCACCATGCGCTCCTGGGACTCGGAAATCCAGATTTCCCAGGGATCGAGACCCTGATATTTCAAAGGCACTTGGGAAAGGTCCACTTCGCAGCCCCCGGCCATCATGGCCGATTCGCCCACTGCGGAAGAGAGCCCGCCGCCGCCGCAATCGGTGATGAAGGTGATGAGCCCCTGGTCCCGGGCCTCTTGCAGAAAATCATGCATGTTCTTCTGGGTGTAAGGGTCGCCGATCTGCACGTGACCCGCCGGGGTGCCCGGGGAGGCCACCTCCGAGGAGGCCGTGACCCCGTGGATCCCGTCTTTACCCACCCGGCCGCCGCACATAAAGATGAGGTCGCCGGGCTGAGCCGCCTTCTTGGCCGCCGGTTCCCCTTTGAGCTGTTTGGGCAGCAGGCCCACGGCCCCCACGAATACCAGGCATTTGCCCAGGTAGCTTTCATCAAAATAGAGGGCCCCGTTGAGGGTGGGCACGCCACTCTTGTTGCCGCCGTCTTTAACCCCGGCGATCACCCCATCCAACAGGCGCCGGGGGTGGAGCCGGGGCCGCAACGGGCCGGAATAATCCCGCGGGCCCACGCAAAAGCCGTAAATTCCCCCGATGAGCCGGGCGCCTTTGCCGGTGCCCATGGGGTCCCGGTAGACCCCGACAATCCCCGTGAGGGAGCCGCCGTAGGCCTCCAGGTTGGAGGGAGAGTTATGGGTCTCCCCTTTGATGACATAGGAGAATTCGTCGTCGAGCTGCCCCACCCCGGCGTTGTCCCACAACACCGAGACCACCCAGGCCTTCTTCCAGGCGATCTCCCGGGTGGGCAGCTCGATGCAGGTCTTGAACAGGTTGTCCACCACCAGGTCTTCCCCGCTGGCCGGGTCGCGATAGTGGAACAGGCCCCGGAAGGTGTTGTGGTTGCAATGGTCGCTGCGGGCCTGGGCCAGGTACTCCAGCTCCACGTCGGTGGGAGGCCCCAACCCCACCGCGGCCCGGCGCTCCTGGACTTCCGGGCGTATAAAGTAATCCCTGATGATGGGCAGGTCCGCGTCCCGGAGCGCCAGATGGCGCTGGCGGCTCAACTCCCGTAAGGCCTCCAGGGAGCTGAGGTCGAACACCTCCACCTCCGGGGAGCGCGTCATCTGTACCCGGGGCAGTATGAGACCCACCCCCGTTTCCGGGTCCCAATCTTGCCGGGAGAAAAGGCGGAACTCCTGGATCATGTCGTTGGCCAGCAGTTCCCGGGCCACCTGGGCCATGCTCGTCCGGTCCAGGCTCTCCCCGGAAAAAAGAAAAAGTTTGGAGGTATAGACCGCCTCCGCCGGAGCCAGGGAGCGTCCCAGATAGGCCTCAATGGCCTCCCGGGCCACGGCCCCGGCATTATCCCGCACCCCGGGCTTGAAGCCCACCCACACCGCCCAGTCGAAGGCCTGGGCCAGGGGCCGGAAGCCGGAGGTCTGGGTGGCGGGGTGGGTGAAGACCTCCCGGCGCACCTCCTCCAGTTCCCCGGCAGGCAAGTCCAGGTCCAGCATCAGGACCCGCAGCACCCGGACCCGGTCGATCTCCAGGCCGAAATACTTCCACGCCTGGCGACGCACCCCCTCCCCTTCCGCGTCCGGCAGCTCCGGCCGCCAGCCGATTTCCAAACGAACCGCCATTTTTCCCCCCCATTAACCGCGGGTGATGAAGCGAATATACCTTAAGGCAAGCCGGAGAAAAAGTCTTTATGATGTCCCACGCCGGGGAAAATTTACGCAAGCATAGGGGCGACAGTGGCACAGGCTTGCAGCCTGTGATTGGGTTGCCCTAAATAAATATCCCTCTGCCGCCTGGGATCTCATCCTGGTTTTTTTCTGCTTCCCAAGCAGGAGCTTGGAAACGAGAGCTGAAAACCTTTGGGGTTTACTTTAAATCCCCCTAAATCCCCCTTTTTCAAAGGGGGACTTTGAACCCCCCTTTGACAAAGGGGGGCAGGGGGGATTTTTTTTGGTCCCGTTCCCAGGTTGTAATTGGGAACGAAAGCGGCGCCAAAGCTAAGCTTATATAGGGCGGCCTGTGGCTGCCAATGTGCGGCGGGCACAGCCCGCCCTATAAGCTGGGGTTATGTAGCCGCAGGCTTTAGCCTGCGATCATTTTCCCTAATTATTTCATAAGCTAAAGCTTGCGCCTGCATTGATCTCCTTCCCAGGTTGTACTTGGGAACGAAAACGGCACCCAAGCTAACCTTGATCTAGGGCGGCCTGTGGCTGCCAACGTGCGGCGGGCACAGCCCGCCCTATAAGCTGGGGTTATGTAGCCGCAGGCTTTAGCCTGCGATCATTTTCCCTAATTATTTCATAAGCTAAAGCTTGCGCCTGCATTGATCTCCTTCCCAAGTTGTACTTGGGAACGAAAGCGACATCCAAGCTAACCTTGATCTAGGGCGGCCTGTGGCCGCCAACGTGCGGCGGGCACAGCCCGCCCTATAAGCTGAGGTTATGTAGCCGCAGGCTTTAGCCTGCGATCATTTTGGGGCCGAGGAAAAAATGGCTAATCAAGTTTGAACCTAACCACTAGTTTTTGGTAAGAAGCGCCGCGAAAAAACCGTCCAGATCGTCGGCGCCTGAGGAGCAGAACCACCCCGGCGGCTGCACCAGGTGGCGGGCGGGAGCCGGCAGGAGCTGGGGGTCGGTCCCCAGGCGAAACTCCCGGTGCGCCCCCAGGAAGGACTCGATTAACTCCTGGTTTTCGGCAGGCTCCGCGGTGCAGGTGATATAGAGGAGGTGGCCGCCGGGTCTCAGGGCCGGGGCCGCGGCTTCAAGCATAGCCCGCTGCCGGGGCGGAAAGGTGGCCAAATCGGCTTCCTGGAGGCGGGTCTTGATTTCCGGATGGCGCCTGAGGATGCCCAGGGCGGAGCACGGGGCGTCCAGGATCGCGGCGTCCATGGCCCCATCTCGCAGGGGCAGGACGCGGGTGGCGTCCGCCCGGATGGGTTGCACGGCGCTCGCCCCCCAACGCGAGAGCGAGCCCCGCAGTTCCCGGAGCCTACCCTGGTGCAGCTCCAAAGCCAGGATCAGGCCGGCATTGCCGGACAACTCGGCCAGATGGGTGGTCTTGCCTCCCCGGCCGGCGCCCAATTCCAGCAGCCGCCCCCTCCCGGGGGGCAGCAGCATGCTGACCAGTTGCGCCGCCTCATCTTGAAACAGCCACAGGCCCTCTTGATAAGAAGGGAGCTCCAGCGGCGGCACCCTAACCCCGCTCAGCCGCAGACCCACCGGAGAGAAGCGGCAGGGCTGGGCTTCCACCCCTTCCCGGCTAAGCCGGGCCCTCAGAGTTTCGGGGTCGGTCTTCAGGGTGTTAACCCGGATGGTCAGGGGAGGGAGGCGATTATTGGCGGCCAGCCTGACTTCGGTCTGCTCCAGGCCCCCGCGCTCCAGCCAGCGGCGCACCAGCCAGGGGGGGTGGGAGTGTTCCACGCTCAGGGCGGCCCCCAGATCGGTTTGGCGCTCCGGAAGGGGGGGCAGGTCGCCCGCGGCCAGGCGGCGCAACACCGCGTTGATGAAGCCCCCGTAAGCCGGCGGCAAGCGCCGGGCCTTGGCCTCCAGACCGGCCTGGTGGACCGCGGCCCGGGCCGGCACCCGGTCCAGCATCAGGATCTGATAGGCGGCCAGGCGCAGGATCAAAAGAACTAAGGGGTGCAGTTTTGAGAGCGGCATGGCGGAAAGCTGGGAAATGAAATAGTCCAGTTTCATCTCCCAGCGCTTCACCCCCTGGACCAGTTCCAGCAACAAGGCCCTCTCCGGCCGCGGCAGTTGGGGCTGTCGTTTGAGGGTGGCGGCCAGCAGTTCCTCCACCGACCTCTGCTGCCGCGCGGCCGCGGCCAGGATGTCCAGGGCCAGGGCGCGAGCGCCGCGGCCCTGCTCGGATTTGGGCCTCTTGCTCAAAATTTCCTCAGCAGGGGTACGTTGGCTTGGCGATGTCCTGTAGGGGCGACCCGCTGGGTCGCCCGGAAGCAGCTTCTTCTTACTTTCTATTGAGATTAAACGAGCTTCCTCTTGCTTAATCGCTTTCCAAATCCTTCATCAAATCCTCTACCGTCCCCTTTTTAGCCAGGCCTTTTTTATAGGAGCGCATGCTTTCCCGGGAATCCCTTAAAATCTGTTCCCGTTTTTTTCCGATATGGCGTTTTTTTACAATATTTAAAAGCATTTCCTGATCTTCCAGAGACATGGAGGCTATTTCATCCAAAATCTGATCCAGGTGGGACTGGCTTGCTTCCATGGGATTTCCTTCAAGGTAAACTTTAACATTCATTTTAATCATGCCGGGGAAATTTTGAAATTTAAACAATGAAAAGCCCGGCTTGTCAACAACCGGGCTCGCGGGCGAGGATCGTGGTCTTATTGAAAGATAGGGATACGTCGATATTAGCGGGTGCTTACCTGGCGGCTTCCTTAGCCAAGTCATCCCGGACGAATTCCGTCCCCACCCCGGCATCCGTTAAAATCTCATCAATAAACGAGTGACTGCTGCCTTTGACAATATGACACTTTTGCACTCCGCCTTTTAAGGCGTTAAGACAAGTTTCCACCTTGGGTATCATGCCTCCACGAATTATCTTCTTGGCGATCAAGGCCTCCACTTGGCTGACGCTCAGGGTAGAAAGCAGCGAGCCGTTTTCATTTAGAACGCCTTCCACGTCGGTCATCAGGATCAGTTTCTCCGCACCGATCGCAGAGGCGATGATGCCGGCCACCGCGTCCGCATTAACATTAAAGCCGGGATCACCAGGCTGGTTCCCGGCGGTCACCGATGAGACTATGGGGACCACCTTATCCGCCAGATTATCTAATAACGAAATCTCCACGGCCCGGGGAACCCCCACGAAACCTAATTCCGGCGAATCTATCCGCTCCGATTTTACCAGGCCGGTCTCCCGCCCAAAGATTATGGAACGGTATCCCTGCCTTTCAATCTCAGTCTTTATTTTTCGGCTAACTTCGGCGAAAACCCTGGCAGCCAATTCCAGCACTTCCGCCGAGGTTACCCGCAATCCTCGAATCTTATTAATTTTTAGATTTTTTTCCTTCATGGCCTGGTTAAGGTGGCGGCCGCCTCCATGAACCAGGATCACATCTATTCCCACTTTTTTCAAAAAAATCACATCCTCAATCAGTGAAGGGAAAAATCTCAAGTCATCTAAGATAGAACCACCGATTTTTAGAACAAACCGTTTTCCGGAAAAGGCATTGATGTAGCTGATAGCAGCCCGCAGTTCGGAAAGCTCATGCTTCTTTAAAAGCTTCCGCGCGGTTTTTAAGGAGCCCAGCTTAGACATCACGATTATTCCTGTCCCTCAATTATCACCCGGGCAAAGTAAGGCTGGCAGCACCAATATCTCAAAAGGTTATGAAAATATTCTCGATGAATGATCCTTATTAAAGGGAGCGGAAAAGAAATTAGATTCCCCCTCATACTAACCCTCTTCTCCAATGGGGAGAGGGGATAAACATAAAGACTATAGATTTTTAAGGAGTTGGTGGGCAGTGCCCACCCTACATTAACTAAGGAATTGGTGGGCAGTGCCCACCCTACATTTACTGTAGCCGCAGGCTTTAGCCTGCGTGAGCCAAGGCTTGCCGCTACTCGGTTAAAAGGCAATCTATTTAATGCTCTGATTAAGCAGATTTCAACCCCTGGCGCCTTTTTCATCTATGGCGCCATTCTCTGAGCCGGCAAGCGGCGCCGCGGCTAATGTAGGGTGGGCACTGCCCACCAATTCCTTGGCAGGCAGCAGGAAGGTCTTCAGGGCCTGCTCCACCTTCTCCAGGTCCACCAGGGTATCATAGCAGGGGCCCTGGGGGCGGGAGTTGAGCACCCCGAAGACCGGCAGCGGGTAGCTGTCCTGGATGCCGCTGCTCAGGTCCCGCTCACAGGCCACCGCGATGATCAGCCGTGGCCGCCGCTCCACGATGATGCGCCGGGCCAGCGTGCCGCCGGTGGCCACCGCCAGCCCTACTCCGTACTTCTCCGAGAGTTCCGTTAGCCCCTTGATGGGGCATTGGCCGCAGCGTTTGCAGTGCACGACGTTGCCGGTGATGCGGAACTGGCATTCATGAAACTGCAGGCAGTGGGGCATGAGCAACAGCAGCTTATCAGGGGTGGCGCGGGAGTGCTGGGCCAGCACCAGTTGGTTGTTAATCTCGATGAAAGAGCGGCGCACCTGGTCCTTGGAGACGCCGCAGATCTTGCCCACCAGGCTCATCAGGGGCAGCAGCAGCTTGATGACCGCGCCCCGGAGTTTCCGGGAAACGAACAGGTCCCGGCCCAACAGCACCGTCAGGGCCAACAGCATCAGGCCGCCCACCAGGAGGAGCAGCAGCGCCGCGAAAAACATCCCCAGGATCAGGGGCAGATGGGGATTGAGGTTGCTGAGCCCCACATAGGGCACGTACCACAGCACCCCCAACAGGATAGTGAACAGCAGGCAGGTGACCGCCAGCAATCCCAGAAAGATGCGTTTCTGGGGCCGCAAGGAATTGCCGCCGTTCAGAATTTTAACCGGTTCCTCCATCTTGCTGCGCCTCAATCCAAGACCTGTTTGAGCAAAGAATGGCCCCGCAGGAATTCAGGAGCCGTCAGGCGTTTATGTGCGGCCAGTTGCAGTTCCTGCACCAGGACGCTGCCCTGGCCGCAAGCGATTTCCAGCCCCCGGGAGCTCAGACCCAAAACCGTGCCCGGGGCCGCGGCTCCCCCCGCCGATTTCTTCACTCCGGCGGCAAACAGTTTCAAGACCTCTCCCCGCCACAGGGCATAGGCCCCGGGAGATGGATCGAGCCCCCGGATCCAGCCGGCCACTTCCCGGGCCGGCAATCGCCAGTTGAGGCGGCGCATCTCCCGGGAGATGGGCGGGGCATAGGTAACCCCTTCCTGGGGCTGAGGCTCTTTGACGGCCTCACCCCGGCGCAGCCTCTCCAGGGCCTGCACCAGCAGGACTGCGCCCTTCTCCGCCAGCTTCCCGGACAGGGCGCCAAGATTGTCGTCCTCCAGGACCGGGACCCGCTCCTGGAGAAAGATGGGCCCCGCATCCAGTTCGTGAACCACCCACTGAATGGTCACCCCGGTCTCCCGCTCCCCCCGGATCAAGGCCCAATTGATGGGGGCGGCGCCTCGATAGGCGGGCAGGAGGGAGGCGTGGACGTTGAGAAAACCCAGCGCCGGCACGGCCAGAAGCTCATGGGTCAGCAGACGCCCGTAAGCCACCACGATTATCAGTTCCGGACCCAATGCCGTAAGTTGCGGCGCCAGGGCGGGGTCCTTGAGACTCCGGGGTTGCAGCACCGGCAGCTTCCAGGAGAGGGCCATCTCCTTCACCGGCGACGGGGTAACTCGCTGCCCCCGCCCCCGGGGCCGGTCCGGTTGGGTAATCACCGCCAGCACCTCCTCCCCATGGGAGATCAAGGCTTCCAGGGAAGGCAGGGCGAACTGGGGGGTGCCCATGAAGATTAAACGCCAGGGGCCGTGCTTCACCTGGCCGCCGCCTGTTTCTTGAGCCGCCTTAAATAGATGCTC
This sequence comes from Desulfobaccales bacterium, assembly GCA_052147455.1. Lineage (GTDB taxonomy): Bacteria > Desulfobacterota > Desulfobaccia > Desulfobaccales > 0-14-0-80-60-11 > JAPLJC01. The sequence continues at coordinate 31,195 of JBKQKO010000078.1, read as the reverse complement.
CGCTTCAGCCGGCTGATGCGGTCAATGAAGAGGATGCCGTCCAGGTGATCCATTTCGTGCTGGAGCACCACCGCCAGCAATCCCTCCCCGGTAATGGTTAACGGGTTCCCTTCCCGGTCCAGGCCCTGCACGCTCACCCGGGCGTGACGCCGCACCTCGGCGCTAAAGTCCGCCACCGAGAGGCAGCCTTCCTCGTGGGTAAGCTCTCCTTCCGCGTGGGTAATGCAGGGATTGATGAGCACCTTGATATCCCTGGCCGCGCCATCCCGGTGGGCCACGTCGAAGACGATGAGCCGGTGCAAGGCCCCCACCTGGTTGGCAGCCAGCCCCAGACCCGGGGCGGCGTACATGGTTTCGGCCATATCATCGATGAGACCCTGCAGCTCGTCGTTGATCCCGTTGATCTCCCGGGCCGGGTGCCGCAGCAGCGCGTCGGGCAATTTACGTATAGGCAGAACTGCCATAGTCCTCAGGTTACGAAAAATCCTCTCAGTGATTTTCTTAGTTAATTTTACGGTAATTCCCGCAATTTTTCAAGGATTTGAGGGAGCGGCGGAGCAAAATTTTGAGGTGAGGTCTAGTAAGGCGGCGGGCACAGCCCGGCCTTTATCGCCTAGGGAGAAGTGATTTTATAGGGCGGCCTGTGGCCGCCGCTTATCAGGGGCAGGAAAAGGAATCAGTTAGCTGGCCAATTTTAAACGCTAATCTATTATCGACCGGTGACTCAGGAACCGTTAGGGGAGGGATAGAGATCGAAGCCGAAGGTGTTGCTGAAGGGCCGGTCTGGCCCTTCAGCTCATGGTGGTTAACTGCTCCCGCTATTCTTCGGCAGTCATCGGCGACCCGGGGCCCATGGCCATGGAGCCCATATCGCCACCCTCACCCATCCCGGTCTTCATGGGGGTCTTGGGGACGATCTGGCGAACTTCCAGGCGCATAAGCACCTTCTTCTCCACCAGCTGTTCCTTCAGGGGAGCGAGGGCCTTAATCTTGGCCACGATGGCATTCCCGTCAGGGGTCTCAGCCTTCCACAAGGCCGCCAATTCCGCCTTTCCCACAAATACCTGCTTGCGCAGCGCCGCGGTGTCGGTGCGGAATTTTTCTTTGACGTCGAAGAGTTTAGCCGCCTGGTCCGGGGTCAGGTTCATGTGTCCATGGTGCCATTTATTACAATGCTGCATCATCATGGATCCCGGTTTCTGGGGCATCCCCTGGGGAGCCTCGGCCCAGACGACTGCCGCGACGCCCACAGCCAACACCAGGGTCAAAGCCAACAGCAACGATCTCTTGCCAAAAGCTTTCATACATCCATCTCCTCTGTCGTTTTTGAGAGTTTCAAGTCACTTACCAGTGGCTTCATAGATTAAAACCCGGTTGGCTCCGGATTCCGGCGCGAGATTAGTTGGCACCCAAAAAAGGGCGGGGAAAATATTAATGGGAGCATAACCGGACGCGCTTGGCGGTTACTCCGTAGGGGCGGGATTACCCCGCCCCGGGCGGCGAGACACCGCCCCTGCAAGGGTTAACCGTCAAGTCGCAAACCATGCTCCCATTAATAATCAAGGCAGGACCATAGCTGATCCTGCCCAAGGGTGGCGGTGCGTGACCGCCGGAGGCGGCGCTGGCAGGCGCACACCTGGGTGCGCCCCTGCAACCTAAGGAACTATTCAGGATAGAGGTCCCAGATGTCCTGAGAAATCGGCGCTAAACGCGGCGGTAATCGTCATCCAGGCGCTGGATATCGTCCTCGCCGAGATAGGAGCCGGTCTGCACTTCAATGATGCGCAGGGGCTGGCTCTCCTGGTTTTCCAGGCGGTGGGCGGTTTTTGCGGGGATGAAAACACTCTGGTTGCTGGCCACCGTCGTGGTGTCCGCGGCGATGGTCACCCTGGCGGTGCCCTGCACCACCACCCAATGTTCCGCCCGGTTCTGGTGGCTTTGCAGGCTGAGGCGGCCACCCGGCGCCACCTCGATCCGCTTGACTTTATACCCCGGGCCCTCGTCCATCACGGTATAATGCCCCCAGGGCCGATGCACCGTGGGGTGCTGTACCGACTCCGCCATCTGCCGGCGGTGCAACTCCGCCACCAGGTCCTTCACTTCCTGGACCCGTTCCCGATGGCATACCAGGGTGGCGTCTTGGGTATCCACCACGATGATGTTCTCCAGGCCGATGGTGGCCACCAGACGACTCTGGGCGAAAAAGGTGCAGCCCTTGCTGCCGCGGTCCAGGATCCGGCCCAGCAGGACGTTCCCCTGGGCATCCCGGGGAAAGATCTCTTGCAAGGCTCCCCAGGTGCCCACGTCGTTCCAGCCCATCTCCACCGGCACCACGGCCACCCGGGCGGCATGCTCCATAATACCGTGGTCCAGGGAGATGTTGGGGAAATCCCGGTAAACCTCCGCCAGGAAATCAGGGCCCGCCTTGCCCTCCTGGATACGGGCCAACCCCTGGTAAACTTCCGGCAAGTAGCGCTTAAATGCCTCCAGCAAAGAATCCCGGCGGAACAGGAAGATGCCGCTGTTCCAGTAATAGCCGCCTTCGTCCAGAAAAGCCTGGGCCAGGGATGCCTCCGGTTTTTCAATGAAGCCGGCGGCTTGAAACCCGGTTCCGGCGGGGTCCAGGGGGGGCCCTTGCTTTATATAGCCATAGCCGGTTTCCGGGTGGCTGGGGGGGATGCCGAAGGTCACCAGATAGCCGGCGGCGGCCCATTTAGCGCCCCGGTCCAATGCCGCCAACAGACTCGCCGGATCGCCGATAAAGTGGTCCGCCGGAAAGACCGCCAGCAGGCCGGTGGGTTCTGCGGCCCCCAGCAAGGCCGCGGCCAGGCCCACCGCAGGGGCAGTGTTTTTCCCTTCCGGCTCCAGGATAATCCTGATGTCTTGCCAACCTTTGCGGAGCATCTCCAGATTGATGATCTCCGCCTGGGCGGTGTTGGTCACCACCGCCAGGCGCTCCACGGGAATGCGGGGCAGCAGGCGCTCGATGGTCGCCTGAATCATGGACTCCGACCCCAACAGGCGCAGCACCTGCTTGGGATATTGGGAGCGGCTCAGGGGCCAGAAACGCGTGCCCAGGCCGCCCGCCAGGATTAGGCCGGTTATCGGAAGGCGGTTTTCAGCAGTCATCTTTTTACCAATATCCAATATTAAGTCGCCTGGTCCAGCACCCTCAATAAGTACTGGCCATAGCCGTTCTTCCGGAACGGCCGGGCCAGGGCCCGCAGTTGCCTTTCGTCTATATATCTCTTCCGGTAGGCAATCTCTTCGATGCAGGAAATCTTTAGGCCCTGCCGCTTCTCGATGGTTTCGATGAAGGTGGACGCCTCCAGGAGCGATTCGTGAGTGCCGGTATCCAACCAGGCGAATCCTCTTCCCAGGATCTCCACCCGCAGGGACCCTCTTCTCAGGTATTCTCTATTGACATCGGTGATCTCCAGTTCACCCCGGGGTGAGGGTTTGAGGCCGGCAGCGATTTCCACCACGCTATTATCGTAAAAATAGAGACCGGGAACCGCATAGTTCGACCTGGGTTTGTGAGGCTTCTCCGCCAACTCGATGACGCGCTGGCAATCATCAAACTCTACGACTCCGTATCTTTCCGGATCCTTCACCCAGTAACCGAAGATGACCCCGCCCGACACCAGACTTACAGCCTTGCCTAAAATCTCCTGAAAACCGTGCCCATAAAAAATATTATCCCCCAAGACCAGGCATACCCGGTCCCGGCCGATAAAGTCCCGGCCGATGATGAAGGCCTGGGCCAAACCTTCGGGCCGGGGCTGTTCGGCATAGGCGAATTGCAAACCCAGTTGGGAGCCGTCTTTTAAAAGGTTCCGGAATCTGGGAAGATCCTCCGGGGTGGAGATCACCAGAATCCGGCGGATGCCTGCCAGCATCAAGACTGACAGCGGATAATAGATCATGGGCTTGTCATAGACCGGCAGGAGCTGTTTACTTACCACCTGGGTAATGGGGTAGAGCCGCGTTCCGGCCCCGCCAGCCAGAATTATGCCCTTCCAGCCTCCGGCCCCGGCGTCCATCCGGGCCGCGGCCCCCTTGTCTGCCGCATCTTGCATCTTAAGGTCTCATCTGCTGCGGAGGTGATAACTACCCGCAAGATCTGAATTTGCCATGATGGATTATTTTACCTTACTCGCCTGAGTTGTTCCAAGAGTTATTGAGAACCGCCGCCCGCGATGAAGGTGAGATCGCGGCATTTGCCTCCCCGCATCCTATCAAAACCTGGAAATTTGTGCTATCTTGGCTCCTATTAAAACAAAAAGATAAATTATTTGCAGGTTATGGGAAAGCTTAGCTGCTTCAAGGCTTACGACGTGCGCGGGCGGGTCCCGGAGGAACTCGATGAAGATCTGGCCTACCGGATCGGCCGGGCCTACGCCGCCTTCCTGCACCCATCCCGGGTGGCCCTGGGCCGGGACGGGCGCGCCTCCAGCCTGCCTCTGGCCCGAGCCCTGAGCGCCGGGCTCCGCGACTGCGGGGTGGAAATTCGGGACCTGGGATTGTGCGGCACCGAACAGGTTTATTTCTACACCGCCCACCTGGAGCTGGATGGCGGCCTCATGATCACCGCCAGCCACAACCCCCCGGAATATAACGGCATGAAGTTTGTTCGGGAGCAAGCCCGCCCCCTGAGCGGCGACTCCGGCCTCAGTAACCTGGAGGCCCTGGCCACAGCCGGTAAATTCCCGCCATGGCACCCTGGCATCCGGGGCACCCTGGTGCCCACCGAGGCCTTCCAGGCTTACGTCGCCCACCTGCTCAGCTACGTGGACCTGGCCCTCCTTAGGCCCCTCACGGTGGTAGTCAACGCCGGCAACGGCTGCGCCGGCCCGGTGCTGGACCGGCTGGAGAAACACCTGCCCTTCAGATTCATCAAAATCAACCACGAGCCGGACCCCAGCTTTCCCCATGGGGTCCCCAATCCGCTGTTGCCGGAAAACCGCCAGGCCACCAGCGCCGCGGTGCGCCTGCATCGGGCCGATCTCGGGCTGGCCTGGGACGGCGACTTCGACCGCTGTTTTTTCTTCGATGAGCAGGGGGACTTCATCGAGAGCTACTATATCGTGGGCTTCCTGGCCCAAACCCTCCTGGCCCGCCACCCCGGGGCCGCAATAATTCACGACCCCAGGCTCACCTGGAACACCGTGGAGCAGGTATTGGCCGCCGGCGGACGACCCATCCAGAGCAAGACCGGTCATGCCTTCATCAAGGAGCGCATGCGCCTGGAGAACGCCCTATACGGCGGGGAGATGTCCGGCCACCATTATTTCCGGGATTTCGCCTACTGCGACAGCGGCATGATCCCCTGGCTGCTGGTGCTGGAGTTCTTGAGCCGCAGCGGCCGGCCTTTGTCGGGCCTGGTGGCGGAGCGCCTGGCCCGCTTCCCGGTGAGCGGCGAGATCAACCGCCGTCTCCCGGAACCAGAAGCGGCCCTGCGGCGGGTGGAGGACTTCTACGGCCCTGGCGCCCTAAAGGAGGAGCACATCGACGGCCTCAGCCTGGAGTTTCCCAACTGGCGCTTTAATCTGCGCCCCTCCAACACCGAGCCGGTACTGCGCCTCAATGTGGAAACCCGGAGCAATCCAGTCTTGCTCAGGGAAAAGACCGAAGAAATTCTGGCGATGTTGGGGTAATCATTGATTACCGGAAAAAAATCGCCTTAAAAGATTAATCAGAAACCGGATTGGTTCAGGAGTATTTCAGGCCTTTAAAAACCTGGGCCATTTCAAGGCGCGGGGCAACAGGGGCAGCTCTTTCACACTGCGGTACCAAAGAAAAAGCGCCACCCAGACAAACAGGAAATCGGAGGTCCAGGGGGCCAGGGCAGGGTTGATCTTAAAGCTCACCGCCAGGCGCCACGAGGCAGTGAAGAGGATGTAGTACACCAGAAACAGGACCAGTCCCACAATTAACCCCCAGGTCCGGCCCTGATGCCGGTGGCTTAACCCCAGGGGCATGGCGATCAGGCAGAGGATCAGGGCCCCCACCGGCATGGCGAAGCGCTGGTTCAGCTCCACCACCGCCCGGTTATAAGGGTCCGTGCCCGCCGGCTCCCGGGAGAGCCTGGACCACAGTTCCCCCAACGACATCTCGGACTCGGACCTGCCGCCTTTTAGGAAACCAAAGAGCTGCAAGGGCAGCCGGTAGCTCTTAAAATCCACCACTGTCCAGCGCTCCGGACCCTTTACCTCCTTGTCCCAGCGGAACACATAGCCGTCGGTTAGCACCATCATCATGGTCGCCTGGGCCTCATCGAAGCTCAACTGTCCTGACTGGGCATAAACCGTGTTGGGGTTTTCCTGGTCCCGGGAGTCGTAAACGAAGATGCCTTCCAGCCCCCCCGCCTTGGAAGAGACCCGGTTGGCGAAAAGCATCAGCCCCTGAAAATCCGTATTAAACACCTGTTCCTGGATCCCCAGGTCGGCCCGTTTTTTGGCCACGTTATCCATGAGGTTCCGGGTGGCCTGCTGACCCCAGGGACTGCCGAAGACCGTGAGCATCAGGGTGAGGCCCGCCACCGCCAGGGAAAAGGCCAGGATGGGCGGCAACAGTTGTGCGAAACTCAGCCCCGCGGTCTTCAAGGCCATCACCTCCCGATCCACGCTGAGGCGCGTCAGCGACAGCAAAATCCCCACTGTGGCCGCCATCGGCAGGGTGAAGACCAGCAGATAGGGGAGCAGATAGAGACAGGTCTGTAAAACTTCCACCAGGCCCACTCCTTTCACCACGATCATCTGGGTAATCTTCATCAAGCGGCCCAGAAAAACGATGGCGGTGAAGCCCAGCAGGCTCACCCCAAAGGGCGCCAGGATTTCCAGAAGGAGATAGCGGTAGATGATTAAAGGCATGGGGTGGCGGATAATCCGGAATGCTCTTCTTCCTGGAAGCGCAGGCCAGTTCAGCCTGCGCCCAGCTTGCTGGGTTAGGCGATCACTGCTTAATAAAAAAAGTTCACCGGGCGGCCCGCTCACCGGCTGGAAGCCTGTGCCGCAGTCGCCCCTACAGCTCACCGTTCTCTATTTTCCCTCATAGACCAGCAAAAGGCAATCCCCTTGACGGGCCAGGAACCGGAGCTTCCCCGGCAACTCTGTTTTCAGAGCCTCCAGGTGCCGCTCCTTCACATATAAGAAGATTAGGGGGCGGTTTTGGACAAATTTCGCCAGATCGCTGACCCCGCCAAGGTATAAGGTGCGCTCCTGCTCCGGGGCCAATTTGCGGCCGAAATCCAGCTCAGTCGGGGATTCCAGGAGATGGAAGACCTGGCCGCTATAGAAGGAGAGTCCCTGGGAATAGAGGTACACCCCCACCAGGGCGGCGTGGGGCTGCCAAAGGGAGTTCAGCAGGCCTCCCATCTCTCTGGGCGAACGCGCTCGGCTCAGGCGCTCCATCCCCACAGGCATCAGGATGCTAAAGATCAGGGCCCCGGCTCCCAACCACAGGAGGACCCGGCGCCGGTCCAGCAGGGCTAAAATAGGGGTCAGGGTGAAAACCGCGGCCACCACTAACAAATACGGCCGCGAGAGGTTGAGGGGCGACCAGACCTGGTCCAGGTTCGAAAAGTAAAGCAGCGACACCAGGATCGCTCCCGCGGCAGCCCAACCCCAGAGGCTGGCGCGGAAACCCGGATATTTCCGCCCGTCCCGGCCCCCGCCCGCCATATCCACCAGAGCCCGCCCCAGGAGCAGGGCCAGGGGCAGCAAGGCCGCTAAAATATAGGGGGCCAGTTTCCCCCGGGAGAGGGAAAAGAAGACCACCACTACCCCTGCCCAAATCATCAGAAAGACCCGGTCCGGGTCCCGGGGGCGGCAGCAACAGGCCCAGGGCAGGAGGAAGCTCCAGGGGAGCAGCAGGCCCAGCAACACCGGCCCGTAATAATAAACGGGCTCCGGGTGGAAGGCCGGGGTCAGGAAGCGGCCGAAATGATGCTCCAGGATGAAATAGTGAAAAAATTCCGGATAGCACCATTGCGCGTAGACGAACCACGGCAGGGCAAGACCCGCCAGGAGGAGCCAGCTCCAGGGCTGGACCAGCGGCTTCCAGGTCCCCCACTGATCTAGTGCTGGCAGGCGTGCAGCTATCCTTGCTATAACTCCCTCCCCCTTGATGCGGGAGGGTGGGGGTGGGGCTGGATTGAACCACACCCAGAGCCCCCAGATGAGGCCGGCCAGGAGCAGGGCCACCGGCCCTTTGCTGAGCACCGCCAGACCCAGGGCCCCGTAAGCCCAGGGCCACAGCCGGGACCGCTCCCGGCGCATCGCCAGGTAACCCAGGCCGATGGCCAGATTGAGCAGCAAGGCAAAGGTCATGTCCAGGGTGAGGAGCCTTCCCAAGACCACGTAGCCGGAGCAGGTAGCCAGGACCGTGGCGCCCATGAAGGCTGGAGCCGCCCCCCACAGGGTCCGGGCCAAGGCGTAGGCCAGCAACAGGCCCCCCAGGGCGGCGGCGGCCGACGGCAGCCGGGCTGCCAGCTCGCTGGCGCCCAGAACCTTGAAGCTGGCCGCGGTGAGCCAGTAGACCAGGGGCGGCTTTTCCAGGTAGGGGAAAAGGTTCAGGTGGGGAATGAGCCAATCCCGGAGCAGCAAGATCTCCCGGGCGATTTCGGCATAACGGCCCTCGTCCGGATCCATCAACCCCGGGACCCCCAGACGGTAGCCAAACAGCACCAGCCCCATGAGGATCAGCCCCAGAAGCCAGGGGTATTCAGAAGAAAGGGAATTTATCTTTTCATCTTTAGATTTTCGACGTTTATCCGCCATTTCCGGTCAGTCCGCATTCGGCAATTTCGGATAAGATTTCTCCTGCTCCTGCGGAGTCGGTCCCTTGTACCGGCGAGCCGCCTTTTTGAAGGTCTTGCGCGGCACCCAGTTGGGATATTCCGGTTGCCGGCCGGCGAACAGTTCGGCGATGGTGAGGATTTGCAGCCGCGGAAAGCGCCGGTCCGGGAACAGCGCCGAAACGTAGTAGTCGGCAGACACCGCCTCTTTCATGGGTTTGGTGGGTGGCTTCAGGGTAAGGAGCACGGCGATCTCCGCCTTCTCCTGTTTGCGGGTTCCTTCCAGTTCCCTGACCGTCCCGGCGTTGACCTGGCCGCTCTTTACTTGCACAATGATTTTATAATACGGCCCATCGGCCTTCTCCTGGAAATAGAGGACGCCATCCACGCCCCGGTCCGCCCCCTTTTTCTTATCCTGGGCCGGGGCCGCGTCGACGAGCCCCAAGGCCCACCACTCGAACTGATGGCGATTGGTCTCCGCCAGGGCCTCGGCGCCCTTGGCGTCCACGGGCTCGCCCACTACCTCGTAGAGGGCCAATTCCTCGCCGAAGGAGTCGTGCAGGCGCTTCTTGATGAGGGTGATGGCCAGATGGGTGATGTCGATGCCGATCCAGCGGCGCTGCAAGTGCTCGGCCACGGTGATGGTAGTGCCGCAGCCGCAGAAGGGGTCCAGGACGAGGTCGCCTTCGTTGCTGGAGGCCCTGATGATACGCTCCAACAGGGCCTCGGGCTTCTGGGTGGGGTAGCCAAGACGTTCTTTGGCAACAGCCCCAATTGGTTTTAAGTCAATCCAAATATCTTGTAATGGAACTCCCGGCATTTCATCAAGGTAACGCTTATAACATGGCATTCCAGTTTTTGTATAAACTAATCTTCCTTCTTTTTCGAATTGTTCCATATTGCTTTTTGAATAAGCCCAATATCTCCCTTTATATGGTTTCACCCCTTTCCATTCATATAATGTATCTCCACCTGGCTTAGCTGCTGTTAGATTGTCTAATCTATATATGCGAAATGTGCCTTCTTCAGTAAAATGATAGAATGTTTTAATATATTCCAGGTCATATGGTGTATAAATTGGATTCCACGTCCATTCATTGCTTTTTGTGTAAAATAAAATAATATCATGGATTCTCCCATGTTGCTTTCTTCCTTGCTTGGTGTCACTATGAGCAGTACTTCTTTTCCAAATAATTTCAGTCTTAAAATTAGCAAATCCGAAAATCGCATCCAATATCATCTTGATATAATGACTCGCCGTCGGATCACAATGCAGATACAAGCTCCCCGTGGGCTTCAGGACCCGGTGCAGCTCCGTCAGCCTCGCCGCCATCATGCTCAGGTAGGCCATCATGTCGTTCTGGCCCAGGAAGGCCCGCAAGGACCGGAGCAGCTCCGCCAGCCGCGGCCGGTCGCCCCGCACCACGTCGTCGTAGGCCGCCGCCGCCGCCTCCCCCCACTGCCAGGTGTCCTCGAAGGCGGTGATCTGGGCCGCGGACTTCTCCCCGCTCTTTTCGGCGAAGAGGAGGTTGTAGGTGGCGTTGGAGTTGAAGGGCGGGTCCAGGTAAATCAGGTCAACCGAACCCACCGGGATGCGGTTGCCCCGGAGAATCTCCAGGTTGTCCCCGAAAAAAAGCTGGTTCTTCCAGGCGTTCAATTTACACTCCTTCCAACTCCTTCTGGAGTTCCCGCACTATACCTTTGAGATTAGGCAAATCAATTTCGATGATATTCCAGATTAGCTCCAAATCAATGTCAAGATAATCATGCACCAGCACGTTGCGGAATCCCGCAACCTTATTCCACTCCCCTTCCGGTTTCCTGGCTTTGAGGGGCTCGGAAAGACGCTGCGCAGATTCGGCCATCACTTGCAAGGTCCGAAGTACTGCCCCTTGTATGAGGTCCGAACCCATAAAAGACTCTTTGCCCCCGGAGACGAATCTCTCGATGCGTCCGATGCACTCGCTGATGTGGATCAGATAGAGGCGGTCGTCTTTCATAAGGATTTGGCCTCCTTGAGTACTCGATCGCGGATATACCAATGTACTGCCTTTTCAGTCACCACATGCACTCTGCAGCCCAGGAATTCCTGAAGATCCATTAAGAGGCCTCCGGGAAAGAATGGGGTTCGCTGGGGTCCTGCTTCTACCAGGAAGTCGACGTCGCTTTCAGGCCCGGCCTCGCCCCGGGCCGCCGAGCCGAATATACGGACATTATAAGCTCCGTGCTTGGCGGCGATTTTCAGAATCTCCTCCCGCTTTCCCTTTATTTCTTCCAGATTCATCGAATTGCCTCCTCAAGAACGCCTGAGTCCATGGAAAAACATCTTATCACATTTTTGCTGACTCGGCGTAAGTAGTGCCAATTATAAATAAAAAAGCCGGCTCCTCGTAAGGAGCCGGCTTGCCTAATTAACGATTAATGAGCGTACTTGGCCAGCAAAGGCACGATGAGCAGGGCCACGATGTTGACCACCTTGATCATCGGGTTGATGGCCGGGCCGGCGGTGTCTTTGTAAGGGTCGCCCACGGTGTCGCCGGTGATCGCGGCTTTATGGGCGTCGGAGCCCTTGCCGCCGTAAAGGCCGTCTTCGATGGCCTTCTTGGCGTTATCCCAGGCGCCGCCGCCGGAGGTCATGGAGATGGCCACGAACAGGCCGGTGACAATGGAGCCGATGAGCATGCCGCCCAGGGCCACGGGACCCAGACCGGGGCAAAAGCCCACCACGATCGGAGCCAGCACCGGGATCAGGGCCGGGACCATCATCTGGCGCAATGCCCCCTTGGTGACGATGTCCACGCAGGTGCCGTATTGGGGTTTGCCAGTGCCTTCCATGATGCCGGGGATTTCCCGGAACTGGCGCCGCACTTCCTCCACCACGCTGCCGGCGGCCTTACCCACGGCCTCCATGCACAGGGCGGCGAAGATAAAGGGCAGCAGGCCGCCGATGAACAGGCCGGCCAGCACCCGGGGATCGGAAAGCTCAAAGGACATGACCCCTGGAAAGGAGCGGGAGTACTCGGCGAAGAGCACCAGGGCGGCCAGAGCCGCGGAACCGATGGCATAACCCTTGGTCACCGCCTTGGTGGTGTTGCCCACCGCGTCCAGGGGATCGGTGATATTGCGGATTTCGTCGGGCAGTTCGGCCATTTCGGCAATGCCGCCGGCGTTGTCGGTGATGGGCCCGTAATTGTCGATGGCCACCACCATGCCGGTCATGGAGAGCAAGGCCACCGCGGTGAGGGCGATGGCGTAGAGGCCGGTGCCGGGGCTGGCCTGGCCGCCGCCCAGGTGGTAGGCCGCCAGGATGGCCGCCACGATCACCAGTACCGGCGCAGCCGTGGACTTCATGGAAATCGCCAGGCCCTGGATGATATTGGTGCCATGCCCGGTGGTGGAGGCCAGGGCGATGGACTTCACCGGGGCAAAGCTTTTGGAGGTGAAGTATTCGGTGATGGCCACGATCAAGCCGGTGAGGAGCACGCCGATGACCGCCAGCAGGAAGACGTTAAAGGGCGGGATCACATGACCCGCGGCTCCCGCCACGGCCTTGGCGGCCACGCCGGCCATGAACTTGTTGGCCAGGGGATAAAAGGCGACGGCGGCCAGCACCCCGGACACGATGAGGCCCTTGTACAAGGCGCCCATGATGTACTCGGATTTCCCCAACCTGACGAAATAAGTGCCGATCACCGAGGCGATGATGGAGACGCCGCCGATGACCATGGGGAAGAGGATGGCCGGCGACCCGGCGCCGTATATGGTATGGGCCAGCAGCATGGAGGCCACCAGAGTGACCACGTAGGTTTCATAAAGGTCGGCGGCCATACCGGCGCAGTCACCCACGTTGTCGCCCACGTTGTCGGCGATGACCGCCGGGTTCCGGGGGTCGTCCTCCGGGATGCCGGCTTCCACCTTGCCCACCAGGTCGGCGCCCACGTCGGCGGCCTTGGTGTAGATGCCGCCGCCCAGCCGGGCGAAGACCGATACCAGGGAGCAGCCGAAGCCGAGACCGATCAGGGCGTGCATGGCCTGATCCGGATCAACGTGCATCAAAAACTTGAAGTAGCCGGCCACGCTCAACAGGGCCAGGCCCACCACCAGCAAGCCGGTGACCGAGCCGCCCCGAAAAGCAATTTTCAGGGCGTGTGCCATGCTGGTATAGGCTCCCTGGGTGGTGCGCACGTTGCAGCGCACTGCTACGTACATGCCAATGTATCCGCACAAACCCGAGCCCATGGCGCCGATGACAAAACCGAAAGCGGTGTATTTGCCCAAGGCGAAAAGCAGGGCAAACAGGACCGCGCCCACCATGGCTACGGTCTTATACTCCCGATTGAGGAAGGCATTAGCCCCTTCCCGCACTGCCGCGGAAATCTCCTGCATCCGGGCGCTGCCCGGATCCTGTTTCAGGACCCAGGTGGTGGTGATTAAGCCATAGACTACGCCCACCGCACCGCAGATCAAGGCAAAAGTCATAATATCCATCTGTCTGCCATCCTCCTGATTAAGTAATAATTTCCTTAAATTATTTAAGGTTTATTCCGCCGATTGAGGGAGAATCTCCCAATACCCGCCCCTCCCCTTTCCCGAGGCCGAATATCAAAACATACCCTAAATTGCCACTCGAAGTAAAGGAATTTTTTCACAAGTTTTAAATCTATTGATTGCTATTGCAAATCAGAGCCTTGGGGAGAATCCGAGGGGGGTAAGTTGCAGATCGGGGACGGGGCCGCCAGATTATTTTTTTCCTCCCCCAACCCCGCGGCCAATCGGGCCTGGTCCTTGGGGTCTATGACCATCACCCCGTGGCGCTGCGCCAGATACAGGAGATATTGGTATTCCATGGCTTTTTTCTCCAAACGGTAGCTCAGCACCAATCTCAGGGGCAGATAGAGCAGAGCCAGGGCCAACAGGGCGATGAGGAGATATGAACCACCCAATCCCATGCCCTTGATTCCCCCGGCGATCAGGGCAAAAACCGCCTGGCCCTGACCCAGGAAGGCCAGGGAGGCCACGAAGGCCAGCAAGCCCAGGAGATACCAGAGCGGCCAGAGCCTCCTGCCTAAGCCATTGACGCTCTCCGGGGTCTGCGCCGGGGTCTGGCAAAGAATCTCGAAGCCCTGGATAATGAGGCCGAATAGGAAGAGCAGGGCGATGGGCGCGATGAAACTGGCCAGGAGATAGGCAGTCCAGGGGAAGGCCACCGGGGTTCTGGCCTGCTCCGCAAAGATCCCCTCAAAGTCGATCCGGCAGATGAGCGTGAAGACCAGGATGAGGACCTCAACCAGGGCCACTACCACCAGGAAGCTATTGAACACGTACCGTTTTTCCAGGGGGTCGTAAAAATTGAAGAATCTGGCCATAATAGAGTTGTAGGGGCGACAGTGGCACAGGCTTCCAGCCTGTGATTGGGTCGCCCAGTTTCGAGTTTCGAGTTATGGTCAAAAATCCGGGCGGGCCGCGGCCGCCAACGGTGGTTCGGCGGCGCCGGCCATTAATTCCCAATAGTACAAGCCCGCGGCCCAGAGCACCATGAGGCCGTCTTCCAGGATTGGCGCCAGGCCCACCTGCCGGCTAAAAAAGAGACCGCAACCACAATCGATCTTCAACCCTCGGGCCAGGGTAATGAGCATCGCCAATAAAAAAATCCCGGAGAGAAACCCCAGCAACATCAGGCAACTGCGCCTTTTAAGCCCCAGGACCAGCAAAATTCCCGCCGCCAGCTCCAGGCCGGGCAGCACCGCGGACACCAGCCCCACCAGGCCCGGCGGCAGAAGCCGGTAAGCCAACACCGCTTCCGCAAATTCGTCAACATGCAACAGCTTCAGATATCCGGCGTAACCAAAGAGCACTCCCAGGATGATCTCCAGGAGACGTCTTAAGATAGTTGGGAATTCCGGGCGCAATCTAAACTTAACCTTCCATAACCTTGCTGGCGTTATGCCAGGTTGACTTCCAAAGGTTCACCGGGCGTGGTCAAAAGCAGGCCCGGGTCATTTATTGGTTTCGGCCGGATAACCGGCTTGATCCCAGGCCTGGAATCCATCCATGAAGGCGCGCACATCGGTGAACTTCAGGGATTGCAGCTTCTCCGCCACCTGCAGGGCCTTATTGCAGTTGGCCAGGCCGCAGTAGACCACGATCCGGCGGTCCCGGGCGCTGCCCTCCAGGGCCCGGTTCCCCTGGCGCTCCAGGAGGTCCGGGGAAAGATTGACGGCCCCGGCAATGTGCAGTTCGGCGTATTCGTCAGCATCCCGGGCATCCACGAACAGCGCCTGCCCCCCCTGGAAGATTTCGTACGCCTGGGGCAGATCCAGGGTCTTCACCCCCTGAAATTCCAGCTGGCGGCGTTGCTGCCGTTGTTGTTCCAGGTAGGCCGGCAGGGCTCCGGTCCAGGAGAGGCGCACCAGTTGCCATTGCTGCCAAATCCCCAGGACCGCGGCCAGCAGCAGGATAACCCCGGCCCAGGCCAGGTCCTGCGCTACCAGACGGCGGCTTAGCATGGCGGCAGCGCTCCCCTTAAAGCAAAATTCCGCCGCAGGTCGGACTCCATGGTTTTTTGCGGGATCATCTGGTTTCTCTTAAGATTATGGTACTTTTGCGAGTTTTAGGCTATAAATTTCTTGGCTATGACCTCCACCTCTCCGCCCATCGCCGCCATCGCCTTCGACCTGGGCAATGTCCTGATCAAGGTGGACCACCTGCGTTTTTGCCGGGGTCTGGCCGAACTGGCCGGCTGGCCGCCCCAGGAGATTTACGCCGCGGTGTTTCAGAGCGGCCTGGAGTCCGGCTACGATTGCGGCCGTCTCTCCTCCCCGGAATTCCACCGGCGCTTCCAAGCCCGCTTCCACCTGGACCTGCCTTTTCCCCGTTTCCGGGATCTGTGGAACGAGATCTTCGACCCTTTGGAGGACATGGAGGAGGTGGCGGCCCGCCTGGCGCGGCGCTACCCCCTCTATCTGCTCTCCAACACCAATCCCCTGCATTTCCGTTACGTTCGGGGGCGCTTTGCCCCCCTGCTCAAGCACTTCCGGGCCCTGATCCTCTCCCACCGGGTGGGCAGCCGCAAACCCGAGGCCGCGATCTTTCAGGCTCTGCTCCGTGAGGTCGGACTACCGCCGGCACAGATCTTGTTTACCGATGACAATGCGGATTTTGTGGCCGCGGCCCGGACTCACGGCCTGACAGCCTGGATCTTCGTCTCTCCCCAGGACTTCAAAGAGAGGCTCAGGGTTGCGGGCCTCTGGTAGGGATGGTTTTCTGTTTTCCGTTTTCTGTTTTCGGCAACCGAAAATCCCGGGCCACGAGCCGCCAGCACCGCGCTAAAACGGCGGCTTGCGGCAATGGAAGTCGGTAGCCTGCTCGAAGGCATAGGCTGCCCTGAATATTTCGGGCTCCGCGAAGGGCGGCCCCAGGAGTTGCAGGCCGATGGGCAGGCCCCGGGAGCTGAAGCCGCACGGCACCGAGATCCCGGGAATACCGGCCAGGTTGGCGGAGATGGTGAAGATGTCCGACAGGTACATGGTCAGGGGGTCGGCCAGCTTCTCCCCCAGGCGAAATGCCGGGGTGGGCGACACCGGACAGGCGATCAGGGCGCACTCCCGGAAGGCCGCCTCAAAATCTCCCCGGATCAAGGCCCGGGCCTGGGTACCCTTCTTGTAATAGGCGTCATAATAGCCGGCGGACAGGATATAGGCGCCCAACATGATGCGCCGGCGCACCTCGGCCCCGAACCCTTCGGTGCGGGTGTTGAGGTAGGTTTCCATGAGGTTGCGCCCTTCGGCCCGAAAGCCGTATTTCACCCCGTCATAGCGGGCCAGGTTGGAGGAGGCTTCCGCCACCGCCACCAGGTAATAGGTAGCCACGGCATACTCGGTGTGGGGCAGGCTCACTTCCAGGATCTCCGCGCCCAGGCCGCCCAAGGTTCCCAGGGCGGACCGGATGGCCGCCTCCACTTCCTGGTCCAGGCCGGGACCGAAATACTCCCGGGGCACCCCGATCTTCAGCCCTTTTAGGTCCTGACCCAGGGCGGCGGCGTAGTCCGGCACCGCCTGGGGCACCGAGGTGGAGTCCTGGGGATCGTGGCCGGCAATGACAGACATAAGCAGGGCCGCATCCTTCACCTCTTTGGTGATAGGACCGATCTGATCCAGGGAGGAGGCGTAGGCCACCAGGCCGTAACGGGACACCCGTCCGTAGGTGGGTTTCAGCCCCACCACCCCGCAGAGGCAGGCGGGCTGCCGGATGGAGCCGCCGGTGTCGGAGCCCAGCGCCCCGAGGCACAGGTCCGCGGCCACCGCCGCCGCGGAGCCCCCGGAGGAGCCCCCGGGAACGTATTCCCGGTTCCAGGGGTTCCGGGTGGGTCCAAAGGCCGAGTTTTCGGTGGAGGAGCCCATGGCGAACTCATCCATGTTGGTTTTGCCCAAAAATATCGCGCCTGCCTGCCGCAGGCGGGCCACCACCGTGGCGTCATAGGTGGGCACAAAATTCCCCAGGATTTTGGAGGCGCAAGTGGTGCGCAGCCCCCGGGTGGCCATGACGTCCTTCAGGGCCAGGGGAATGCCGGTGAGGGGTGAGCCTTCCCCGCGGCCCAGGCGGGCCTCGGCCTCCCGAGCCTGGGCCATGGCCCCGGCCTCATCCAACAACAGATAGGCGTGCAGCTCCCCATCCCGCTCCCGGATGCGCTCCAGCAGTTGGGCCGTCACCTCCACCGGGGAGACCTCCCGCCGGGCCAGCCGCTGGGCCAAGCCGCTGATACTCATGCCATGGCAAGGTTCGGTCATTTAAAGAATTCCCCCTCAGAAATGCTGAGGCGGCGCCGGTTAAGAAGCCTGAGCGAAAAACCGCCTTCCAGGCTTTCTCCGCGTCCTCTGCATCTCTGGTGGAACAGCCGTCTCTGGCCGCCTCTCAATGGCGGGCACGGAGGCCCGCCCCACCAGAGACGCGGAGAGCGCAGAGAAGAGCAGAAAACCGGAAACCGCAGTTAAATAATCCGGGGCACCAGGAAATTGCCGTCTTCCCGGGCCGGGGCATTTTCCAGGACCGCGTCCAGCGGCAGGCTTTCCCGGGCCTGGTCCTCCCGGAAGACGTTGCATAAGGGAATCACGTGGGCCAGGGGCGCCACCCCGCTGGTGTCCAGTTCCTGCAACTTCTCCACGTATTCCAGGATCTCATTGAGTTGCCCGGTAAATAGCTCGATCTCTTCGGGGCTGAGACTCAGGCGAGCCAGTTCGGCCACGTGCAGCACTTCCTCCCGGGTCAGGGCCATGGACCAACCTCTAATAAAAAATAACCAAAAATTCCCCCGGCTCTCAGCGCCGGAAAGGTCCTTATAACGGTTTTATTATATAACCCGGGCAAGGCTGGGATGAAAAGATAAATTGCACCGGGATGAGACTATACCGTTCTTGGATAAATGCCGCCGATTCCCCCCCGGTTGCAAGCACAAATAATTTAACGTATATTTCTAGGGGATATGGGCCAAAATGGCCTGGCTCCAAGTCGGGTTTCCATACACTACCTTGATCCGGGAGATAATTTAGCCAAGTGAAAAATCCGGGATTTCCTGAAAAGCTGGCCGCTGGGGGCCGCCTGGGGCGCCGCGCCTTACTTATTCTGCTGCTGCTGGCCCTGCCCTTCCGGCCGGGACTGGCGGCGGACTCGCCGACTTCGCCCTACGATTCGTTGCGCCTGTTCAGCGAAGCCCTCTTTGAAATCACCCAAAAATACGTTAATGCCAAACCCGATAATGAGATAATCTACGGGTCCATCCGCGGCATGATGAACTCACTGGACCCCAACTCCGCCTTCCTCACCCCCGAGGAATATCAAAATTACAGCCACGGCCGGAATAAGGCGACCGCGGAAGCCGGGGTGGATTCTACAATGAAGGACAACCTCCTGTCCTTGACCGCCGTCATAGATGGCGGGCCAGGGGCGACGGCCGGCCTGGAACCCGGTGATCATGTCCTCAAGATTAACGGCGAGACCTTGCGCAACCAGACCACCCAGGAGGCCGCCTCGCAGTTTCAGGGAGCCCCCGGCGACAACCTAAAATTGGAGGTAGCCCGCAACGGCGCCATCAAACCCCTGAAAATCACCGTGATCCTGCAGCCCCTGGGGGATAACACCGTAAGCTCCAAGATCATTGATGATTCCTATGGCTATGTGCGGCTGCGCTATTTTAACGACGCCACCCCGAAAGAATTGGCCATCGCCTTACAATCCTTGCAAAAAAATGGACATCCTCTGAAGGGCCTGGTCCTGGACCTGCGCAATAACGCCCGGGGGTCCCTGGAACAGGCGGTGCGCACCGCCGCGCTGCTCCTGGGGAATAAGGATGTGGTCACCGCCAAGGGAAGGACGCAGGGTAGCCAGGAAACCTTCCAGGGCAAGGAGCGAGAACTGGTCTGGAAGGCCCCGGTACCCATGCCCACCGTAGTCTTAGTGGATCAAGGAACCGCGCGGGCGGCGGAAATCGTGGCTTCCGCCTTGCGCGACCAATACCAGGCCACCTTGCTGGGAGCCAAGACCCTGGGACTGTGCGGCCTCACCAAGGTCATACCCCTCCAAGACGGCTCCGCCCTGATGATGACCACGGCCGAATGCTACACCCCCGGTGGCCAGAAGATCCAAGGCGTCGGCCTGGAACCGCAGATCCAGGCCCAGATTTCCAAGTCTAAGGAAAATCAAAAGGAAGCCGCCCTGCGGAAGCTCCCCCCCGAGCAGGATCCCTGGGTGCAGCAGGCGGTGGAATTGTTAAAAGGCGGCAACAGGCCCCAGGCGGCCCCCAAGGCCTGAGGATAACGGTCAACATGCCCTGGAGAAGAGAACCCTGCCCCTCGGTAAATCGCTTTACGGGAACAGTCGCTCCTGAGCCATTGGCTCATGCGTAAATCATAAAAGTGTAGCGCTGCCGCCCCCGGCAGCGCCGGAACCTCAGGAATTTTTCAGGATAAATATCATGCTACGTAGATCATGGCTTATGGTTAATGCGGCTTTGCTGCTGGCGCTGGTCCTTTCGGTGGCCCTGGCCCTGCACGCCACCGAACCGGCCGGCCTTGCGGCTCAGGGCCTCGCCCCAGGGGGCGCCTCCCCGGAGCACGCCCCCAGTTTGGAGATATTTGCCCAGGCCCTGGCTTTGGTGGAAGATCAGTACGCCGAGCCCAAGACCAGCAAGGACCTGATCTACGGCGCCATTCAGGGCGCCGTCGGAACCCTTGACGCTCATTCCTCCTTCATGACCCCGGAGGACCTCAGAGAACTGCAGATCGAAACCAAAGGGAAATTCAGCGGCATCGGCATCGAAATCGCCATGAAGGATCTGGTCCTGATGGTGGTCTCACCCATCGAAGGCACCCCCGCTTACCAGATGGGAATTCAGCCGGGAGACCAAATCGTCAAGATCAACGGCCATTCTACCAAGAATATGAGCCTCGCGGATGCGGTGAAGTCGATCCGCGGCCCCCAAGGCAGCACGGTGACCATAACCATTAACCGGGAGGGCTTCGCCCATCCGAAGGATTATGTGATCACCCGGGAAATCATTCCCATCCACAGCGTCAAGGCCCGCATCCTGGATGGGGGCATCGGCTATATCCGGCTGACCAACTTCCAGGACACGACCGACGCGGACCTCCATGCCTATTTGGATAAGATGAAAGAGCGGCTGGTACCCTTCAACGGGCTGGTCCTGGATTTGCGCAACGATCCGGGAGGCTTGCTGGATCAGGCGGTGCGGGTCGCCGATGAGTTTCTCAAATCCGGCCTCATCGTTTACACCGAAGGACGCAACCGCCAGCAGACCGGCCGCTTCTATGCCACTGCCGGCAAGGATAAATATTCCAGCATTCCCATGGTGGTGCTGATTAACGAGGGCAGCGCCTCCGCCTCAGAGATCGTGGCCGGGGCCCTGAAGGACCAGAAACGGGCCCTGATCGTGGGCACCAAGAGCTTCGGCAAAGGCTCGGTGCAGACCATCATCCCCCTGGAAGACGACTCGGCCCTGAGGCTTACCACATCTCTGTACTACACCCCCAGCGGTATCACCATCAATGAAAAGGGGATTGTGCCGGATGTGGTGGTGGATGAAAAACCCCTGTCCGCTGACGAATCCCTGCAAGGTCTCCGGGATGAGTTCCTGGAGCGGCACATGCGCAAGCAAGGGCTGACGGATCAACCCTGGAACCAGCCCATCACCCCGGCGGAGCTTGATAAAGATCCGCAATTAAAACGGGCCGTGGAATTGTTGCACAACTGGCCTGCCAAGAATTTGGCCCAAAAGCCCTGAAAGGACGATTTTCGGGTTTTCGTTTTCCGGTTTTTGGCTAAAACCGGGAGAGACGTTCCCAAGTTAAGGGGGAATGATTATCTGATTAATCATTTCCCCTTTTCAAAAGAGATATAAGCACCATTCCCGGTTAATGCAGATCGTCACTGCTCTCTACCCTGCCACGCTTCCTGACTGTTTTAAATTAAATTAACCTGAAAACCGGGTTAATTCAGCCTCGACCTACGGAATCAAAAAAATGTCTCTTCCTGGTCCCCGAGAACCGCAGACCGAAAGCCGAAAACCGGCGATCCCGCAGGGGTTGCCCCTGGTGGCCATCATCGGCCGGGCCAACGTGGGCAAGTCCACCCTTTTCAACCGTCTCAGCCGCTCATCCCGGGCCCTGGTGGCCAATATCTCCGGGGTCACCCGGGACCGTCATTATGCCAGCGTCTCTCTGGAGGAACGCACCTTTCTCCTGGTGGATACCGGCGGCCTGGTGGGAGGCGAAGACGAGTTGGGAGCCCAGGTGCGGCACCAGGCCGAGGAGGCGGTGGCCGAAGCCGACGTCATCATCCTGGTAACCGATGGCCGGGAAGGCCCCCAGCCAGGGGATGCCCTGGTGGTGGACTACCTGCGGCGCACCGGCAAAACAGTGCTGGTGGCGGTAAACAAGATCGACCAGGCCAATCTCGAGCCCAATGTGGCTGAGTTTTACCGCTTCGGCTTGCCTCTCCTCTTCCCCATATCCGCCACCCACGGCCTGGGGATAGCCTCGCTGCGGGAGGCCGTGCTCCAACACCTGCCCCCCGTCGTGGAAGCGCCCGAGGCGCCCCCTGGCATCCGGGTGGCGATCCTGGGCCGGCCCAACGTGGGCAAATCATCTTTCGTCAACCACTTCCTGGGGGAGGCGCGCCTCATGGTGAGCGAGACCCCGGGAACCACCCGCGACGCCATCGACATTCCCCTGAGGGTGGCAGGGGTCGATTATATCCTGGTGGATACCGCCGGCTTGCGCCGGCCCAGCCAGGTGAAGCGTGAGAGCCTGGAGCGCCAGATGGTGCTAAAGACCATCAAGGCCCTTTACCGGGCCGAGGCGGTGGTGCTGCTGCTGGACGCCCAAGAGGGCCTGACCGCACAAGACCTGCGCATCATCGCTCTCGTCGAGGAGCGGGCCAAGATCTGCCTCATCCTGGTGAACAAATGGGACCTATTACAAAAAATGCCCGGGGAATTGCAGAAGAAGACCCTGCAGCAGGTGACCGGGGGCCTGGAGATCATCGCCCATGTCCCGGTGCTGCCGGTTTCGGTCCTGAACGGCTATAACCTTAGGAAGGTCTTTCCCCTGCTGGGCGATCTCTATGAGCAGAGCGGCCGGCGAGCCACCACCGGGAAGCTCAACGAACTCCTGCGGGAGATCACCTCCCGAGTGCCGCCGCCCCGCTACCGTGACCGGCCGGTGAAATTTTTTTACCTGACCCAGGCGGAGGTCCATCCCCCAACCTTCATTGCCTTTGTCAACAGCCCCCAGGGAGTGCCCGACTCCTATCGCCGCTTTCTGGTGAAGCAGCTGCGCGAGCATCTGGCCATCCCCCACTGTCCGGTACGCCTCTTCCTCAAAGGCCGCGAACGCCGCTAGTGTCATGTTTCAGAAATACCCCTAAAAATATCTAAATGTTTTGGCAGCCGCAGGCTTTAGCCTGCGCTTATTTTATCAAGTAATTTCGCAAGCTTAAGCTTGCGGCTACTCGCGTCCCATATCTTCCTTATAAATATATTTGGTATTACTGGTCGGGCGGATACAGGGGTCCGCCCCCATGGAAAACACGCATAGATTTTTAAGAAATTGGTGGGCAGTGCCCACCCTAGATTATTAACTGCGCGAGCGTCTGGCCATCCCCCACTCTCCGGTACGCCTCTTCCTCAAAGGCCGCGAACGCCGCTAGTGTCATGTTTCAGAAATACCCCTAAGAATATCTTCCGAACCGCAGGTTTTTGAGGTGAGCTTTCGGCCAACAGGAAGGGGGCTTGCCGCGGAAAAAAATTGGGTTAGTGCCGGCCTCCCTTGCGAGGCCGCTGGGGTTTGGGAGATTAAAGGCGGAATTTTCAGGCGCTGCAGAAGTGCCTATTTGACCAGGCGCAGGGCTGGACGGCTCCCGGGAAACCGCTCCCGGCGATGAGACTTCCCGTGTTTCAGGACGTTTTTCACCCGGACCCCATTAATCAGGAAATAGGCGATCACCGCCCGTTCCCACTCCGGGGTCGGCTCAACTTGCTCCATGCGGGTCTTAAAGTGATTGAGAAGGGAGGTAAGGTCGGTTTCTTCGTAAGCCAAAACCCGGTCGGCCAAGCGCTCAATGGCTTTCTCGATCATCTTCTAGTTTTCCTGTTTCCTTGCGATCAAAATTCAAGCGAGTTCCCTTGTATCATTCCAAGAAAATTAATTCAAGGCAAAAAAGTCAAAAATACCAGGGAATTTTTGTAAAATTTTTTCCTACGATAATTCGTCTAGCAATTGGGAGAGCCGCAAGGCCTCGGCGGCCAGGATCTCTTCACCCTGGGCGGCGCCCGCGGCGGCTGGATCCCCCCAGACCCCACCCGGCCAGTAGCGCCGTTTATCCCGCACCAGCCGATATTTGGGGAAATTGGGCCATTCCGCCGGGGCGCGGCCCCGGACCAGGCCGGGATAAGCAGCCATCATCACGGCGGTCTCCACCTCCCCCGCATGAGCGTCTCTCCGGGTGGTCACCAGGAGCGGTTTAGCGGCCAGCACCTCCTGGAGCAGGTCCAACAGGTTCACCACCGCCAGCCGCAGGTCGCTAAATTCCTCTAGCAGGCTCTCCCCGGCCTCCAGCAGGGCGGAGATGTGAGTGCCCCCGGCGTGGCCGCTGATCAAAACCAGGCGCCGCAGGCCCTGGCGGTAAAATTCCCGGCCCAGGTCCCGGATCAGGGCCCGCAGGGTGTCTCCCTGGAGGCTGACGGTTCCCGGGTGCTCCCGGGTGGAGCGGCACATCCCGTAAAAGACCGGGGGCGCCACAATCACCGGCCGCAGGGCCGCCACCCGCCGGGCCACCTCCAGGGCGTGAAAGGTGTCGGTTCCCAGGGGCAGGTGGGGCCCGTGCTCTTCCAGAGAGCCCACCGGCAGTAGCACCGGATGCCCCTGATCCCGGGCCGCCTCGAATTCCGGCATGCTCATCTCTTCCCAGTAAGCCATGAGATTTCCATCTCCTCCGCTAATGGACTTCAACTGAACGGTGTTGGTCACGTCTTCTAAGACAGGACGACCCAGGGGGCCGCCCCTGCGTCAAAAACGAAACCATACCACGCGCCTGCGCTCCTCTGATAGATAATCGGCGGCCACAGGCCGCCCTATAAAATCACTTATATTTCCTTATAGGGCGGGCTGTGCCCGCCGCCTTACTCAACGGTGAGGCCCGGGGCTATTTTACCATTAATCACCGACTAGGCAGCCACCTTGGCCAACTCTAGCAAAAAATAGCCTTAGGGACCTTTTCTCCGAGAGCGTGAATTACGGAATGGTGATAAATTAAGCGGAAGAGAATTGGTAACTGGACACCGTGCCAGGCCCAAAACGCCAACAATTCGGCCTCTGCCTGGCCGAACCACGGATGTGGTGAGCCCCAACATCACCCAAAGGAATGCAGTATGGACCTAGCGGAATTGCGGGAAAATGCCAAAGAAAAATTAACAGGATACTGCCGGGTCTGCCCGGTTTGCAACGGCCGGGCTTGCGCCGGCGAGGTGCCGGGCATGGGCGGCGTCGGCACCGGCAGTGCTTTTGCAGCCAACCTGGAAGCCCTGGGGCGCTATCGCTTCAATATGCGCACCTTGCATGAGGTCAGGGCGCCGGACACTTCCTTCGAGCTCTGGGGCGAACAGCTCTCCATGCCCATCCTGGCCGCGCCCATGGCCGGCGTCTCCTTCAATATGGGCGGCAAAATTTCCGAAGAGAGTTTCCCCCGGGAGATTATGGCCGGGTCCCTGTTGGCCGGCACCCTGGGCATGTCCGGCGACGGCGCCGAGGCGGAGATGTATGCCAGCGGTCTGAAGGCCATCGCCGCTCATCACGGCAAAGGCATTCCCGTTACTAAACCCCGGGCCCAGGGGGAGGCCAGCAAATATCTCCAGGCGGCCGAAGCCGCGGGCGCCCTGGCGGTGGGCATGGATATGGACGGGGCCGGTTTGATTACCATGGCCCTCAGGGGCCAACCCGTCGGCCCCAAAAGCTTCGAGGAAATCAAGGAATTGGTCGGAGCGACGCGGCTGCCCTTTATCCTCAAGGGCATCATGACCCCCGGGGAAGCCGAGATTGCCCTGGCTGCCGGCGCCGCGGCCATCGTGGTCTCCAACCATGGGGGGCGAGTTCTCGATCACACCCCGGGGGCGGCCGAGGTCCTTCCCGCCATTGTGGCCCGGGTCAAAGGCCGGCTGCTGATTTTTGCCGACGGCGGGGTGCGTTCCGGCGGCGATGTTCTCAAGCTGCTGGCCCTGGGGGCCGATGCGGTTCTCGTGGGCCGGCCGCTGATTATCGGGGTTATGGGCGGCGGCCGCGAAGGGGTGGCCTTTTTGCTCAATAAACTGAAAAGCGAGCTTATTCAGGCAATGCTCTTAACCGGAACCGCGCATGTCAAATCGGTGCCCCGGGCCATTCTGTATGACCCCCAGTAATCTGGTCAGGGAATAGCGGGCAGGGTCGTCGGGGCGGGATGAAAAACCGCCCCGAAGTCCTTTATAGCCGGGGCGCTGATAACTGCCTGGATTAATTAGGCTGCTGGAGACTGCCGATATCCCGGCGATGCCTCCAGGTCCGCATCAGATGGCTCAGGGGAATGATCAGGACATAATAGGGAATCATATAAAGGGCGGCCATCACCGAGGTGAGGGGATCATTGAAATAACTGGCTAAAACAATGGCCAGGACATTATTGATCCATCCCAGAGCCCCGGCCGCCGCGATCCTTTCGGGCGGCGGGCTGGACCGGAACAGGATCAGCCCGGTGCTCGCCAGACACGCCGCGAGACCGAAGCCCACCAACACCACGAAAGCTACCTGGGCCCGATGAGCTCTCAAGAACGGCGCATAGAGGCCAAAGGCGCCCAGGTTCAGGGCCGCGAACAGGACCAGGGAGATGGGGTAGGAGTGCTCCTCCACCCAGTCCGACAGCTTCGGCGTGACTCGCCGGAAGAGCCACGAGGTGAGAAAGGGCACGAAGATCATGGCCGCCAATAATCCGGCCAGGCCCACCAGGTTGAAATGCAGTTCCCGGCCAATCAGGATTTTGACGATCAGCGGCAGGGTTACCGGCAACAACAACGTAGTCACCACGGTCATGGCCAGCACCAGCGGAATGCTGGCCCCGACCAAACCGGCAAAAAAGGGGGCGGATAAACCCGTGGAGACCCCGGCCAGCAGGAGCACACCCAGGGCGTAGGCCGGGATAAGTTTTGCCGCCGCCAGGTAAATGATGCAGGGCAGCACGATCAACTTGGCCAGGATTAACATGGCCAGCTTTATGGGATAGCGCCGCAGGGTCTCCCAAATGGCCGGCGGAAACACCTTCAGGAAGGCCAAAAACAGCAAACCCATCAGCATCCACGACAGGTAGGCGCCTAAAAAACGGGTCTCGGCGGACCAGGCCACCCCTGCCACCATACTGCCGAAGACCACCAGCAACAGCACGATATCTTTAATTCTAAACATCACTGGGGTTACTATTGAATATTATTTAATAAATTGGTTGTTTGACTGCCTGGGCCACCGGGCAGGCCAGTATTTCTCAGGCCTAAGCCTAAACCCTGATATTCCCCTCACCGGTTAAACACCATCCCCTGCCGACTATCTCTGGAGAAGGAGGATATCATAGTTGCGGAAATCTTACTCCCCTTAGATGGCTCAGACTTCTTATCAAAAATCAGGCCTCAGTTCCCTGGGACTGGAAGACGGGGAAAGGGCCTCAAAGGAACTCTTGAAAAGTTTAACAACTATGGTAACCTGGGGCACCGGTTGGCCTCAGGTTTTTTTGCGCAGGTGCGCCTTTCTATAACTTTCGACCATTATTCCAGCCGGTCCTAGACCCAGAAAAAACCACCCGCGAACGGCGAGAAAGGGACCGAAGATGGCCATCATCACTATTTCCAGGGGCTCCTACTTCCGTGGCAAAGAAGTAGCCGAAAAATTGGCTAAAAAGTTAGGGTATGCCTGTATTTCCCGGGAGATTCTTCTGGAGGCCTCCGAAGAATTCAATATCCCGGAGATTAAGCTCATCCGGGCCATTCATGACGCTCCCTCGATCCTGAACCGGCTCACGCGGCAAAAAGAAAAGTACGTGGCCTATACCCGCGCCGCGCTATTGAAACACGTGCAAAAAGACAACCTGGTGTACCACGGATTATTTGGGCATTTCTTCCTGCAAGAGATACCCCACATTCTCAAGGTGCGCATCGTGGCCGACCTGGAAGCCCGGGTGGCGGATGAGGTGAAGCGGGAGGGCATCTCCGCCGCCAAAGCCCGGGAGATCATCGTGAAGGATGACGAGGAGAGGCGCAAATGGGCCCTCTATTTATATGGCGCCGACTGGTGGGACGCCACCCTTTATGACCTGGTCATCCATCTGAAAACCATCACGGTGGATGATGCGGTCAATCTACTCTACCAGCTGGTGCAACTGCCGGGTTTTCAAACCACCCCCGAATCCCAGGAGGCCATCAACAGCCTGGTGGAGGCGGCGCACCTGGAGGCGGCCCCGGTGTGGTGGGAGGGGACTGAGAAAAACAAATAACCGCCGCGGATAAAGGCCATGGCGGATCAACGCAACAATCCTGGGCAATATGGGCCATAAACTCACAGAAAAGACGCATATCCTGGTTATCGGCGCCTTGGGGGTCGTCTTTGGCGACATCGGCACCAGCCCTCTTTACGCGGTTAAGGTATGCTTTAGCGGCCATGCCGCCCTGGCCCCCACGCCCCAAAATGTCCTGGGGTTGGTGTCCCTGATTTTTTGGTCACTCCTGCTGGTGGTGTGCATCAAGTATTTCATGTTCATCATGCGCGCCGATGACGAAGGGGAAGGCGGCGTCTTTGCCATGCTGGCCTTGCTCCACAAGAACATGGGGCCCAACCTGGGCCGGGGGTTGGTATTGGGCGGGCTCTTCGGTGCGGCCCTGCTCTATGGCGATGGACTCATCACTCCGGTCATTTCCGTCCTGTCCGCCCTGGAGGGCCTGGAAGTGGCTACCACCCAGGCCAAGCCCCTGGTTCTGCCCTTAACCTGCGTGGTCTTGTTGCTCCTTTTTGGGGCCCAAAGACATGGAACCGGCGCCATCGGCAAATTTTTCGGTCCGGTGATGATTCTCTGGTTTGTGGTCCTCGCCTGGCTGGGCCTCAAGGCCATTGCGACCCAGCCCGAGATCCTGGCCGCGGTCAATCCCCGGCACGCCCTCCAATTTTTTCTCTTCAATGGGCTGCATGGATTTTTCATCCTCGGCCTCGTGGTGCTCTGCATTACCGGATGTGAAGCTCTCTATGCGGATCTGGGGCATTTCGGCATAAAAGCCATCCGCATTTCCTGGTATTTCTTGGCGCTGCCGGCCCTACTCTGCAATTATTTCGGCCAGGGAGCCCTCATTCTGGCCGATCCTAAAAGCGCTGCAGACTCTTTTTATCATTTGGTTCCCCATATTCTCCTTTATCCCATGGTAGCCTTGGCCACGCTGGCCACCATTATCGCCTCCCAGGCGATTATTTCCGGCGTTTTTTCCTTAACCAGGCAGGCCATGCAATTGGGTTTCCTCCCCGGCATGCGGGTCCTGCACACTTCCAAAATGGCCGCAGGCCAGGTATATGCCCCGGATGTGAACGTACTGATGATGCTGGCCGCAATTCTCTTGGCCCTTTACTTCAAGGAGTCCGAAAATCTTGCCGCCGCCTACGGCATTGCGGTTACGGGCACCATGTTCATCACCTCGGTGGTGTTTTATTTCATCATTACGCGGATTTGGCGGTGGAGCCTGGTTAAGGCCCTGCCCCTCTGCCTGTTATTTTGGACTATGGACCTGACCTATTTCTGCGCCTGCCTGGGCAAATTTCTCTCGGGGGGCTGGTTCCCCATGGGCATGGCCCTGGTCATCATGTTCCTCATGGTCACCTGGTGGGACGGCTGGAAAACCCTGGCCTTGAAGGTGATGACCTTAACCATCGCCAGAGACAAGTTTATTGAAAAAATCGCGGCCGAAAAACCGCTGCGCCTGCCCGGGACCGGGGTTTTTCTCTCCACCTTCCACAAAGAAGTGCCGCCCATGTTGCTCCGCTATCTTACCCAGACCAGCGCTTTGCCCGAAAACCTGGTAATCTTATCCGTCCTGACCGCTGATGTCCCTGAAGTTGAAGAAAATAAGCGGGTGGAAACCCACCTGTTGGGGCACGGAGTATACAGGGTTACCGGCCATATCGGGTTTATGGAAACTCCGGATGTCCCTGAAATACTGGTGAAAGCCCGCAGGCAAGGCGTGAATATCGACCTGGACAATGTGACTTATTACTTGGGCCGCATAAACCTCGTTCCGGCCCGCAAAAAAAATATGACCAAGTTGCAAAGGTTTCTTTTCACCTTTATGCTCCGTAATGCGGTCAGCCGGTCCACCTATTTAAATATCCCTCCGGCCAAGGTTTTGGAAATAGGAGTGCAGATGGAGTTCTGAGGACGGCGCGGGAACTTCAGTGACTTTTTCAAGCAGGCGTTCATGGGCCTTTGGCCCAACCATAAATTATGAGAAGACCGGTGGGGCGGGCCTCCGTGCCCGCCGTGTAGGGTGCGCACTGCGCACCTTTAATCTCTCGCCAGAAGCGTAGGGCGGGAAAGCGAAGCATCCATGGGGAATGGTCGGTGTCGGCATGGCCGCTAGCGAGAGGTTATTCATAAGTCAGGCGGCCACAGTATCCCTAGAAAATCTATTTGGTGCGCAGTGCGCACCCTACACGGCTAGAAGCTATTGCAAAACCCTAATCTGCCCAAGATTGTCATTCTGAGCGCAGCGAAGAATCTCGTATTTTTAGTGACTTGAGATCCTTCACTTCGCTCAGGATGACATAAAAACCCGTTTTTCAACAACCGCCAGGCCACCGGTGGAAAACTCCCCAATTCCTGGCCGCCAATGAGAGGTTAATCGTGGGTCCGGCGGCCACCGGCCGCCCTAGAAAATCCCTTCTCCTCACCCGCTTCTATTGCGGGCTGGGCCCGCGGTGTTAGCCGGCCATTACCCCGAGGCCCTGGCCTCCCGCCTGCACCTTGCCAGGGGTTAATCAGAAAGTCCCGCCCTAAGAATAAATTGGGATGTCCTGTCACAAACTCCTTGACTAAGATTTTTCATCTGGGATATAAAGGTCAAGGTTGTACCAAAAAGCACAAGGAGTCGGCCTTGGAAATCCCGCAGGCCTTGAGCGATTTCTCCTTCGTCCTGGTCTTCCTGGCGGGGGCTGCCCTGTTCGCCCTGGGCCCCATCATCCTGGCTTACCTGATTGCCCCCCGGAGTTATGGAGCCGCCCGGGACGACATTTATGAGTGCGGTATGCCGGTCATCGGCAGCGCCTGGATTCAGGTGGCAGTCATCTATTATCTGTTCGCCCTGCTGTTCCTGGCCTTTGACGTGGACGTGCTCTTCCTCTTCCCGGTCTTGCTGGCTTACGGCAAGGGCTACGCCTGGCTGGACTTTGTGGAAATCACCATCTTCATCGGCATTCTGTCCCTGGTCCTGGTTTATGCCTGGCGCAGAGGAATTTTCAGTTGGAAACGAAAACTGGTGACCCCTTAATCCGCCTGGGCCTCCTGGAAGAAGCCCTGAACCTGGCCAGGGCCAACTCCCTGTGGCCCCTGACCTTCGGATTGGCCTGCTGCGCCATCGAAATGATGTCGACGGCCGCTTCACGGTTCGACAGCGCCCGTTTTGGCGCCGAAGTATTCCGCGGCTCACCCCGGCAATCCGACCTGATGATCATCGCAGGCCGGGTCTCAAACAAGATGGCGCCGGTTATCCGGCAGCTTTACCGCCAGATGCCGGAGCCGAAATGGGTGATCTCGATGGGCGCCTGCGCCACATCCACCGGCGTTTTC
>JBKQKO010000077.1:0-22317 GCA_052147455.1 Desulfobaccales bacterium | reverse complement strand
GTGGGAATGCGCGAGATTCTCTTGGGAAATGAAAAAAATTCTTTGAAGATAAGAATAGTTAAATTGGCACCCAGAATCGGCTCAACTTCAAGCCCGGCGCGCTGGAGTATTGAGAAATTATTCGATAGCATGGACGTGAGGCTATCTGCTGAGGCTGTCGAAAAAGCTAACCCCCTCGATCATTTTGTTCCTGAATTTTGTCTTCATCAATCCGCCCCAAATTACGCCTAACCAATTATAATCTTTATTAAATAGCTATTTAATGCTATCCTTGACCAATAACTTATTTGGGGCGGATAAGCCATGGCCAGATTTAAAACCTACGACAATCGGCAAAGAGTTCTCTTACCGGTTTCTCTGGAAGACCAGTTGCTGCCTGGCACCATTTTCACGAATCGCCAAGACTACCCCACCCTCCGGTCCCTATGATCACGGACCGGGACCACAGATGGGGTAGTAAAAAGTGGAGGTTGCCGCCTCACCTTGCCTTGCCATGAATAGCCATGCCTGGTTGCATTTTTAATGCCTACCTTGCATCAATCCTCTCTCAGGAATTCCTCAATATCGTCCAAGCTAGCATCGTATCTCCCCCCTAATACGCTTGAGTTGAGGCGCCTGTCAACGAGCATGTATTCCCCAAGATTATCAGCGTGGAGATTTTGAACTCGTGACTTGAGAATGTTGTAACCTTTCCGATTTGCGCGCTTTCGCAAGAGGTTCTCGCGGGCTTTCTCAGGCCCCCGTTTTAGGTAAGCATCGACGATGCGCAAACGATCCTGGTCTCTTACGGGTGCTCGGCAGGCTCGGCACGCCATTTAGTGGAAAACAGGCGAGCACGGGGAGACCGGGCAGGGCTTCTGGAGCTTCCAAGATCATTTGGAGGACGCTGGAAAAGAATGCGGCCTGTCCACAAATCAAAAGCCTCCAAAAAACTGGGGACCAGCCGAACTACACTGTGGAGAAAGCTCAAGGGAAGGGAGGACTCGCCCCAAGGCCCCTCGCAAGTTTCGGGGGTCGAGAAGGAAACGTTTCGAGCTCAACAACTATGGGCTCAGTTCTGCGACTGCTCTATAGCGTTTCGGACAAGCGCCGCGTACCGGTACACCGCGTGGACAAATTTGCCGTAAGGCATCGTAATGAGAAAGCCCGCTACCAAACCGAGGTGTAGAGCGAGCAGCAGGCCCATGGCGGGAGTCTCGCGCAAGGCCAGAAGCAGCAGGCCGGTGAGGCAAGTCAGGAAAAGCAGGACGGTAAAGCAGGTGTCCATGCCGAGGGATTGTGGGACCGCCGGCCTTCGGTCCATCAGCCTTTTAAGATAGAGCAACCCCCCGGTCCCTGTCAACACTGCGATACCGCCCAGGGCGCCGATTACGACGGGCCAACTACAGAACGGGTAGGGCGCCGGCAGGCGCAGGAAGTGGTCATAAAAGGCCGCCAGGGCTGTGGAGGCCATACAGAGCAGGAAACCGTAAAATACCGCATGGTGCAGGTACCGCCTGAACATGGTGAAACGATCATCGGGGTAGTTGCATCCGTACCCACCGCCATCCAGGAATCTCAGCCGCAAAACATCCCAAAGCGCCTGCACGTTCGCTCGCAGACCTAGGAACTCGTTGGGTTTCCCACCCATTTCACGCCATAGGCTGGCGATCCCCATCCCAAGGCCGGCAAGAATAAAGAGAGACAGTGCTGAGAAGGGCAGGACCATGGTCAGGTAGGGGATCACCTGGTAGAAGGCATTCTCCCCGGTGTGGACCCCGAAGAAAACCGATGAGCCCCTCAAAAGAAGCGTAAAGAGCACAACTATGGTGACGCTTAGCGAGGCAACCAGTGAGACGGCCAACGCGTTGCGTCGGAATAGGTCCCTTAGAGCGCGGGGCCGCATGAGGTCCCGGTATGTTTCCAGCCTGAGCTCGGCCAAAGTTTTCGGAACGTTTAGATCGAATTCGTGAGGCGGCGCATATTGGCAGGCGTAGTAGCATCCACGGCAGTCGTGGCACAGATTGGCCAGGTACTTCAAGTCCCGGTCCGTGAAGGTCCTGCGTAGCTCCATGGCCGGAAAAACTGCGCAGTACCCTTCGCAATAGCGGCAGGCGTTGCAGATCGCCATGATCCGTTCAGCTTCTTTCAGTAAAGCTGTCGATGGCATGGCGTGCCGCCTCCCTTCCGGCAATGCGCCCGAAAACCGTGCCGATGGTCATTCCGAATCCGGCCAGGTAGCCTTTGCCCAGGATATTGCCGGCCATAATCTCGCCCGCGGCGAAAATATTCCGGGCCGGCCGCTCACTCTGCATGATCACCTGCGCTCGCTCGTTGACGGTAACGCCCAGGTAAGTGAAAGTGATGCCCGGCCTCAAGGGATATCCGTAAAAAGGCGGGGTATCCAACGGACGCGCCCAGTGACTCTTGACCGGTTCCAACCCCTCCGTCACACAGTCGTCCAGAGCGGTGGGATCGAAGGTGCCGGGCCGGATGGACTGATTGAAATTGCCCACGGTTTCTTCCATTGCGGCTGGATTGAGCCCCAATTTGACAGCCATTTCACCGATGGAATCGCTCACGACGGGCGGAAAAACCGAGGGCATGAAAAGATCTAGGGATTTGGAGTCGATAATGGAATAGGCAATCTGATCCGGCTGCTGAGCCACGAGGCGGCCCCAGATGGCGTACCGCTTGGGCCAGAAGTCTTCTCCTTCGTCGTAGAAGCGCCTGGCGTGCTTGTTGACCACGATGCTGAACGGCACGCAGTCCAAACGTGTGACAATCCCCCCGTCGTATTTGGGCGCCCGTGCGTCTATGGCCACCGCATGACACTGGCGCGGGTCGCCCACGGGTTTGGCCCCCCGGTCCAGAAGCACCCTCAACATGCGTCCTTTGTTGTACGGCGTTCCCCGGATGAGGAAGTTATCAGCCACATCTCCCCAATACTCCTTCAACCATTCGATGTTCGCCTGGAATCCACCAGAGGCCACAACCACGGACTTGGCCCTAACCTTCTTCAAGGCCCCCTGCAGTACAAACGATCCCCCCATGAATGTCTCGTCGAAGATTTCGAGATCCTGAACTTCGGCGTCATATAGTATCTCGATCCCCAGTTTGTGTGCAGTGGCATAGTAGGCGTTCATCAGGGCCTTGCCGCCCCCCAGGAAGAAGCCGTTGGTTCTGGCCAGATGAAGCGTGCCGCGCATGGACGGCTGGAAGGTGCATCCGTGCCTCTTCATCCATTCCGCCACGTTGGCCGATTGGTGGATGATCAGGCGGGCCAGATGCTCGTTGGTCTGTCCGCCCGTTATACGCATCAGATCGTCCCAGAATTCATCCTCGAGGT
The DNA here is from genome assembly GCA_052147455.1 of Desulfobaccales bacterium. Classification (GTDB taxonomy): domain Bacteria; phylum Desulfobacterota; class Desulfobaccia; order Desulfobaccales; family 0-14-0-80-60-11; genus JAPLJC01. The sequence continues at coordinate 18,989 of JBKQKO010000077.1, read as the reverse complement.
AGGGGCCGGTCAGATGGTTGTTCCCGGTTTCGTGCAGGTAACGAAGGTTGCGCGTATGACGACTGTTTCCACCGCGAAAATCTTTAGGGGCCCCTTCAAGCAGCACTACGCGCGCTCCGGCTTCCCGCGCAGTCATCGCGGCGCACAGCGCCGCATTACCTCCGCCGATGACCAGTACGTCGAATGTGTGTGAAAAATCGGCTTTGCATTCAGTGCGACAGTCCATAGAGTGCTCTCTGAATTCTTAAGCTTAACTTTATGTCAGGCCAGGCTTCTGATGATGGGGGCAGCTTTCCGCACGGCGAACCTCTCGACCCCCGGCTCTTTTGTCGTCGAAAAACGCCGGGGTGATCCGGGTAATTGCTGTCATTCCAGGGCTTGAATTATGTTGCGCACTTCTAACTCGGGACAGGGGCAGATCGCCGGGCTCGCCTTTACTTGCCCGCAAACACCCCCGAGGTGCCTAAAGTGATAGAGTCGTGCAGCCGGGTCTTTTCTGCTAGACCCCGGGTCAGTAGAGCGGCCGTAAGACTGATTGCGGCCGCCGTGGACAGCCAAATGGCGGGGGAACACCGATTGCCCGTCATCTGGATTAACCAGGTGCAAACGGCTGGAGTAAATCCTCCGAAGATTGCCGTCGCCAGGCTGAAGGCAAGCGAGAACGCGGCCGTGCGCACTTGCGGCGGCATCATCTCCGCCAGGAAGGGAATCATCGCCCCGTTGTAAGCGCCGAAGAAAAATGAGAACCAGAGCAGGACTATGAGCAGCTTGCCGAAGGAAGGCGCCGCAACGAGCCACAGCAGGGCCGGATAGGAGGTCAGAATGGCTAGCGACGGAATGAGCAATAAGAGCGGCCGGCGGCCTATACGGTCTGATATCGCGCCGCCGATCGGCAGCCAGATAAAATTCGACAGTCCCACACAAAGCGTCACAATCAGATTATCCCGCACGGCCAGATGAAGCGCCTCGCGCCCATACGTTGGAGTATAGGCGGTGATTAGATAGAAGGTCGTCGTGGTCATAATCGAGAGCATTGTGCCCAGGAGCACCAGGCGCCAATTGGCGGCCAGGATTGAAAGGGCCTCACGTCCCCGCGGATGATCTTTCTGGCTGCGGAAAACCGCGGTTTCCTCGAGGGAGCGGCGGAACCAAAAGATCACGGGTATGATCAAACAGCCGATTAAAAGTGGTATTCGCCAGCCCCAGTCGGCCAATTGCTGAAGCGTAATCACGAAAGTAAGCCCTACGCCGATTATGGCGGTAAATATGACTGCAACCTGTTGGCTGCCGGATTGCCAACAACAGTAGAAGCCACGGTTGCCGGGTGTCGCGATTTCGGCCAGATAAACCGAGACGCCGCCCAGTTCGACACCGGCCGAGAGCCCCTGCAAAAGGCGGCCGCATACAACTATAATTGGAGCAATAACGCCGATTTGAGCATAGCCTGGTGTGGCTGCGATCGTGAATGTGCCGATTGCCATCAGTCCCAGGGTGAGGATCAGACCTTTGCGTCTGCCGTGCCGGTCGATATAAGCCCCGATAACGAGTGCCCCGATCGGACGCATGAGATAGCCCACGCCGAAGGTTAGGAGCGAAGCCATTAGCGAGACGAACTTGTTCGTCGATGGAAAGAAGGCTTGGCCGATATATCTGGCGTAGTAGCCATATACAATGAAATCATACATTTCCAGAAAGTTGCCGCTTGCCACACGGATCACCGCCTGGATGCGCTCTTTCATCTCCGATTGCTCAGCCATGTCCTTTTCCTGTGGGCGCTCATAAGCCGCGCCGCGTCTCGGGTAACTCCAGGTTGCGGGCCTGGATCTCCTTCTGCGCCACCACGGCACATTGCACCGCATCCACCACGCTGGCGAATTCGGCCAGGATGTTCTCCCCGGGAGCATCCACCACTCGGCCTCGATGCTGCTGGATCAGATCGGAGGTGACCCTTTTATAGGTCTCCAGGGTCCTCACTGTCGCAGCTTCATCCTCACCCATGAGGCGGCTGTAACCTGCCACGTCGGCGCTGAGGATGGCAGCGAGTTTGCGTTTGAAACCTTCTGTGGCCATGGAATCGCCTCCGAAGGTCTTTTGGAAGGGATAGAGCTTCAAACCACAATAGCACGAGTTACCATCAAAATCTATTATTTGCAGATTTTGAACATACCAGCCCCTTGGTTCGGAGATTCTTGGTGGGGAGTAGGCCTATGAACCCCAGGCCAATACCGCCAGATAATGGTGCCCCAGAGGAAAAGTCAAGAGTGGATGCATATACCAACTTCGACCCTGGGAAAAAGCCCTGGCTCTTACCCGTAGCGCATTGATGTCGCGTTGAAGAGAGTCTGTAAAGAATAGCGACTAGCTTGCCAAACTCGGCATCTATCGCCGAGGCCTTAAAAATTGCAGGTATGATGTGGATATGGACAGTTTCTACCTCTGTGATTAATGGTGGACCACAGCGGTCATTTATGTGTCCCTGGCACATGGCAGGTCCTTGCCTCACCGTCTTGGTTTTGAACCTCTGGCATCTGCCAAATTTACCCCCAACAGGCGCTGACGATAGCCACAAGCCCAGGCGGTCCAAGGCTACCAGGAGTTGCGGAAAATCTGCCGCGTGCATCAGCAGCTTGGTGCCAACCGACATGGGGGAAGCCATAACTCCGCAGGATCGTAATCTAAAGGACTATCTCACTTATCGGACCAGTCAGCATAATCTTTCCGCGGTAATAAATGGCTCGGCATACCTGGGGTCAAGGGCAAGGTGGTAAAAGCGGGCTTTGCGGAGGCGAGAAACCGAGAGGTTTCGAGTAGGCCAATCCCGGTCGGCAGCGTGGTTTTTTAGGGTTAACGGAGCGGGGAGGATCTTCTGATGAAAATCCAACCCCCGGCTAACAGCTTTGTTGAGCCTTCGGCCTCATCTTCAGGTGGCCGGCCATATCAGTCTGTTGGTTCTCGGGGCCCTGCCTCAGCAAGCGCAATTATCCCGTTGATCCAAAATGTCTGTGGCTGCCCAAGCCACTAAAAAAATGAATCTTTCCTGGAAGTTCTCACTATCGTGCTTTATGATATCAGAGTGAAAAGGGGTCAATCATGGCTGATCACAAAATGGCTTTCTCCCTGGTCATCGTGTTCATCTTCGCCGTAGTAGGGGGAGTCCTCTCTCTGGTTTTTAGTAATTTTCTGCATTTTTCCGAGACTTCGGGAATTTCCAGCACCGCCCCGGCATCGCCCCCGGGGTCCCTCCGGGCGGTCTACAATCCACCGTCCCCCCAGGAGGCCCCGGAAGCCATCCGGGATGCGGTCTTGTTGGGCTATAACCTCATGGTAAACACCCGCCAATATGCGGCCGCCTACGTGGGCGACAAGCTGAGGTGCGTCAGTTGTCACTTTAAGGGAGGCATCACCGATGGCGGCCGGAACGGCGGCTTATCCCTGGTGGGGGTGGGGGCCACCTATCCCCGGTACCGGACCCGGGAAAAGTATGCTACGGACCTGGTAAGCCGCACCAATAGCTGCTTTGAACGGAGCATGAACGGTAAGCCCCTGCCGGCGGACAGCAAGGAGATGGCCGCCATCCTGACTTACTATCAGTGGATCTCCCAGGGGCTGCCCATTTATGGGGAGATCCCCTGGCTGGGGTTGCGACCCTTGAAGGAAACCGCGTCCTCGGACAAAACCAGGGGAGCCCAGGTTTTTCAAGAAAAGTGCGCCGCCTGTCACGGCAGCACCGGCGGGGGCACCAAGATTGCCCCACCGCTGTGGGGCCCAGAGTCCTTTAATGATGGTGCGGGTACTTCCCACCCCCGGACTTTTTCGGCCTTTGCCTATTTGAACATGCCCTTTGAGGACCCGCATTTGACCGAAGAACAGGCCTGGGACGTGGCGGCCTTTGTGACCGCCCAACCCCGGCCTCATTTTGTGGAACGGTAGGGAGGGAAGAATGGAATTTCCCCTCTTTCAAGTACCCTACCTGGGCAACGGCATGACCATCGGCATCGTGGCGGTCGTGCACGTCCTCATCAGCCACGGCCTGGCCATTGGCGCCATGACCATCGTGGTCCTCAGCGAATATCTGGCCTTTCGGGATCAGGACCCGGATTGGGAGAATTTCTCGCGAGGGTTGCTGCTGAGGGTCATCATTATTATCACCGGGGTGGGCGCCGTCACCGGCGTGGGCATCTGGGTAACCACCAGCGCCCTGTCCCCCCGCGGCATCGGGTCGCTCCTCCGGGTGTTCTACTGGCCGTGGTTTATGGAATGGCTGGTTTTTGTAACCGAACTGGTGATCCTGTTGGTCTATTACTTTACCTGGGACCGCTGGAGCGGCGTCCAAAAGCGGCGCCATGTCTACCTGGGAGCCGGCTATATCCTCATGTCGCTGGGCTCCGCCTTTTTGATCACCGGGATCCTGGGCTTCATGCTCACCCCAGATGGCTGGCCGTGGAAACAGAGCCTATCCTCCGCATTTTTTAACCCCACTTTCCTGCCGCAGCTTTTACTCCGCCTGGCCATCGCCCTGACTCTCGGATCGCTCTTTGCCATGGCCTACCTGCTCTTTAGCCGCCGGGAACCCCGGTTCCGCCGGGAGGCCGGTCGCCTCCTGGGAAGGATTTGCCTGGTCGCAGTGGCGCTGATCCCTTCCCTGATCTGGTGGTATTATGCCGTAGTGCCGTCTCGCTACAAGACCCACATCATTTATGGCATCCTGACTTCCCACTTGTCTCAGCACCCCGGCGTCTTATTCGCCGCCGTGGCCATCGCCCTGGTGGTGGTTCTGGCCTGCGCCGGCCTGGCCTGGGGCCGCAAGGCCGCCGCGGCTCGGGTCCTGGTGATTCCGGCCCTGGTCCTGTCAGTGGTCTTCGTCTTCGCCTTTGAGCGGTCCCGGGAATTTATGCGGGGCCCCTATCTGATACCCGGGTATCTCTATGCCACCAACGTCCTGCTCCAGGAGAAACCGTTTCTGGACCAGCAAGGTCTTTTGGCCAATGCTTATTGGTTCAATATGCTGGGGCAGGACGACCCCGAAAACCAGGGAGCCTTTCTGTTGGCCCAGAATTGCTCCGCCTGTCATACTATTGGCGGCCTGAATGACATCCGCACCCGGGTGAAACACCGCTCGGAAGACGGCATCTTTGTGTATCTGTCGCACATCAACGAGATGGTGCCTTTTATGCCGCCCTTCTCCGGCACCGAGGCCGAGCGCCGCATCTTGGCCCGGTTCCTTTACCGCCTGGCCCAGGACCGGATTCATCTCAGCGCCCCTTCCCGTTACACCCCCTTGAACGGGGAGGTGAGCCATGAATAGGCTATTCGACCTTCTCCTGGCCAAACCCTTGCCCGAGGCCTGGCTGCAAGGCCTGTTGTTCTTTGCCTTCACCCTCCACCTGCTGTTTGTATTGATCACCCTGGGGACGGCCATCCTGGCGGTCTTCTTTTTCGTTGATTTTCATTGGGGCGGTAGGTCCCGGGAACTATTGCTGGACCGGCGGATTCTCCGGACCTTTATGGCCCATAAGAGCCTGGCGGTGGTCTTGGGGGTGGCCCCCTTGCTCCTCATGCAGGTTGCCTTTGCCACGAGCTTTTTTACCGCCACAAATCTTTTGGCCCCTTACTGGATGTTCTTCATTGCCTTGTTGATCATCGCCTTCCTGTCTTTCGACATCCTGGGACACGGCATTGAAACCCACCGCCGCTACCATCTGGCCATCGCCTTGCTGGCTCTTGTCGCCCTCCTCTTAGTGCCGGGCATCTTGGTGGCGGTGCTCACCACCGCGGAAAACTCCGGCCAGTGGCTGGCCATCGCCAAAGGCGGTTTCCGGTTCCCTGGCCCCCTGGCGTGGCACTGGCTCTTCCGGTTCCTGCATATTCTGGGGGCTTCCCTGGTCCTGGGCGCGGCCTTTCATTATTTTTTCACCGCCAAATTGGATACGGGGAGGGCGGCCCTCTTGCCCTGGATATCGGCCGGGGTTTTGTTGCAGGTCCCCCTGGGCCTGCTCCTCTACACTTCTTTATTGGTAAAACCCGATCCCATCATTCAGGCGGTCCTGGTCGTCGGGGTCGTGAGCGCGGTCCTCCTGCTTTGGGTGATTTTCGGGGCCGTCCGCCATGGCGCCCCGCTGACTCTCAGGACCGTTCTCCCCCTGGTGATGCTGGTCCTGGTGGCCATGCTCCTCACCCGCCAGTTGCTGCAAAATAAGCAGCTTCTACCCCTGGAAAAAACCGTGGCGGCCAACGCCCGGGAATACGGCCAGGTGCTGGAACCTCATGTGGCGGAGGCCCTCAGCGCCTATCGCACCGCGCTCCCCTTTTCATACAACAACGCCGAAACGATTTTTCTACAGAGCTGCGCCTTCTGCCATGGCAAAAATGCCGACGGCCGCGGCGTCGAAGCAAAAAACCTTTTAATCCCTCCGGAAAATTTGACGGCCATCCGCACCACCCGTCCGTATCTCTACCACATTATCCTCTCCGGGGTCTCCGGCACCGGCATGGGCTATTTCACCATTTATGACCGCTACCAGGTGGACGACCTCATGGCCTATCTCGCCGGGAAATATCAGGTTTTCGCCCGTCCCGGGGATATCCCCCACTTAATCGCACCGCCGGCCCTGGCCCAGGCGGAGGCGACCTACGCCAAAACCTGCGCCGCCTGCCACGGACCGGATGGCGGGGGCTCACCCGTGTCCCGTGGATTTCAACCCCCGCCCCCGGACCTGAGGGTCTATAACGTGGTGCCCCAGCGGGCTTTCCAGGTGATTACCCAGGGCTATCCGGGAACCATGATGCCGGGATTCGGGGAGTTGGCCGAGGAAGTCCGCTGGGGATTGGTCAAAACGGTCTATCGGAAAAGACCGGAGTGAATAACCCCTCCAACAAAATTTGGATTCTATTTTTGGACCAGATGTCCCCGGGTTACTTTGCCCTGGTAATGTCCACGGGCATCGTCTCTCTGGCTTGCCACCTGATGGGGCTCGCTTTCCTGGCATTGATCCTGTTCTGGGTGAATATTGGGTTCTACCTGATTCTCTGGTGCCTCAGCTTGCTCCGCTTGACCTTCTATCCTCGAAGCGTCCTGCAGGATTTACAAAGCCATTCCCGGGGCGTGGGATTTTTTACTGTGATCGCCGGGACCTGCATTCTAGGAAGCCAATGCATCATCTTGCTTAAAGCCCAGGTTTGGGGCGTGGCATTGTGGTGTTTAGGTATGGGCTCGGGGATCTTGCTCATCTATAGCGTCTTCTCAATCCTCATCATCTCCCCGGTCAAGCCGACTTTGCCTGAAAGCATTAGCGGCGCATGGATGTTAACCACCGTGAGCTTCCAATCCATGGCGATTCTCACCTCCTTGGTAGTATCACAGATTCCCGCCTGGCAGGCAGAACTCGTCTTTGGGTCGTTGAGTCTGTTTCTCGTGGGCCTCATTCTCTATGTTATTATTATTACGCTGATATTTTACCGCCTGCTGTTTTTCCCTCTGGCCCCCGCGGACTTTGAGCCTTCTTATTGGATCACGGCGGGAGCCGAGGCCATCACCGCCCTCGCCGGTGCTACCCTAATAGCCAACCGCCATGGGAGCGGGCTTTTAGAGCTACTTCGCCCTTTGCTCTTAGGTCTCACTATTCTGGCCTGGGCCTCTGCCACCTGCTGGCTGCCTCTGGTCATCATTTTGATGACCTGGCGCCACGCAGTGTGGCGGCTCCCAATGGTTTATACGCCCGCTTCCTGGGGTATGGTATTCCCTTTAGGTATGTACACGGTCTGCACCTGGCAACTGGCCGGGATCGTCCAAATCGCGGCCTTGCAGCACCTGGCCAGAGGCAGCTTGATTATCGCTCTGGCTGCCTGGCTTTTCACCTTTCTGGGATTCCTCAGGTCCTCGCTGAGAACTTTATCCAGCCCGTCTTAAGTCAATCCCTTCTAACTGGGAGGCCCAAATTTCCCCTAGATAATTAATATCTGGCCAGGAGCGAAAATTATCGCTGGAGCGGGAAAAAGGCCAGATATGATCTGGATAAGGGAAGATTTTGGGGTCTTGATAAGTTCCCAGTCATAGCAGAAATCTTGCATTTGGATAATGCCGCAGTTCAGCATCGTCGGGTTAGGCGCCGATTTCGTTCTCGCGCCTTCACAGGCAGGCCACCGTTCCAAAGGCTCGGGTTAAGGCTTAAGTGTAGCAGTGACGAAGTCCTTGACTGCCCTTCTAGCCTCGGTAAAAGCCTTCTCGTTATAAGCCAGCGTCGGCCCATATTCCACGCACGGGTCGGCGTAAGTGAACGGCTGCTTGGTTTTGACATTGACGATCACACCGTTCTCTGCCTCTGCCAATTCGCATCGTCTGAACGTCTGCGCTCTCTCAAGCTTTAGGGGCGTCTTATACGCCCGACCATCGAATAAATGTCCTACGCCAGCATATTCAGTAAGCTGGACATCCTTGCCCTTCGCCTTCAGCCGCTCAACATAGGCACGAACCGGCGCAACCGGGTCGTAGTCATCGGCGCTGCCATTAAAGATCCGGATCGGCTTGTCCGCCACGTCCTCGTCGTCGCGGTAGACCGTGAAACACGGCGGGTAGAAGACGATGTAGGCTGCAAACTCCTGACCCGCAGGACCGTATAGGCGCTGAAATCGCTTCAGGCTCGCGTGGAGAGCAGCCTCGCCACCCCGCGAAAATCCCATAAGTGCAATCCGCGTGGGATCGATCCTTGGGTGTCTCGCCAGGACATCGAAGGCGCGATAAGCATCGACGATCATATTGAGCCGTCCAAGTTGTGACTGATCGAAGTTGGTATTAACGATGCCGCGCCCGGTGAGGCTGTCGAGGACGAAGGTTGCCACTCCCATTGCATTGAGATACTGTTCCCAATCCAGGACGTTACCTCCCACTCCGCCCGAGCCATGGAGTAGGACGACTGCCGGTAGGCGATCATTTCCCGGGCGAGGCAGGCGAAGCTCGCCCGCGATGGTGACTGGTTTGCCTTCCTTGCTACCGGTCAAGAATTCCTGATCCGTCAACGTCATGGACTGAAACGAGTGAATCTCCATACGCGCGACCTGCGCCGGTAGGGCTTGGGGCGCTGCTTTCTCGGCCTTTTCCGGCGGGGCGGCCGGTTTAGCGGGGGCTTTCACTTCCTGCCTGCCGCAGGCAAGCACCAAACTCAACATTACTGCGATTAACAGGATTCCCAATCTTTTCATTCTGTGTACCTCCCAGGCCGGAGCCTATTGATGGAAACAAAAAGCCGAGCTGCACCCTCAGGGCATCCCGGCTATTTCATTAACAAGAATCATTGCACCCCTCCTGGCGGTAGGGGTAGCTTCATCGTGGTGCCGCAATACTGCCATACTCAAAGGTCCGATGCTGGTTGGCATCAAATTGGCTGTCACCTCCCCGTCCCCTCGCCGATGGCAGCATATTCTCTCCCGGCACACTTTCCGCACCTTCCCCGCGCCCGTGGGGTGATTCTTCGCTCTACCATGCCCATTTCTTTCCCAAAATCACGGGGCTCACGGGTCATTTTCGCACGATTCCCCCCGTGTGAAGGGTAAGGGTTAGGGTCCCGCCCTTATCTCTCATTCTGGGCCGTCCCAGGCCGTCCAGACCAGGGGAACCTCCGCCTCTCCGTCCAGGCCGCCGGCCTCCCCTTCACCTGCCCCTGTCCAGGCCGCGGCCGCGGCTCCGGGCCCCCGCCTGGCACCCCCACAGAAATTCCCGGCCCAGGAGCGAAACCCCGGGACGGGACTCCTGCCCCCCCGGCCTTGTATGCTCCTCACGGACACCACATCAAAAATCCGTTCGCAAGGTCTCGGGGGAGATCCCGAAGCGCCCCCGGTTATGAAACCCAGGCCAATAATTTTATAAGCGAAATATGGTCGGGTGGCAACGCCTTCATGGGGCGATTTAAGCATTTTACAGGCTACCCTGTACTTTCCCTTGGGTTGGGCCCTTTGCGGGCCGTGGCGGGGCTGCTGATCCGGGGCGAAGCCTTTCCCCATCTCCTGTACCACTTCGTCCTGCCCTATTCGAACTGGGAGACGGGCACCATCTGTTTTTCGGAAAGCTACGAGAGTCTCAGTGAGGGCCTGCAGAACGCTCTCCGGGAACTCGGCGGCGTGCCGGGAGCACACCAGTCAGACCGCCTAGCGGCAGCCGTGAATAATTATCTCAATCCCGAAGCCTTCACCCGGCGTTACCAGGCGCTGCTGCGTCACTATGGTTTGCAGGGCCGCAAGATTCAAGCCGGCCAGGCTCACGAGAACGGCGATGTCGAACAGCGGCACCACCGATTCAAACGGGCTTTAGAGCAGGCCCTGTTATTAAGAGGTCATCGTGACTTTGAGAGCCGGGAAGCCTATGGCGGCTTTTTGCGCACGCTCTTCAAGCAATTGAATAGCGGTCGCCAGGAACGCCTAGGGGAAGAGCTGCAGGTGCTCCGGCGGCTGCCGGCGCGTCGTGTGGACGACGCTCAGAAGGAAAGGTTACGGGTGGGCCCCAGCAGTACCATTCGGGCGAAGAAGAACACCTATAGTGTCGATAGCCGCCTGATCGGTGAACTGGTGGAGGTGCGTCTTTGTGCCGAGCGGCTCGAAGTCTGGTATAGCCAGCAGCAGATCCACCGCCTGCCGCGTTTATCCGGACATGGCAAGCATGACATCAACTATCGCCATATCATCGACTCTCTGGTCCGCAAACCTGGCGCTTTTGAGAACTATCGTTACCGGGAGGAGCTCTTTCCCACCAGCTACTTTCGGATGGCTTATGATCTCCTCAGGAAACAGGATGGACTGCGAGCTCATAAAGAATATCTGAAGATCCTGTACCTGGCCGCCAAGGAGACCGAGAGCGGGGTGAATGCGGCCTTAAGGCAGTTGATAGAGATAGAGCAGCCCATCACGGCGGCGGCAGTAAAAGAGCGCCTCGGCTCTGGCCCGGAAACTGCTCCCCTTACGGCGGTGTGCGTGGCGGAGATCAATCTGGCCATGTATGATGTCCTGCTCCACCAGGAGGGGTTGCCCGGATGATGCCCATGACCGAACTGCGAGGGCAGTTAGTGAACTATTTGAAGGAACTCCATCTCCCGACAATCCGGGCATGCTTCGAGGAGACGGCCCTGAAAGCTCAGCAAGAGCCGTTGGGTTATGAGCATTATCTCCTGGAGGTGGCGGCGCGGGAATGTGAAGTCCGGCGGCAAAAACGCATCGAGAAATTACTCCGGGAATCGCAGTTGCCTTTGGAAAAGAGTCTCGCCGGGTTTGACCTGAACCGGTTGCCTCGCAAGGTGGTCAACCAGATGCAAACCATCCGGACCGGCTCGTTTCTGGCGCGCCAGGAGAATGTGCTGGTCTTCGGCAATCCGGGCAGCGGTAAAACCCACCTGGTATGTGCATTGGGACAGGAGTTGATCCGTAATGGGCGCCGGGTTTACTTTGGCCACTGTAACCTGATAGTCCAGGAACTCCTGCGGGCCAAGCAGGAGCTGAAATTAACCCGGTGGTTGAAGAAGTTGAGCAAATATGAGGCGGTAATCCTGGACGACATCGGCTATGTGCAGCAGTCCCGTGACGAGATGGAAGTGTTCTTCACCCTGCTGGCCGAACGCTATGAGCGGGGTAGCGTCATGATTACCAGCAACCTGCCGTTCTCCCAATGGGATACCATTTTTAAAGATCCCCTGACCACGGCCGCGGCCATCGATCGCCTGGTGCATCACTGTGTCATCATTGAGCTGAATATCCCCAGCTATCGGGTTGTTGGCAAACTGTCCCGTGGCCTGGTTGTTTTCATTTCGGAAGTTTTTCCACCACCTGCTATCTTCTTCTTCACTTCCTCCCAAATCCTCCGCAAGGCTGCCGGGTCTCCAAGGGCCGGCATTCTCAATACATGAGAGATTCCTCATTCACCAAGAATTTTTTTCTATTTCAGTTGACGGATTTGGCCCGAATTATCGAGTCCGGTGGGTACCTATTGGATATTTTTATTAATTTAGAACAATCGGTATTTGGCATATTTATTGATGGTAACCATATCGAAGCTCGCCAGTAATGCTCCCAGAAATCGTATTTCTCCCGGGAGAAGGGAATGGAACAGGCTAAACGGGCGCAAGAATAAGGGCAATCTACCATGGTGTCGTTGTCAGCAAAAATAATTGCCGTTATCAGCACCCCGGCGCCGGCAAGCCTTGGCCGGAATAGAGTCCATCTCATTAAAGTTGGGCGGATTCGGCCTGCCCCGCATAAAGCTGGGTGCCGGCAGGCCGAATCCGTTAGCCACCGGCCTTCGGCTTGCACTGTCAGGCAGTTCTAAGCGGTGGGGCTACGGGAAAAAATAATTGACGTTGATCACGTGTCCAAGAAAACCGGATCCACCTCGGGTTTTCCGAAGCGGTTTTTCAGGATTTCCAACGCTTGAATACAGGGTTGCCCCGGTGTATGCCCATCAATTAATCAGGCATACTCCATTTTAAAGAATTCTTTGTAGATGCCAAACCAGAAGAGAAAGGGGGATAAAAAGGCTGAATCTGGGAAGCGGGCGAAACGAGTAGCTGCTCTGAAAAAAAGGTAATTAAACTAATTCAAGGTAGGAGGATCAACATGAAGAAGGTCTGCGTATTGGCAATGGTTCTGTGTTTGGGGTTAGCGGCTTCAGTCTGGGCCGCGGATATCCCCGGGCAAAAACTGACCGATGCCGAAGCGAGCTGCGTGCGCGGCATGGGCTTCACTCTCCCCCCGGTTGCTTTGCTGGCCCCTCAGGTCATCGTGAACGGCGTGAGTTCGCCTATGACTGTGACAAAGACTTCGACCGGATACATTTTAACCTTTTCCTCGGCTACTGTGAGTGCCAGTGCAACATTTAGCAAGTAATGGTGATGCCGGCCGGAAGGGCGCGCACCTTCCCGAGGTTATGACACCGGCTTGAAAACAGAAAAGGCGGGATGCCCATCCCGCCTTTTCGCTGATTCGCTTTAAGCGTTAGCTTTGCCTTTTTCTCCGCCAGCCCACAAGGCCCAGGCCCAGCAGGCCGCTGCCAAGCAGCAGGGCGGTGGGCGGGATGGGAATGGCAACAAAACTGCAGTTGCCACTCAGGCCCGTGGAATCATTATAGCCGAGTGTGAATGACACTTCCTCGAAAAAGTTATCGTTGCTCCCGGGTCCCAGGGGCACCAGAGTTTGGTTATAAATGTAATCAACAGGGTAGTCGATGGTGGCTCCCTTATAAGGAAGACCGTGACCAAGTGACGCGGAAAATGCTGGGCCCACTCCCCAGGCATTGACTAAGCCTATGCCGTTATAGGTGTAGTTTATGGAAATATAATCAGCCAGATAGGGTGCAATGGAAACCGATCCGGTGGAGGAACCGTTAAGGCCATTACCGTCGGTGAGGGTTCCCCCCACTGAGGAAGAAACCGTAAGCGGGGTCGGGTAACCGGGGGTGGCGAAGGGACCGAAACTCACCTGAATGTTCTCGGGACCTGCGGTGGTGTTGGTTGCATTGACAGACCAGATAATCCCTGGGTCGAGATTTAACGACTTCAAGGTCACCGCAACCCCTTGAGCTGTATACGTTTGGCCCACGAGGATGTTATTTAACGATAGCGCTTCTGTCCCATTCACATAAATTCCCGCTGTGGTGATCGAATCTGCCGATGCGCTTGCCGCCATCCCCATCAGCAAGCAGAATGCTGTGAGTATGGTCAGCATTTTCAGGACCTTGGGGGGTCTCATGCGTGCCTCCTTAAAGCCGTTTTTAGTTCACCGGTTGAGGCCATGCCCAGCATGGTCGATTTTTGACGCCAACGGGATTATAACTCCAGCCAGCGTTTAGCTCTCTTGCCCCTTCCCCGGGGGATCCGTCATAATGATAACCGTCATATGGTACTCTTGAAGGGAGCGTGCCCCGGAAAAACCTGCTCACCGCCAGGAACCGGGGAGGCTCCAACATCACTCAGGTCATCCCGGATCTTACTCCTTCCCCTCCCGGCAAAAAAAACCGAGTCGCCCTCCCAGGCAACCCGGCTGTCTCAATTCAAGACCCGTGGCTTTCTGTCCCCATCTCGCGATGGGTTTAGCTCATCTGGTCATAGAAATGTAAATATTTAAAATCCGCTTGTCAAGAAAAATCTTTAAAAAAAGCAATTTTCTAAAGAAAATTTTATGGTGACTTTAACTATCTATAATTTAATTATATTTCCGGTTCTCCGCACCCCGGCGACCAGTACCTGCAAGAAAATTTCGGTATAGACGGAGGGGCTGCTCAAGGGCATGGGGCGATTAAAGGGCCGGGCCAGGACCTCGCCCGCGACCAACCCTTTCTTCGCCTGGGCCAGGGCCAACCCCAGGTAATAACTATCCGATTCCATCCTAATTATCATTAAGGTAGAAATCAGGAAGATCGCCACAATCCTTTGGAAAAAAATTTCAAAATTCAGATCACCATAGATTCAAGAACCTTTTTCGACGGCTTCGCTAGGGTCCGACATTGACCTGGATTCCACCGAGGACCCGGCCCACGGCAAGCAGGAAGGAGTTGCCTGCAATGGCCATTTTACCAAGAACTGTTTCCATCCGCTTTTTTGCTTTACCAGCGAGGGCGATTGTCTGAGGGCAAAGCTGAGACCGGGGAACGTCCATTCCGCCGACGGCACTCTTCCATTTATCACTCCCCTGTTGGAGCGTTACCGCCCCTGGTTCCAGCTTTTTTGGGTGCGTAGCGACGCTGCCTTTGCCAACCCGGAAACCTACGAGTATTGCGAAGAACAGCGTATGACTTATTTCATTCGGTTGCCGTCAAATAAGAACTTGGATAGGCTGATGGCCCCTCATCTCGGTCGTCCGGTCGGCCGGCCGCCCCAGAGCGACATTCAGGTCAAGATTGTTGACCTCCACTACCAGGCCAAGAGTTGGAACCGGCCTCGCCGGGTAGTGGCCAAGATCGAGTGGCATCGGGGCGAGCTTTTCCCCAGGATCGGCTTCGTGATCACCAACTCCAGGCTACCTGCCGGCAAGGTGATCAAGGTCTATAATGGCCGGGCCGAGATAGAAAACCGGATCAAGGAAGGAAAGAACACTCTGCGGTGGGACAAAACCAGTTGCCAAAGGTTCGAGGCCAACCAGGCCAGGCTACAGATGGGGGTTCTGGCCTACAACCTTCTACATATGATCCGGCAGTTCTATGTTTGGGGTGAAGAAGTGAAACGGTCCATGGAGTGGCTGATCAAGCGATTAATCAAAGTCGGCGCCAGGGTTTCTTATCATGCCCAGAGATGGTATGTCCATGTGGCCTCCGCCTTTCCTCTGGCACACCACTACCGATCAGTGCTGGCCTGGGGTCCTTAGGCTTATCAGCCAGATAGCATCTGGTCGCCGAGGGATTTGTATGCCCGAAATCTGGGGAAGATTGACTTTACGCCCAAATTTGTGCTATTTTGCCACCTGCGAGAAGAATTGGCTTCGAGAAGAGGATAGTTTGGAAGATTTTACTCGGGCAAAGAGGCTCCAAAACCTCGTAGGGACAGAAATAGCTATGGATGCGGCATAATCTCAGGTTCTATGGGATCATTAGGGATTTCTGTAGATTGCAAAACCAAGCTAATGAGTTACCCCGCTTAAAAATTTCCTTTCGGTGGTGAAATTTGTGCTACCATGCCGTCGACGAAGGATTTCGACTTCAAGAACAGACATTTTGGGGAATTTTTCCGAGCAAGACGTCCCAAAAACCTTTTTTGGATTGCGGTGGCCAAGGCTGCTGCATAATCTCGCCTAAAGGACTTGCAGCAACAAGGCGCGCAGCAGCTTCTCCGGGGGGATGGAAGGGCGTCCCTCCCGGGAATACCTGGCCTGGAACTCTCCGGAAAGTTCGGCCAAGGCTTGATTCACCATTTTCCGGATCGGTCGGAGCGGATGATCCTGGGGGACTCGAGCTTCGGGGGAAAGGTAGCTGAAAATGGCTTCCTGCTGCACATCGTCACCGCGCATAATCGCTGCCTCCAAATAACATATTGTTATCGTTAACTTTAACACCTTTTAGGCCTTATAGACAGCGATTTTGGGGGTTCTCAAGAAAAGAGTTTTTCAACAACCTGCCAGGCGAAGGCATTACCTCATGACAGATAGTTTCCCGGTGAAAAGGGGATTGCAGATGATCTCAAAAAACCATAAAAAATATCTCACCATACTACTGATTAACATATTGATATTATTGTCATTGTCATGTATCTGCTCTGCCGACACTATTTTAGCTAGAGGCAACAGGAAAGAGCTAAAATTGAGTGGAAAAATAATTGAGTTAAGGAAAGGTAAAGTTTCGATATTGGGAGAAGATGGCAACATAACGAATGTTAATTGGGATAATATTGTCTCGATAACCATAGGTGATCAGGTCTTTGTGACCCTTGCCACAGAGGAAAGGGTTTTCGGTTCTTTAAAGTTAGAAAATGGGCAGGTTATTATTAATTCTGCTTCGATGGGGATAATCAAGTCGGATCAGGCCAAAATAGTTGCCATTGAACGGAAAAAGCAAGAAGTTTCTCCCGCCTTAGCCATTTTGCCTCAGGAAATGTCCGCAAAGACCGGGGCGGAAATGCCCCCCGCCAGTCACCAGAAACCTTTGGGAGAAAACCTGGCAAAGGCCGGGAAGGAGCAGCAGTCTTCACGGCCTTTGTCTAAGGAAGTTGTGGCCCAGCCCTTCCCCTCACCCGCGCCAACACTCCTGAACTCCGCCGAACTGGAGGACACGGCCATTGAGGTCAGGAACGGCACCCGGGCCAAAAATCTGGCCCATCAAACCCAGTCTCTGCTCCGCCAGGAAGGATTCTGGGTAGCCAAGATTGGCAATTACATGGATTTCGGCGCCACAAAGACCATGATCTATTATCGGCCCGGGGCGGAAAGAGTCGCCCGGGAGTTGGCCCGCAAGGTTTTCCCGGGAGCAGGACTGGAGACGAGCCTGGAGCTTAAGAAGGACATAGATATCCGAATCCTTTTAGGCGCCGATCTCCTTGAACGCCCCCAGCTGATGACACGCCTGGAAAACGGATCGCCGCCAGCCTCACCTTTCTCCGAGACCCCTCCCGCCACTGATGAACTCATGGCCACCGTCCGGGGTAAAGGGGGTCAATCCGCTCCGTCTGAAGAAGGTACGCAAGAAGAAAATAAAGAGGAAGGCAAAAAAGAGACAGAAAAGGCCACTGAAGCCGGGAAAAAGCCGACCACGATAGGAGAGGAAGAGGGGAAACACGTGGATGAAACCTTTGTCCGGGACGAAAAAGTAGTGTTGCCCAAAGGCAAACTAGATACCGAACTGAATGTCTCTTATATTGATAATTCTCATTTGAATTACCTAGGGGCCAGGGATCGCACCTTGGACTTCCCCGTTACCCTACGTTACGGCATTACCAATAAGCTTTTAGGTTTGGTCACCGTGCCGGTGGCCATCGGTTGGGCGGAAATTCCCGTAGAAACCAAGACGACGATTCACCAGACCGCGGGCCTGGGGGATATCTTTTTCGGGCTGCAATACCAGGTTCTCACCGAGCGCGTGATAAGACCGGATGTGGCACTCTTTCTCCTGGCCGGCAGCGACACGGGCAAGGGTGGTTATCTCCTCCCCATAACCCAAACCCCTCTCGGAACGGGCTTCTGGCAGATAAACCCCGGAATCTCCTTCGTGAAGACCGTGGACCCAGTGGTGCTGTTCGGCAGCCTGTCCTACACCCATTTCTTTGATAGAGCTGGCTTCCAGCCGGGGGAGGCCATCAACCCCCTACTGGGGACCGGCTTCGCCATTAACGATGAAACAGCCATTAGCTTTAAGCTGGCGGGCTCTTTCATGACCCGGCCGAGATTCCATGGCGACGATTTTGGGAGCCTGCTCACGCCTTTTTCATTCTATTTCACCGTGGATAAGTATATAACCAACAATAGCTACCTGGAACCCGTGGTGGGGATCGGCCTGACTAGCGACGCCCCTAATTTTTCCTTCGGGCTTACTTATGTCTGCCGGTGGTTCTAACCAATGATCAATGTGAGAAAAACCCTGCTTGTGGTTTGCGGGCTTGGCCTCCTGCTTGGTTCCACCGGGGTCAGGGCCGAAAAGGAATACCCCTTCAGCCCAGGCGGGATCAGGGTATACAAGCGGGTGACCAATTGGAAGGAACTGCGTGACAAAGATGTGGTCAAGCAGGGGTTTGATTATTCCTGCGGTAGCGGCGCCCTGGCAACGTTAATGTTGATCGGCTTCGGCCAGAAGGTGAGCGAGGCGGAGATCATGAAGTTGATTCTGGAAGGAAAAAGCCCGGAGGAAATCAAGGATATCTCCAAGCGTGGTTACTCTCTGCTGGATTTAAAACAGGCTGCGGAGAAAAAGGGCTACACCACCGGCATGTACAAGCTCCAGATGTCCCAACTCCGCCAGCTGCAGGAGCCGGTCTTAATCTACATCGAACGCCATGGGATAAAACACTTTGCTGTATTCAAGAGGCTAAAGGGAGACCGGGTTTACCTGGCCGACCCGGGTCGGGGCAACATCCGGGAGAGCATCTACCGCTTCGAGGACGAATGGCCAGGATATATCCTGGCCATTGACAAAAAATAAGGGTTTTAGATTTGGTTAAGGGTTCACCGCCATCCAGCCATCCCGGGAGATTTGGAAAGCCCTCATTTATAAGGTGGAACGCCCTGGAATGGTATACATTTTGGGATGGGGTAGCATTATAAACGTCAGTTTTACCAAAAGCCATGCCCTTAAGAGCCATAGAATCAGCCAGGTTCCAACCATTGGGAGCCTTCTCCCCAGTGACCTGCCCCCAGTAGTTGTACCAAGTTTTAAGTTAGTCTAGGGGTCAAGTCAAGCCAGAGATCCTGGCGGAGATGTGCTGCGCCAGGATCTCTGGGCATCACCTGGATGGCCTCGGGTGCGGGTGGCCTATAACCCAGGGCACTGTGAGGCCTTACCGTATTGTATTCTCGCCGCCAGCGCTCTATCAGGATTTGGGCCT
>JBKQKO010000076.1:0-38842 GCA_052147455.1 Desulfobaccales bacterium | reverse complement strand
CAGGGAGCCCTCATTCTGGCCGATCCTCAAAGCGCCGCCGACTCTTTTTATCATTTGGTTCCCCTGGTTCTCGTTTATCCCATGGTAGCCCTGGCTACACTGGCCACCATTATTGCCTCTCAGGCGATTATTTCCGGCGTTTTTTCCTTAACCCGGCAGGCCATGCAGTTGGGTTTCCTCCCGGGAATGCGGGTCCTGCACACTTCCAAAATGGCCGCCGGCCAGGTTTATGCCCCGGATGTGAACGTGCTGATGATGCTGGCCGCCATTCTGTTGGCTCTTTACTTTAAGGAGTCCGAAAATTTGGCCGCGGCTTACGGCATAGCGGTGACGGGCACCATGTTTATAACCTCGGTGGTGTTTTATTTCATCACTACGCGGATTTGGCGGTGGCGCCTGGTTAAGGCCCTGCCCCTCTGCCTCTTGTTTTGGACTATGGACCTGACCTATTTCAGCGCCTGCCTGGGTAAATTTTTCTCGGGGGGCTGGTTCCCCATGGGCATGGCCCTGATCATCATGTTTCTCATGGTCACCTGGTGGGACGGCTGGAAAACCCTGGCCTTGAAGGTGATGACCATGACCATCACCAGGGACAAGTTTATTGAAAAAATCGCGGCGGAAAAACCGGTGCGCCTGCCCGGGACCGGGGTTTTTCTCTCCACCTTCCACAAAGAAGTGCCTCCCATGTTGCTGCGCTATCTTACCCAGACCAGCGCCTTGCCCGAAACCCTGTTAATCTTATCCGTCCTCACCGCTGATGTCCCTGAAGTTGAGGAAAATAAACGGGTGGAGACCCACGCGCTGGGGCACGGTGTCTACCGGGTTACCAGCCATAGCGGCTTTATGGAAATGCCGGATGTCCCTGAAATACTGATAAAAGCCCGCAGACAGGGCCTCAATATCGACCTGGACAATGTGACTTATTACCTGGGCCGCATCAACCTCGTCCCGGCCCGCAAAAAAAGCATGACCAAGTGGCAAAGGTTTCTTTTCACCTTTATGCTCCGTAATGCAGTGAGCCGGTCAACCTATTTAAATATCCCTCCGGCCAAGGTCTTGGAAATTGGCGTGCAGATGGAGTTTTGAGGACAAGATTGCAAATGGCTCCATTACCTTTTGGTTAAGTCATCGCTGAGATAAAAAAAAGGGTTCATAGGTTGGTATTTGATAGGCCTTCAGGAACGCTTTTCTCCTTCACCCCCCATGAGCGCCACCGCCAGAACCCCCGCGCTTAACTGCCAATCCCTACCGCGGCCTGAAATTTATCACCAGAGTCCGCTCCAGGAATAAATCGGCCGGTGCGCTCACAAACTCCTTGACTACGATTTTTCATCTGGGATATAAATGTCAGGGTTGTACCAAAAATTACAAGGAGTTGGCCTTGGAAATCCCGCCGGCCTTGAGCGATTTCTCCTTCGTCCTGGTCTTCCTGGCGGGGGCCGCCCTCTTCGCCCTGGGCCCCATCGTCCTGGCCCACCTGATCGCCCCCCGGAGCTACGGCGCCGCCCGTGACGAGATCTATGAGTGCGGTATGCCGGTCATCGGCAGCGCCTGGATTCAGGTAGCGGTCATCTATTACCTGTTCGCCCTGCTCTTCCTGGCCTTTGACGTGGACGTGCTCTTCCTCTTCCCGGTCTTGCTGGCCTACGGCAAGGGCTACGCCTGGCTCGACTTCGTGGAGGTCACCATCTTTATCGCTATTCTGTCCCTGGTCCTGGTCTATGCCTGGCGCAGAGGAGTTTTCAATTGGAAACGAAGACAGGTGAGCCCTTAATCCGCTTGGGCCTCCTGGAAGAAGCCCTGAACCTGGCCAGGGCCAACTCCCTGTGGCCCCTGACCTTCGGCCTGGCCTGCTGCGCCATCGAAATGATGGCCGCGGGTATGGCCCGTTTCGACCTGGACCGCTTCGGGGCCGGGGTCTTTCGCCCCTCTCCCCGGCAATCGGACTTGATGATCGTGGCCGGCACCATCTCCAAGAAGATGGCCCCCGCAGTGGTGCGCCTCTATGAGCAGATGCCGGCCCCCAAGTGGGTGATCGCCATGGGCAACTGCGCCATCTCCGGCGGCCCTTTCTACTACCCGAACCAGTATGCCATCATCCCCGGCGCCGACCTGATCATCCCGGTGGATGTCTATATCCCCGGCTGCCCGCCCCGGCCTGAGGCCATCATCGAATCCATCCTCATGCTGGAAGAGAAGATCACCAAACGGGGTCGCCTCAGGAAGTTTAGAGATGTTAAAGGATAAGATCAAAGCGGCCCTGGCCCCCTTGAACCTGGCGCAGGTGAGCGACGGCGATTACGCTAGGACCGGCTATCACCTGGAGGTGGCCGCCGCGCCCGGGCAGATGCCGGCCGTGGCCCAGGCCATGCTGGACCAGGGCTGCTTTCTGGAATCCCTCACCGCGGTGGACTTGCGGGAATCCTTCACCCTGGTCTATCACTTCGCCAGCTTTGATGAACTGTGCCGCACCGTGGTCCACGCCTCTCTTGCGAAGGAGGACCAGGGGGCCCAGGCGCCCACCATCTCCCAGGTGTACCCGGGGGCGGATTGGTACGAACGGGAGGTCTACGATCTTTTCGGCATCAAGTTCGCCGGACACCCCAACCTGAAACGCCTGCTGCTGCCGGAAGACGCCGATTTCCATCCCTTGCTGAAAGACTTTGGAGCCGAGCCGGGCAATGATTGAGCTAGGAATAGAAGAAAAGACCTATACTCTCAACCTGGGTCCGCAACATCCCAGCACCCACGGGGTCCTGCGGGTACTCCTGGAGATGGACGGCGAGTACATCACCAAGGCCGAACCGGTCATCGGCTACGGCCACCGCGGCCACGAGCACATGGCCGAGAATCGCAACTACCACCAGTTTCTGCCCAACATGGGCCGGGTGGATTACCTGCACGCCCTGGCCTATAATCAGGGCTACTGCATGGCGGTGGAAAAACTCGCCGGCCTCACGGTGCCGGAGCGGGGCGAGTTCATCCGGGTGATTTTAAGCGAACTCAACCGCATCTCCTCCCACCTGGTGTGGATAGGCGCTTATCTCCTGGACCTGGGGGCCTTCACCCCCATCCTCTATTCCTTCGATGACCGGGAACGTCTCCTGGACCTGCTGGACCGGATCACCGGTTCCCGCCTCACTTACTGCTTCTACCGCTTTGGCGGGGCGCCCCGGGACCTCGACGAGGAATTCGTCACCGGCGCCCGGGCCTTTATCAAGCGCCTGCGCAGCCGCTTCAAGGATTACAACTCGCTGGTGACCAAGAACGTCATTTTCATCAATCGCACCCGGGACGTCGGGGTGATCACCAGGGACCAGGCGGTGAAATACGGCCTCACCGGCCCCAATCTCCGGGGTAGCGGCATCGCTTACGACATTCGCAAGAGCGAGCCCTATTCCGCCTATCCGGCCTTCAACTTTCAGATCCCCATCGGCGAGAGGGGCGACGCCTTCGACCGCTATCTCGTCCGCATGCTGGAAATGGAGCAGAGCCTGCGGATCGTCGAGCAGGCCCTGGACCGGCTCCCCAACGGCCCCATCATGGCGGACAAGGTGCCCAAACGCCTGAAACCCGCCGCGGGTGAGGTCTATCAGGCGGTGGAAAGCGCCCGGGGCGAATTCGGCTGCTATATCGTCAGCCAGGGCGATAGCAAACCCTACCGCATCAAACTCCGGGTGCCGTCCTTCGGCAATCTCAGCATCCTCCCCGAAGTGGCGGTAGACACCCTGGTGGCCGACCTGGTGTCCATCCTGGGCTCGCTGGACCTGGTGATCCCGGAAATCGACCGGTAGGCGTTCTGAGAGCAAAATTATGGAACTGCTGGCGTCATATTGGGCAACGGAAGCAGGCAGGATGATCATCGGCCTCATCGGGGTCATGGCCCTGGTTGCGGTGAACGCCCTGTTTCTCATCTGGCTGGAGCGCAAAGTTTCGGCCCACATGCAGCTCCGCCTGGGGCCCATGGAAGTGGGGCCCCACGGCGCCCTGCAAACCGTGGCCGACGCCCTGAAACTCATGGGCAAGGAGCTCATCACCCCGGAAGAGGCGGACCGGCCCGTCTACCGGCTGGCCCCCATCGTCATCTTCCTGCCGGTGCTGCTCGTCTTCCTGGTGATCCCCTTTTCCCGGTCCCTGATCATCAAGGACATGAACGTGGGGATCGTGCTGATCCTGGCCTTTTCCACGCTGGCGGTCCTGGCCATCCTCATGGCCGGCTGGTCTTCCAACAATAAATACGCGGTCTTCGGGGCCATCCGTTCGGTGGCCCAAAATATAGCCTACGAAATCCCTCTGCTGATCACGGTGATGAGCGTGATCCTGATGGTGGGCTCCTTCAAGCTCTCGGACATCGTGGCGGCCCAGGGTTCTTACTGGTTCATCCTGGTGCAGCCCCTGGCCTTTATCCTGTTTATTACCTGCGCCACTGCCGAAACCAACCGCGCCCCCTTCGACCTGCCGGAAGCGGAGTCGGAGCTGGTGGCCGGGTTCCACACGGAATATACCGGCATGCGCTTCGCCCTGTTCTTTCTGGCGGAATACACCAACATGTTCATCACTTCGGCGGTGGCCGCCGTCCTTTTTCTGGGGGGCTGGCAGGGCCCCATCCTGCCCGGGGTGATCTGGTTTCTCCTGAAGGTCTACGCCCTCATCTTTCTGATGATGTGGTTCCGCTGGACCTTCCCCCGGGTACGCTTCGATCAGTTGATCACCCTGGCCTGGAAGGTCTTGATTCCCCTGGCCTTCGCCAATCTGCTGATCACCGCCCTGATATTGAAACTCAGATGAGCGGGCGGCTTAAGGTTGACTGAGCCATGATGAGTTATTTCAAAGAAATCGCTTCGGGTTTCTGGAGCCTGCTGGCGGGCATGGCGGTGACTATTCGCTATTTCGTCAAACCCGTAGTCACCGTCCAATACCCCCGGCAGAAGATCCAGATGAGCCCGGCCTATCGGGGTTATCCCCGCTTGCTCCTGGATGCCGAGACCCAGACGCATCGCTGCATCGCCTGCGAGATGTGCGCCCGTATCTGCCCCTCCCAGCTCATCTCGGTGGCAGGGACCAAGCTGCCGGGGGCCAAGCAGAAGGTGCCCTACACTTATGTCCACGAGTACTACTTCTGCAGTCTCTGCGGCCTGTGCCTCGAGGTCTGCCCCACCACGGCCCTGGAATATTCCCAGGAATACCGCCTGGCGGGTTTTCGCCGGGAGGATGCAGTCATCGATCATCTGGCCCTCTTGCGAGGGCGCCAGCAGGCCGCCGGTTTACCCCTCACCCCCATTCCCACCGCGGCAGAGATAGCCGAGGCCGCGGCCGCCGAGGCGGCCGCCCGGGAAGCCCGGGAAAAAGAAACCGCGGCCAAGGCGGCCCAGGCCAGGGCCGCCAAACCCGTCCAGACCCCGGAGGAGGCCAAGCCCCCCAAGGCACCGCCTGAAGAGGTCAAAGAATGAGCGCCTTGTTGAGCCCGCAGAACCTGGCCTCCGCCGCCTTTGTCCTGGTGGTGGCCCTGACCATCCTGGGCGCCTTGATTGCCGTGGCGGCCCGCAAGATCTTTCATAATGTCTTGGGGCTGGCCCTGGCGCTGTTCGGGGTCTCCGGCGTCTTCGTCTATTTAAATAGCCCCTTTGTGGCCCTGATGGAGATCCTCATTTACGTGGGGGCCATCTGTATCGCCATCTGCTTTGCGGTGATGCTTTCCGACCCCCATTACCTGCCCCGGCCTCCCCGGAATCCCCTGAAGATTCTGGCAGCCCTGGTTGGCGCCCTCTCGGTCTTCATCTTCCTGGGAATGCTGCTGCAAAAGACCACCTGGGTCCCAGCCCCGGAGCGCAGTTCCGATTGGTCGGTCACCACCCTGGGGCATTACCTCCTGACCAGTTATTCCCTGATCTTTGAATTGATCTCCCTGCTCTTGCTGGTGGCCATGCTGGGGGCCATGGTCACGGCCCGGGGCGGCCGCGGCCGCGGGGATCTCAAGGGGTGACCGATGCTGCTCTTTAACCAGTTGCAGACATACCTCTATCTGGCCCTGGTGCTCTTCGCCATCGGCCTTTACGGAGTGCTGGCGCGGCGCAATCTCATCGCGGTGCTGATTTCGGTGGAACTTATCCTCAACGCCGCCAGCATCAACTTTATGGCCTTCAACCGCTTCCTGGCTCCGCATCCGGCGGTGGGCCAGATCATCACCCTGTTCATCATGGGGGTGGCGGCGGCGGAAGCCGCCATCGCCCTGAGTATCATTATTGCGGTGTACCGTAAGCTGAAAAGCGTGAATATCGATCAAGCCACGGAACTGAGGGGTTAACCATGGGCTCGTGCGATCCGATCCTCTGGGGCTGTCTCCTGACGGTATTTTTGCCGCTGACGGCCTTTGGGCTGATCATGATCTTCACCAGGAACAGGCCCCACCTCTCGCTGGCCATCTCCCTGGTGGCCTCCACTATCCCGCTGATTATCGCCTGGAGCTTTTTCTTCAAGCTGGGGGGCCTGGAAAAACCCATCATCTATAACTTCAAGTGGCTGGTCTCGGACGCGGTCAAGGTGCCCTTCGGTTTCCTCCTGGACCCCATTAGCCTGGTGATGCTCTGTATCGTGGCCACCATCAGTTGGCTGGTGCAGATCTACTCCATCGGTTACATGCGCGGCGACCCGGGTTTCGGGCGGTACTACGCCGATCTCTCCCTATTTGCCCTGGCCATGCTCACCCTGGTGATCTCCAGCGGCCTCTTGCAGCTTTACATCGCCTGGGAGCTGGTGGGCCTGGCCTCCTACCTGCTTATCGGCTTCTGGTATGAGAAATTCTCCGCCTCGGAGGCCGGGAAAAAGGCCTTTGTGGTCACCCGCTTCGGCGACATCGGTTTCTTCATGGGCCTGGTGTTCCTGACCATATTTTACGGCAACCTGGATATCGCCACGGTTAACGCCGCGGCGGTGGCCAATGCCATGCCGGCCTGGCTGCTCACCCCCGCGGCTCTGCTGATCTTTTGCGGGGTCATGGGCAAGAGCGCCCAGTTTCCCCTGCACGTCTGGCTGCCCGACGCCATGGAAGGTCCCACCCCGGTCTCGGCCCTGCTCCACTCCGCCACCATGGTGGCCGCCGGGATCTACCTCATGACCCGCATCTTCCCGTTCTTCTCGGCTTCGGCCACCGCCATGACCGTGATCCTGGCCATTTCCACCCTGACCCTGTTGATCTCCTCCACCATCGGTATGGTGGCTACCGACATCAAACAGGTCTGGGCCTATTCCACCATCAGCCAACTGGGCTTCATGTCCATGGGGCTGGCCGCCGCCGGACTGGCCTCCGGCACCATGTTCGCCGGCTATTTCCACCTCACCACCCACGCCGCCTTCAAGGCCCTGCTCTTCCTGTGTTCCGGGGTCTTCATTCATCATTTCGGCACCAACGACTTTTTCACCATGGCCAGCCGCGGGGGGCGGAAGCTGGTGATTCCCATGATCTGTATCGCCATTGGCGCCCTGGCCCTGTCGGGCATCCCTCCCCTGGCCGGCTTCTTCAGCAAGGAACTGGTGATGACCGCCCTGTCCCAACTGCCTAACAAGTTCTGGCTGGCCATGGGGCTTTTGGGCGCCTTCCTGACCGCCTACTACTCCTTCCGGGTGATCTTTGTCATGCTTTTTCCCAAACCCGGCGCCTACGGGAAGGTCCCCGGCCACGTGGAGGCTCATCCCGCCCATGGGCATGACGACGCTCACGACGAACACCACGGGGTGCCCTGGGTCATGGCCTTCCCCCTCATCGTCCTGGCCGCCTTCACCCTGACCCTGGGTTTCTGCGAAGGCTACCTGGAGAAGTTTTTATTGGCGGAAGCCCATCCCCAGGCGCTTAATTATTTCCTGATGGCCGGCGCCTTAAGCTGCGGGGTGGGCGGCATCGCAGTGGCCTGGTTCGACTGGGGCGCCAAAGGCGCCAGGTGCCAGGGATTCATCCAAAATCTTCCGTGGCTGCAAGAATTTTTCATCCAGAAATGGTACATGGACCGCTTCTGGCGCTGGTTCCTCAACACCGTGATTTACGGCGCCTTTTCCCGGTTGTTCACTTTCAATGACCGGCGGGTGGTGGACGGCGGGGTGGACGCGGTGGCCTTCTCCACCGTCGGCGGCGGCAGGCTGCTCTCTTTTGTCCAGACCGCCTTTTTGCAATACAATCTTTTCTTCATGGTTGTGGTCCTGGCTGGGGTCGGGATCTACCTCCTGATGGGCCGCTGATATGACCGAACACCTGGCTTCATTTCCCATTCTGTCCTGCATGCTGCTGGCCCCGCCGGCGGGACTGCTGATCCTCCTCTGCTTGCGGGAAGATCAAAAGTTCCTCATCAAGGCCGTATCCCTGGTGGCTGCGGGCGTTTCCCTGGCCCTGGCCATTTACACCTTCGTGGCCTATGACCGGACCCTGGGGGGTTTGCAGTTCGTGGAGCAGTACCAATGGGTGAAGACCTTCGGCATCACCTACCACGTAGGGGTCGAGGGCCTGAACGCCCCCCTGCTGCTGCTCACCGGCATCGTCATCTTCACCGGCGTCCTCACCATGTGGGAGCTGGAGGTTCGCACCAAGGAATATTTCATCTGGATGCTGGCCCTGGTGACCGGGGTCTTCGGCGTCTTCATGTCCTATGACCTCTTTATGTTCTTCCTGTTCTACGAGATCGCCGTGGTGCCCATGTACATCCTCATCCTGGTCTGGGGCTCCACCCGCAAAGAATACGCCGCCATGAAGCTCACTTTGTATCTGATGGCCGGCAGCGGTCTCATCATCCCCGGCATCCTGCTGCTCTATTCCTCCTCGGGCCTCCAGACCTTCGACATGATCCGGCTGCACGGCGCCCACTTCTCCCCCTGGATCCAGAAGGCTGCCTTTGTGATGCTGCTCTTCGGCTTCGGGGTCCTGGCCGCGGTCTGGCCGTTCCACACCTGGTCGCCGGTGGGCCACGTGGCCGCCCCTACCGCAGTGAGTATGCTCCACGCCGGGGTGCTCATGAAGCTGGGCTCTTTCGCCATCCTGCGGGTGGCCATGTATCTCTGCCCCGCGGGCTTTCAATACTGGGCCCAGCTCATGGCCTTGCTGGCCACCGTGGGCATTGTCTACGGCGTCTTCGTGGGCCTGGCCCAGACGGACTTGAAGTACGTTATCGGCTATTCCTCGGTGTCCCACATGGGCATCGTCTGCCTGGGGCTGTCCACCGGCACGGTGGACGGCCTCAACGGCAGTGTCTTCCAGATGTTCGCCCACGGCGTCATGACCGCCCTCTTCTTCTCTTCGGTGGGCTATATCTATGACCGCACCCATACCCGGGACATTCTCCAGTTGGGGGGTTTCTCCAAGATCATGCCGGTGGCCTCCGCCTTCTTCATCACCGCGGCCCTGTGCGGCGCCGGGGTGCCGGGCCTGGCCAGTTTCTGGGCCGAACTGCTGGTCTTTATCGCCGCTGTCAAGGTCTACCCGGTGCAGGGGCTGCTGGCCATCGCCGCCCTGGTGGTGGGCGCCCTCTTCGCCTTGCGAGTGGTGCAGAATACCTTCTTCAACGAACCGAACCCCAAGTTCATCCATCTTGAGGACGTCAGCCCCTTTCTGGGTTTGCCTCGCATGATCCTGATCAGCGTCCTGATCCTCTTCGGGTTCTTCCCGCAACTGATGGTGGGCACGATTAAAACCGCGATAATCCCATTTCTCCAGGGAATGTGACCATGAATGTGATGCTGTTCGGACCGGAACTCTATTATCTGGGCCTGGCCCTGGTCTTTTTCTGCCTTAGCCTCAGGAGAGCGCCCCAGGTCAAGACCGACTACCGGATCGCCCTGGGACTGGCCGCGGTGGGGTTGCTGCTAACCGCCTCCTGCCTCTTTCAGCGGGGGTATCTGTTCTTTGGCGCCTACCGGGTGGACCTTTTCAGCCAGATCTTCAAATTCGCCCTGGCCCTGGGCCTCTTCCTGGTCCTGACCATCTCCCATAACCTGGCCGGCATCGAGGAGCGCCAGCAGGCCGAATTTT
Organism: Desulfobaccales bacterium; assembly: GCA_052147455.1. Classification (GTDB taxonomy): domain Bacteria; phylum Desulfobacterota; class Desulfobaccia; order Desulfobaccales; family 0-14-0-80-60-11; genus JAPLJC01. The sequence goes on along the minus strand of JBKQKO010000076.1, from coordinate 28,833 downwards.
ATCTGTTTCTCACCACCACCATTATCGGCATGATGCTGCTGGTCTCGGCGGTGGAACTCCTCACCATTTACGTGGCCCTGGAGCTCTCCTCTTATTCCCTCTACATCCTCGTGCCCCTGCGCCGGGGGGACGGCATCGACGTGGAGGCGGGCATCAAGTACCTGTTCATCGGCGCGGTCTCTTCGGGCTTCATGCTCTTCGGCCTGAGCTACATCTTCGGGGCCACCGGCACCACTTACCTGGTCGATCTGGCGCCCAGGCTGTCCCAACTGACTCAGAGCCCCATCGGTCTCATCGGCCTGCTCCTGGCCATGTCCGGCTTTTTCTTTAAGCTGTCGGTCTTTCCCTTCCACTTCTGGGCCCCGGACGTTTACCAGGGCGCCGCCAATCAGGTCACCGCCTTCATCGCCACTGCCTCCAAGGCCGCGGCGGTGGCCCTGCTGCTGCGTTTCGCCGCCCTGGGCGCCGGCTACGGCTACGGTTTCACCCAGGCCCTGATGATCCTCTCCATCGCCTCCATGACCCTAGGCAACCTGGTGGCCATTGTCCAGAAAGACTTCAAGCGCATGCTGGCCTACTCCTCCATTGCCCACGCCGGCTACTTTCTCGTAGGGATTTTGACCCTGAAAGAGGCGGGGTACATCGCCGCGGTTTACTATGCCCTGGCTTACCTGGTGATGAACTTCACGGTGTTCATGGTCATTGCGGAAGTGGCCGCAGACGGCCGGGATTTAAAGATTGTGGAGCTGGGCGGCCTCTACCGCCGCAGCCCCCTGCTCAGCATGAACCTGATCCTGGGGATCTTCGCCCTGGCGGGGGTGCCGCCCTCCATCGGCTTCACCGGGAAGCTGCTGCTCTTCACCTCGGCCATGAACTCCGGCTATTTTTGGCTGGTGTTGATCGGCGCGGTGAACGGCACCGTGTCCCTCTACTACTATCTGCGGGTGCTCTATGCCGCCTACTTCAAAGACGATCCCGGTCTGGGGCCGATAATCCTGAGCCTGCCCACCCGCTTGCTGAACTACTCTCTGGCCGCGGTGATTATCGGCTTCGGGGTCTTCCCGGACCGCATCGTGGAACTGGCCAAGATCGCGGTGAAGTCGGTTCTGTAGGGGCGTCCCGCTGGGTCGCCCGCTTTCGAGTTTCGAGTTGTAGGGGCGGACCCATGTGTCCGCCCTGAGTTGTAGGGCGGGCACGAGCCCACCATTTCCCTCAGTTGTGAGTTCCAATAAAAAAAGCCGCCCTTCCTCGGGGGAAGGGCGGCTTCACTTTTTTGGTTTAACCAGCAGCGCCGGCCAGGGAGTCCGTTAATCTCAGGACAGGGCCAGGGGAGTGCCCCAACTCAAATTCATCAGGTCGATGTTAGCCCCGCGGCAGCAATTTTGGCATGTTCTAATTGAGGGAGTGACCCTCCGGAAATTCATCAGGTCAATGTTAGCAGACCTGAGCCAGCGATACATGGTCTTGGTGCAGACCCCGAGACGCCGGGACAGGACGGAGATATTGCCCCGCGCCTCACCCAAGAGCTCCTCCAGCCGTCCCCGGCTGGGGCGGACGGCCGCCTTGACGCCGGTGGCCCCACTGTGGCCCGGCTCCCCCAGAGCGACGCGTGAGGCCAACTGGATATCCTCCTGGCAGATGCGACTGCCATGGCGCAGCAGGATCGCCCGGGCGACTGCGTTCTTCAGTTCCCGGACGTTGCCGGGCCAGTTATGCGCTTCCAGGCAGCTCCAGGCGGCGGCCGTAAACTCCAGCGGCTCTGGGCGGCTGTAACGCCGGGCCAGCTCCTGGGCAAAGTGCCGGGCCAGCAGGGCAATATCCCCGCCCCGCTCTCGCAGCGGCGGTAAATGGATCTCCAGCACCGCCAGGGGGTCATAGAGGTCCTGGCGGAAATAGCCCCGGTCGATGCGTTCTAGCAAATCTTGATTGGTGGCGGTCACCAACCGCACATCCACCTTCACCGCCGCATCCCCGCCCACCGGCTCGATCTCCCCCTGCTCCACCGCCCGCAGCAACTTGGATTGCACCGACAGGGGCAACTCCCCGATCTCATCGAGGAACAGGGTGCCGCCGTGGGCCAGCCGGAACTTGCCCAGCCGGGAACTATGGGCGTCGGTGAAGGCTCCCCGCTGGTGGCCGAAGAGTTCACTGCCCGCCAGGGATTCCGTCAGGGCGGCGCAATTGATTAGCAGGCAAGGCTGCCGCTGCGGATTCAGGGCACAGATGGCCCGGGCCACCAGTTCTTTTCCGGTCCCCGGTTCTCCGGTCAGCATGATGGGGAGGTCGGAATGGGCCCAGGCGGGAAGCCGGGCAAGGATCAAAAGGAGAGCGGGATCTTGGGTGATGATCTCGGATAATTCCGGCGGGGCAGGCCCTGGACTTGATGCCAGGCTGGAAACCAAAGGGGCATCCTTGCTTCTCATGACCTGAGCACCTCCCTGTGCTGAGATCTCCGGCTGCTGAAATAGGCCCGGAGAGCGCCGGCTTAATCCAGACGGCCGCCATGGGTAACCGGGAGCACCCGGTTTCATGGCCCCCTTATAAAAAACAATATGATATTATTAATGTCAAGATAATAAAGTATGTTTATTGCTTTTCCATTCCTGACAGGATCTCCTCCGCGGAACGTCGCACCTCCCCATGGTGGCTGGTGAGGGCCAGGACCTGCAGCCGGCCCTTGAAACCCTGCTGCTCTACCCGGCTGCGGCTCCCCGCCTGGGACGCCATGGCTTGCAGGACCTCCTGTATTACTACCGGGTCCGGATACTCCAGCAGCCGGGTCAGCGCCCCCCATTCCCCCGGCAGACCGTATTCCTCCAGGAACTTCCTGGCATAGGAGGCAAATCTCTTGGTACCGTGACTGGCCTCCAATTCCAGCAGGTCTTTTTGATACTCCGGCCGGGCCCGTTTGCCTTGGAACAGGGCCTCGGCCTGGGCCAATGCCTGCAGGCGGAGCTTTTCCTCCTGTTTCTTCGGAACCCGCGGTTTCCGGGGGGGACGCGCTCCCCCGGACCGGTCCCGGCGCTGATCTATCTCTCTCCAGCTGGGGCGTTCCCTCTCGTCATCTGGCGGAGCCATGTCCACTCCTTAATTTTTCCGTTGATGATTCTCCGAAACCGAGAACCGTCTCTATAAGATCCAGTTGGGGTGCCGGGCGGCCACTTCCCCAAGATAATCCCAAATCCACTCTCGGATGGCCGGGGCCAGGTAAAACTTGGGCCATAATAACTTATCCTCAGGTTTTACTGCTCCTTCCGCCAGAGCCAGGCGGTGCAGGGGCGTGCCGGGGTGGATGCGGATGCCGGCCTTCAAGTTCACCATCTTAGGTTGGTAAGTCTCCAAGAAGGCGACGCTCTCCTGTACGGTCTCCCGGGTTTCGCCGGGGCCGCCCAGCAGCAGAAAGCAGGTGAAGGGCAAGTTGGTTGCTTGCAGCAGTTTCAGGGTGCGCTCCAGCTGCCGCAATTTGAATCCTTTGCCCAGGCGGCTCAGCACCAGTTCCGAGCCGCTGTCGTTACCCACTTGCACCATGGCGCCGCCCGCAGCCCGGATGAGCTCGAACAATTGCTGATCCGGAAAGGCCGGATTAATCAAGCAGACCCATTCCAGGGGGAGCCGCAGTGCGGCGATGGCCCGGCAGAGGCGCCGCCCGTAATCGACAGGGCAGTTAAAGATATTATCCACGAAATAGAAGCGGTTCAGGCCCCATTTCTCATGCCAGGCCGCCAGCCAGGAGGCCACTTGCTCCGGAGCCCAGGCCCGGGTCTGGGTCCCTTCCAGGAGCGGGGTACTGCAGTAGATGCACCTCATGGGGCAACCCCGGCGGCTCTGCACCGGGATCATGCCTGGCAACCCGGCGCTTCCCGGGGTCTCCTGGTATTGGCGCGGGGTAAAATATTCCAGGGCCGGACCCGGCAGCACATCGAGCTGGGGGATGGGCCGGCGCCGATTCAGCTTGAGGCCGCCGTCCCGGCGCCAGATCAAGCCTGGAACCTGGTCCCATGCCTTTTCAGGATAGGCTTCCAAGAACCTTGCAAAAAATTCCCCTTCGCCCACCATGCCGAAATCGGCCCCGGTAAACTCCATGAATTCCAGGGGCGCCACCGAAAAGCCGGCCCCTCCCAGGACCACCGGAGCCGGGCTGATTCCCTGCAAGTGCTGCACCAGGTCTTTGATCTCGGGAAAATAGATTTCCGTCAGGCGGCTGTCCTGATTGTCAATGTTTCTCACCGAGATGCCGATGAGTTCCGGGCGCAGCTCCGCCACCGCCCGGTCCACCTGGGCCAGGGGGTCCTCGGCAAACATGAAATCCAGGACCCTGACTTCATGGGCTTCGCCCACTGCGGCCACCACCGCAGCCAGGCCCAGGGGCAACGGCAGGAAGAGGATGCGGCAGCGGTTGGTGGAGATGAACAGGAGGCGCATTATTTGGGTGGCGCAGGCTCCCGCCTGGGTACGGAATTCAGGGGTGCGAAACTTGGGTTAATCAGCCCAGTTAATGTAGGGTGCGCATTGCGCACCATCATTTCGTTTTACCTCTTATTCTCCAAAACCTTCTTTTATATCGAAGGATACCCCTTCTCCCCAGTCTATCGGGTAAATTCCTTGTTTAACCAACCGGTGAAACGAGGAATATGGCCAATCTCGCACCCTTTGAACCAGGCCATGTTTCACTGGATTATAATGGATGTAATCAAAATATTTTGCCAAATCCTCTTCATCGCGAATGGTGTGTTCCCAAAAGCGGCGCTGCCAGATGGTGATTTCCCGGCGGTATTGACGGGAAAGATTCATCATGGATTTGTCATGAAACCAGATTTTAGCAGCCTTGGAAAAATGTGCTTTGATCAACCCTACCCGCTTGCCGTAGTTCGTATCCCCCTTCGGTAAGGTCCATATAGTATGGAGATGATCTTCCATCAGGACCCAAGCGTCCAAGGAAAAGGGAAATTCTCCAATTATCTGGTTGACTGCCTTCTTCAGAATCCGTCTGCCTGGGGGATTGTTAAAAATCTTCCGGCGATTAAAAGTTACCACGGTTAAGAAGAACGTCCCTCCCGGAACCCAGGCTCGCAAATATCGAGGCATATCCGGTCCACTGCAATCTTGCCTTAAAAAGGAGCAAACTATTGGTGCGCAGTGCGCACCCTACATTTCTTGTGCTTTTTGATATTGATTTGACTACGTACCCGATTGCATAAATCCGGTAACGTATTTATTAGCCGCGGGAACAAGTGATTTTTTCCCCTTCACCCTAACCCTCTCCCCCATGAGGGGGAGAGGTAATAAAGAGCCAAGGCTTGGAATGCTCCTTCTCCCCCCCGCGGGGGGAGAGGGCTGGGGTGAGGGGGGGGATAGACAAGAAACGTTACCATATTTAAGGAATCAAGTACTAAGTAATCAGGTCATTTTTATTGGTTGCGCGCTAAAGGCCGCGATGTGCCACCAAAAATCTAGTCGACCAAATCAGCGGACTCGCCGTGGAAGAGATTCTGGGCCGCGGCCAGCCCCTCCCGGAGCAGGGTGTCCACCGCCCGCGCGGCCCGTTCGATGAAGCGGGCCACGTTTTCCGCCTCCGCCGCCGGAAAATGGGACAAAACATAGCCTTCCCCGGACATCGCCGCCGGCGGCCGGTCGATGCCCATCTTCACCCGCAGGAATTCCTCGCTGTGCAGCCGGTCGATGATGGAGAGGACCCCCCGGTGACCCCCGGCGCCACCCCGCTCCACGATCTTGAGGCGCCACCGCGGCAGGTCCAGGTCATCGTGAATCACCAGCAGGCGGTCCGGGGTGAGTTTGAAGTAGGAGAGCAAGAGGGAAACCGCCTGGCCGCTGAGGTTCATGTAGGTGGCGGGTTGGGCCAGAACCACCCCCTCCCCCCCTACCCTGCCCTGGCCCCATACCGACTCCAGGCCCTTCTTATTCAGGGGAATCCCCCAGTATTCCGCCAGGTAGGCCACCACCTGCCAGCCCAGGTTGTGCCTGGTCCAGGCATACTCCCGGCCGGGATTCCCCAAACCCACGATGAGGCGCATATCAGCATTCAGCTTTCAGCGGTCAGTTTTTTATAGTTAGCAGTAAGCAGTGAGCAGTGACAAACTAAACCTATCTCTGCCATAATAGGCCAGGGAAAATCATGTTAAAGATCGGAGAGCAGATTAACCAAAAATGTGATGATTTTTAGCTGATTGCTGAAAGCTGACGGCTGATAGCTTCTATTGCTGACCGCTCTTTACACAAACAAAGAACTGACTGAATCCAGGTTGTGGATGCGCTTGATGGCTTCCCCCAGGAGAGGAGCCACCGACAAAACCCGGATCTTTTCCAGGGCCGCAGCCTCCGGGCTCAGGGGAATGGTGTCGGTCACCGCCACGGACTGGACCAATGAGCCCCGGATGTTGCTCACTGCATGCCGGGACATGACCGGGTGGGTGACGCAGGCGTGGACGGTACGCACCCCGTGGCGTATCAGCAGTTCCGCGGCCATGGCCAGGGTGCCCCCGGTGGTGATCATGTCGTCCAGGATGATGGCCTCCTTGCCCCAGACATTGCCGATGAGGGTCATGGCCTTGATGGCAGTGGCGTCCCGGCGTTTGTCGATGATGGCCAGAGAGGTGTTGAGGCGTTTGGCAAAGGCCCGGGCCCGCTCCACTCCGCCGGAGTCCGGGGAGACCACCACCACGTCCGTGCTAAAATTCTTCCGGATATACTCCAGGGTCAGCGGCGCCGCGTACAGATGGTCCACGGGGATGTCAAAAAATCCCTGGATCTGCCCGGAATGGAGATCCATGGTGAGCATCCGGTTGGCCCCGGCGGTGGTGATGAGATCGGCCACCAGCTTGGCGGAAATGGGGGTTCGCGGCGCGGTCTTGCGGTCCTGGCGGGCATAAGCGAAATAGGTAACCACCGCGGTGATGCAGCGGGCCGAGGCCCTCTTTAAGGCGTCCATCATGACCAGCAATTCCATGAGGTTCTCATTGCAGGGCATGGCGGTGGGCTGGATTATATAAACATCTTTCCCGCGGACGTTCTCTTGGAACACCACCGAGATCTCCCCGTCGGAGAAGCGTCCCACCGTGGCCTCCCCCAGGGGAATTCCCAGGTGGTTGCAGATCTTTTCCGCCAGAGGCCGGTTGGCGTTGCCGGTGAAGATTTTCAGGTCATTCATAGACGACGCTCCCAGGCGGTGTCGGGCTCCTGGCCGGTGAGACCCTGAGTGGCGGCCAGCCAACCCGGAAACGACCGGCGCAGGACCCGGGCCGCTTCCCGGGCCGCCTCCCAGGTGGCGAAGAGCCCAAAGACTGTGGGGCCGCTGCCGGAGACGGACTGGATGACAGCTCCCGCTTGCCTGAGGCGGTCCTGCAGTTCAGCCAGCTCCGGGAAGCGCCGCACGGCCACCTCGCTCAGATCGTTATGGACCCAGCGCTCCGGATGCTCCGGGTCCCAGGACCGGGGCAGCGGCGCCTCGGACAATTTGGCCAGGTCCAGGTTTCCATAAACCCAGCGGGTGGAAAGGGCCACGCCGGGATTAAGCAGCAGATAATTATAAGGCGGCAGACTCAGGGGGCTGAGGTCGGTGCCGATGCCCCGGCCCACCGCCGGCCCCCGCCCCAGGAAAAACGGCACGTCGGCCCCCAAGCGGCATGCCAGAGAGTGCAGCCGCGGCCCCTCCAGGGGGGAGCCGTACAGGAGGTTCAGGGCTTGCAAAGCGCCGGCCGCGTCACTGGAGCCGCCCCCCAGACCCGCGGCCACCGGAATCCTTTTTTGCAACTCCAGGCGCGCCGTCACTCGTATCCCGGTCTCCTCCTGGAAACCCTGGGCCGCCCGCCACACCAGGTTCTCCGGCCCCGGGGGCACCTCCGGGTGCTCACAAATGAAGCGCAGGGTGTCGCCCCCGGGGGTGACCGTCAGTTGGTCCCCCAGGCTCAGCGGCTGCATCACGGTCACCAGTTCGTGGTAACCATCGGTCCGCCGCCCCAAAACCCGGAGATAGAGGTTGACCTTGGCCGGGCAGTGCAGCCGCACTCCTCCCCCCGGTCCCCTAATTAGCCCACCTCCTTGATGTATGCCAGGCGCAAGTCATACAGAAGATGTTCAAACAGGTTCTCCTCCTCCTGGTCCAGATTGTTCCGGGTCTTTTCCTGGAGCACCCCCAGGAGGTCAATGGCCTGTTTGGCCAGGGGCAGGTTCTTTTCCTGCTTACCGGTATTGGGGTCAGGAATGGCTCCCAGATGCATGAAAGCCGTGGAACTGAGGGAGAAGATCAGGGAAGAGAAGGTGATTTCCGGGCTGGCGGCCCCGCCGGCGGCCTTTTGGGCCGCGTCTTGAAAGGCCTGCTCCTGGGAGCTCCTGGCCTCCTGCTCCCTGGCCTTCTCTTCCTCACTCATCTGGTGAAAACGCCGATCCTTGACGGTATAACCCTTATCTTCGGAATCTGGCATGGCCACCTCCACCATGTGGTCTTGTTCAAGATCGGCTACAACTCCAACTGGATGGCTTCGGCCACGTGCTCCAGGGCCCGCACGTCTTCAAGACATTCCGGAGTGATGGGGGTGTCGGTGGTGAGCAGGATGATATTCTGGCCCCGCTCCCGCTCCTGACCCACGGTCATCCGGGAGATATTGATCCGGTGCTTGCCGATGACGCTGCCGATGGCGCCGATGACCCCCGGGCGGTCGGTGTTGTAAATGAACAGCATGTGGCCCTCGGGGGTGGCCTCCAGGCGAAACTTGTTGATCCGCACTAAGCGGGGTTCAAATTTTCCGAAAATAGTGCCGGCCACGGTGTGCTCTTCGTTATTGGCCACCACCGTCAACCTTATGAGGGTGGCGAAGTCTTCGGCGGAGGCCGCCTTCTCCTCGCTGATGTGAATCCCCCGGGCCTCGGCCATGGCCGGGGCATTGACGTAATTCACCTCGTCGCGCATCACCGGGGAGAGCAACCCCTTGAGCAGGGAATGGGTCAGGGGCCTGGTGTCCAGTTTGGCCACCTCGCCGACATAGGCGACGGACACCGAGGAGATGGCCCCCTCGCCGATCTGCGCCTGGAAGGCGCCCAGGGCCTCGGCCAGGGTCAGGTAGGGTTTCAGTTTGGCCAGGGTCTCCTGGGTCACGGAGGGGGCGTTCACCGCGTTCGTGATGGTGCCGTAGAGGAGCAGTTCCACGATCTGTTCGCAGATGGCCACCGCCACGTTGGCCTGGGCCTCTTCAGTGGAGGCCCCCAGGTGTGGGGTGCAGATGACCTGGGGAACTTCCCGCAACGGAAACACTGCCGGCGGCGGCTCCGTTTCAAAGACATCCAGGGCGGCACCGGCCACCTTGCCTTCCTTCAGGGCCTGGAGCAGGGCCTCTTCGTCAATGAGGCCGCCCCGGGCGCAGTTAATGATGCGCACCCCGGGCTTCATCTTTTTGAAGGCCTGCCGGTTCAAAAGTTTGGCGGTGTCCTTGGTCTTGGGGGTGTGCAGGGTGATGAAGTCGGCCCGGGCCATCAGCTCATCCAGGGCCACCAGCTCCACCCCCATATTGGCGGCCACCTCCTTGGTAATGAAGGGGTCATAGGCCAGGACCCGCATCTTAAGCCCCAGGGCCCGTTCCGCCACCACGGAGCCGATGCGCCCCAGGCCGATAATGCCCAGGGTCTTGTTGTAGAGCTCGGTTCCCTGGAACTTCTTCTTCTCCCATTTGCCGTCCCGCATGGATTGAGCCGCCTGGGGGATGTTGCGAGCCAGGGCCATCATCAGCGAGAGGGCATGCTCCGCGGTGGTGATGGTGTTGCCCCCGGGAGTGTTCATCACCACGATGCCCCTTTGGCTGGCCGCGGGGATGTCCACGTTGTCCAGGCCGGTGCCGGCCCGGCCCACCACCTTCAGCCGGGGAGCGCCGGCGACGAGTTCCGCGGTCACCTTGGTGGCGCTGCGGATCACCAGGGCGTCGGCATCCTTGATGGCTTCCTTAAGCTCCCCGGGCGCCAGTCCCGGCCGGTTCACCACCTCGATGTTGGGCTGCGCCTCCAGGACCGCGATTCCGGCGGCATGCAAGCTGTCGCTGATCAGGACCTTCATACCGCTGCCTCCTTGCTCAAGATCTCTTGAGCCGCCTTTAGCCCGACGCCCGGCTCCACCCGGAGGCCCAACTGGTTGAACACCTCCTCCAGGCCGCCGATGGTGCCCAGCAGGTCCACGGTGTCTATAAAGCCCATGTGGGCGATGCGAATGATCTTGCCTTTGGCCTGGGCCTGCCCGCCGGCGATCCAGATTCCCTTTTTCCGCAGTTCGGCCACCACCTTCTGGCCGTCCACCTGAGACTCCACCGCGGTGAGGACATCCGAGGGGTTATCCTTGGAATAGAGCTTAAGCCCCATGGCCTGCATGGCCGCCTTGGTGGCCAGGGACAGCCGCCGATTGTGGGCGAAGATGCGCTCCAGCCCCAGCCGGCGAATCTTCTCGAGCACTTCCTTCAGGCCCATGATCAAAGACACCGGCGAGGTATAGGGGGTCTGGTTCTTTTCCTGGGATTTGAGCTGCTTGGCAAAATCGAAGTAGTATTTGGGGAGATTGGAGGCCTTGACTAACTCCCAGGCCTTGGGGCTGAGAGCGGCAAAGGCCAACCCCGGCGGCAGCATCATGGCCTTTTGCGAGCCGGCCACCAACAGGTCGATGCCCCAGGCGTCCATAGGCAGCGGATAGCCACCCAGGGCCGAAATGGCGTCCACCACCAGGATGGTTCCCGGCCTGGTCCTGGTCACTGCCGCCAGTTCCTGCACCGGGTGGGCCACCCCGGTTGAGGTTTCGTTGGCCTGGACCAGGACCGCCTTGATGGCCGGGTTGGCGTCCAGCATCCTGGCCACCTTCTGGGGGTCCACCGCATGGCCCCACTCCACCACGAGGCGCTCTGCCTTGACCCCGTAAACCGTGCACAGCTCGGTCCAGCGTTCCCCGAACTTGCCGCCGTCCACCACCAGGGCGGTGTCGCCGGCGCTCAGGGTATTGGCCACCGCACCCTCCATGGCGCCGGTACCGGTGGCGCAAAAGATCAGCACTTCCTGTTCCGTCTGGAACAGGTATTTCAGATCTTCCCGCACCTGGCCCAGGATCTCCATGAACTGGGGGGAGCGATGATGGATGATGGGCTGGGCCATGGCCAGCTGGGTTTCCGGGGCCACCGGGGTGGGGCCCGGAGTCATCAGGTACATTTTCATCTCTATCACCTTATCTTAATGGTATATTTATACAGTGCGCTCTGGGGGAATCACTTAGAATGTTAAAGTTTATTGCCTCTGCCAATCACTGTCAAGAGGGCCGCCGCCGCCATAATGAAAAAAGGCACGATGATCCTGGGGAAGCTCCCGCCTCGAGGGCTGCCATTTGACACCCCCCGGGAAACCAGTTAGAATCATAGTCAATACCGCAAAGGAACCCGCGTTGGCGGAAAATTGGCAGTTCACCATCCTGCGCCAGGAAGCCCGCTCCCGGCGCCTCATCCTCGAAGGCCAGGCTCATCCCCCGTACGAGCGCCCTTATCACGATCCGCTCTTTTTTTACGCGGTGGCCGGTCCCGATCATCTCTCCCTGGAGGTGAGCCGGGATTTTGATGGTGAGCGGCTTTTGCAATATCTGGCCGGACTCCTGGGTCAACCTGCGGCCCCACCCCGGGTGCAGTTGGGCGGCAGCCAGCTCGACGAGGAAGGCGCCCTGCTTCTGGTGGAGTGGCATTTCCCGCCAGGCGGGCGTGGGGAGTTGATCCGCCGGCTGGGGGAGATTCTGGGGCGTCCATTGCCCTGATGCATTAGAATAGAGAGTAAAACTGATAGTTAGCATCTGATCAGGAGGAGCCATGATCGATCTGGGCGAATATGACCCCATGCTTGCGGGCATCTGGTGGGTTGAAGAAACGGGCATGAGCTGCAATGTCTACGTCCTCAATGAAGGCCGCACCCTCATAGACGCCGGCAACTTCTACGGTATGCTCCATGAACTTAGCGAAGTCTTTGATCTCTCCCTCCTGGAACAGCTTTTCATCACCCATTGCCACTTCGACCACGTGGGGGGCATGGGAGAGCTTTTCGATTGGTGCAACCCCAAGGTCTACGCGCACATCGACACCCTGCCCTACATCAATTTCCGCAGCGTGCCCTTCATGCGGATCATGGAGAAGGCCGGCCGCGCCGACCAGGTGGTGATCCTCCGGGGCGGCGAGCGCCTCCAGGCGGGGAACCATCTCCTGGAGGTGATCCACACCCCAGGCCACACCCGGGGCGACATCTGCATCTACGAACGCGAGCGGCGCCTCCTCTTCTCCGGGGATACGGTCTTTCCCAGCTCTCCCCTGGAAAATTTCTTGTCCGACGCCGATAAGGGTTTGGGTAGCATGGATCAACTCATCGCCTCCCTGGGCCGGCTGTTGCCTTACCAGGTCGATTTCCTGCTGCCGGGCCACGGCCAGCCCGCCTTCTCCGACGGCGAGGCCCACGTGCTCAACGCCTATCTGGAAACCCGCAAGTCGGTGGAGGAAGACCAGCGCCGGCCATACCTGGACGCGGCCCCTACGCTGGCGGATGCCGGCCGCCCGGAAAAGGCCCTGGAATGTTACAATATCGCCCTGCAACTGGACCCGGGCAACGTTGAAGCCCTGGTCTATAAAGGCGCCACCCTCACCGAATTGCAGCACTACGAGGAGGCCCTGGCCTGCTTCGACAAGATTCTGAAACACGCCCCGGACCTGGACGAGGCCCTGACCGGCAAAGGCTTCGCCCTCTTGGGATTGGGAAGGACGGAGGAGGCCCTTAAACTTCCCGGATTTGCCGCCCGCCTGAAAGAGCTGCTATAAAAGATAGCTTTCAGCTAAGGCCAAAAGCTAAACCTGGTTTCGTTTTCATGGCAAAAGGCAAACCTGGTTAAGGGGGCGATAAATTGTTTCGTGATTCATCAGGGTCGGCTTTTATTGAAAACCTGCCTTTGCCCTTGGCTGAAAGCTGACGGCTGAAAGCTATCTTTATCCCATGTCCCCAAAATGGCAAATAATCCTGGACCGTGAGGAACAGCGCCGCAAGGTGGCGTTCCTGGAAGGGCGGGCCCGCGGCGCCGGGGTCTCCGGCGACCCCGAGGAAGTGGAGTTCTCCCTGACCCTCTACTCCGACCAGATCTCCCTGAACGTACCCGCCTCCACCCTGGGCCGGGAATTGGTCGCCGATCTCACCATTATCCTGGGCCCGCCGAAACTGCCGGCCACCGTCAAGTGCAGCTGCTCTTGGGGCGAGGGAGTCATGGGGGCCATGCTTCTGGTCCTCTGGGACCTGCCGGCCCCCAACGCCGCTCTCCTGCTCCGGAACCTGCACGCCTTCCTGGGAAGCGCCCTGCCCTTTTAGTGTGAGGTTTCAGAAACACTTCTAAAAATATCTAGATGTTCTTCCAACCCCCGCAGCCGGGCAAAAAAATTTCCTAAACTGAGATGAAGCGTTACTTAAGCCTTGGCCTTCTTCCTACCTCCCTTTGATCCAAATCCCCTATCCTTGGCCATCTTGCTCCGCTGCGCCGCATACTCCTTGCACACCAGTGGATATTTTTTCGGATCAAGGTCAAATTTCCAGAAATATTCCTTGGGTATTAATCCATGAACCTTTTGTAAATGCATTTTTAGGCTCTTCATCTTTCTGCCGCACTCCAGGCAAACCACATACTTATCCTTAACGATCTCTTTCAAAGGTATCGGCGGTTTTTTTACCTCTGCCGCTTCTTTCCCCTTTTTCGGCGCCATGGCCTCGGGAATTGCTTCGCCGCCTTCCAGGGAAGAAAGGACCTTGAATACTGCTTTAATTTCTTCCACTAATTCTGTGGGAGAGAGTTCACTCATAGAGGCGTGAGAAATAACAACCTCTGCGGTTAATCTTAAAATCTCCGTGGCCATGGGAATAATCTCCTTTTTTGGACATAGTGGGTGAATCGATGTAAGGAGGTTATTATTTTGCCAGTTGAAGTATTTTGTCAAGGAAATTGTTGCCTGTGCCATCGACCCTCTCTAAGTAGGAGAAAGTCCTCTTGATGGCGGTCGCCTATAGCACAAAATGTACGGTCAATTAAATATTATTGACATTCAGGCAGGTTGTCGCGGGAAGTTAATGCAGGCAATCAGCGGCGCAGATCTAGCTTTGTGGGACATCTTCGGCAAATATAAAATATGCCGATCTACGAACTTTTCGGCGGAAAATTTATATCCGAAATGGCCCCAACTGCCAGTAATCCAGGCCGGACGATAACCGAGGGTGAGAGGGGCCCCATAAGACCGCTTAATCCTGCGCGGCCGGGGCCTCCTCCGGGATGGGGTGCACCACCGCAATCCAGGGAAGACACAAGGCCTGTTTTTCCGAGGCGTAAGGGAATCCGGAAGGCAGATAGGCCCCAAAGGGACACTGGCCGCAATACTCCCCGGCCGTGCCACAAACGGCCCGCAGTCCGGTGGCGTCCCCGATCAAGCGCCGCATCGCCCCCTGGAGTTTCCTGATATCTTCCACTTGCGGGTTATCGATCTCTCGGATCATAGCCGCCATCACCCGGGCCAGTTCCAGGAGCAGAGAAGGCAGGCTGCTCTCTTCCACCTGCTTGAGCCGCCTGATAAAATCATGGGTCTGGATGCCGCCGCTGGTCATGTGGTTACTGTTCTTCCTCCCCGGCCGGCGTGGCCGGAAGCGCTTTCACCACTGGGGCCGGCCTCTCGCCGGCGCCAGCAAATCCTTTAGTTGAAATTATTGTCAGACAAAATAATGCAAAAGTTGGTCCAGGGCAAGATAATTCCTTGGAGCAGGGCGAAAGCCCCACCGCCCATCCATTGACCAGGCCCCTCTCGCGTACCTCTCCGTCGGAGAAAGACGCGCCTCTTTTTTCCTGACAGAGAAAATCCAGGGCTGGAATCAATAGCCGCCGGCTGAAAAGGACCAGCCCTCGGAGAGGATTTACTACTTGGGGTACTGCACCTCGAAGACGCGCCTGGCCACCACGAAGGTGCCTTCATAGTAAGGCTGCCGCAGATCCGTGACCGTCACTCCGTTGCGGGGGTTGGAGGCATGAATCATCTTCCCTTCCCCCAGGTAAATGCCGGCGTGTCCCACTCGGTCGCCCCGCCGGAAGAATAGCAGATCCCCGGGAAGCAACTTGGAGAAATCCATGTCTTGGGTCACAACCTTGCCCACCTGGGCCTGCTCGGCGCTGGACCTGGGCAGATTGATCTTAAAACCTTTGTAAATGTATTGGACAAACCCGGAGCAATCAGTGGCATTGCCGGTCTGTAAAGAGCCGCCGCGGGCGTAGGGGGTGTCCCGATAGTACCTGGCCTGGGCCAGAATCAGATCCGAGAAACCCCAGGGCTCAAACCGGTTGTATTGTTGACCTTGCCGCATGGAGCTTTGGTCCCGGTTCACTTCCGTATTGGAGGAAGGCTTGCTCAAAGCAGCCCCGTTTTTCTTGGGCTCCAGGGGTTCAAGGAGAAAACCGCCATCCCTTTGGGGGGTGACCTTCATCAACGGGGGGTTCTCGTGGAGCGAGGCGCCGGATTGCGGCACCATGGAAGATTCCACGACCTCGCCGCTATCCCGGCCGCTATCCCGCCGGGAGTGCCTGCTGCTGCTGCTGTAGTTAGACTTTTTGGCGGGTTTGCTTTTTTTGCTATCCTCTTTCTGGGTATTGCAAGAGGATGGCCTCTTTTTGACGGTTTTCGTAGGTAGTGAAAATGCCAGGCTGGGAGAGAAAGTTAGTGCCAGGGCGATTGCCGTGCTCACAATTATCCGCTTTGCCATCCAGAACCTCCTTGGTGATGGGACCATCCGGAGGGGGCTAGCTGGATCTTCAGCCCCGGACAATTGGCATCTTTTAAAAAGAGCCTGCATAACTACTAGGTAAGATTACCTACCCATGATTAGGTAAAATTACCTATTTATTTTGTGCTGACCTTAATATATTTGCAAACGCTTGTCAAACATTTTTTCTCGCGATTATCCGCGACAACCCGCTTAGCCTTGTATTATCAAGAAGATAAACGGGGCATTTTTTCAGGTCCACGGCCGGGGCGGAAGACGCCAGATTGGCAGGGAAGCGAGCGCTGCAGGTTTAAGGGGACAAGTCTCCTTGCCCCCGGGGTGAGAGTAGTTTAGCTGGCTGCGGCCTTTTTGTCCTTGGCCTTGGTCTTGCCCTTGCCCTCGGTCTTGTCTTTGTCCTTGGTCTTGACCTTGTCCTTGGTCTTGACCTCGGTCTTGGCCTTGGGTTTGTCCTTGGCCTTGGTCTTGGCCTTGGCCTTGTCCTCGGTCTTGTCCTTGTCCTTGGCCTTGCCCTTGCCCTTGCCCTTGGGCAGCTTCTCCGGACGATCCACCAACTCCAGGATGGACATGGGCGCGGCGTCGCCCAGCCGCACCCCCAAGGGAATGATGCGGGTATAGCCGCCGGGGCGGTCCTGGTAACGCTCCTTCAGTTCTCCGAAGAGCTTGGCCACCACTTTTTTGGAACGCACCACCGCCTGGGTCAGGCGTCGGGCGTGCAGGTCACCCCTTTTGGCCAGGGTAATGACCTTCTCGGCCCACTGACGCGTCTCCTTGGCCTTGGCCCGGGTGGTCTCTACCCGTTCCTGCTCCAGCAGGGCGGTGATCAGATTGCGCAGCATGGCCTGGCGATGCTCCGTGGTGCGGGAGAGGCGCCGACCGGCTTTTAAGTGCCTCATGCGACTTCTTCCTTCCTTTCCGGTATCTGATCCGGAGGCATGAAGGTTTCCAACTTCATCCCCAGGTGCAGCCCCATTTCCTGGAGAATCTCTTTGATCTCATTCAAGGACTTGCGGCCGAAATTCTTGGTTTTCAGCATTTCCTGCTCAGTCTTTTGCACCAGCTCGCCGATGAAGCGGATGTTGGCGTTGCGCAGGCAATTGGCGGCTCGCACCGATAACTCCAGTTCATTGACGCTGCGGTAGAGGTTCTCATTCAGGGCGGGGGCCTCTTCCATGGCCTTCTCCTCCAGCCCGCTGGGTTCCTCTTCGAAGTTAATGAACATGATGAGATGTTCTTTGAGGATCTTAGCGGCATAGGCCACTGCGTTCTCCGGAGTGAGGCTGCCGTCGGTGGTGACCTCCAGGGTCAGCTTGTCATAGTCGGTGCGCTGCCCCACCCGGGCCTGGGTGACCACGTAATTGACCTTGCGGATGGGGGAGAAGCTGGCGTCCAGAGGGATGTAGCCAATGGGCTGATCCTCTTCCTTATTGGCTTCCGCCGGCACAAAACCCTTGCCGCTCTTGACCGTCATTTCCAGGCTTAGTTGGCCGTCCCCGGCCAGGGAGGCGATATATTGATCGGGGTTGAGGATTTCCACCATGCCATCCGATTTAATATCGCCGGCCTTGACCTCTTTTTCACCCGCGGCATCCAGGTGCAGGACCCGGACGCCGTTGGTGAGCATCTTCATGCGCACCTGCTTCAGATTGAGGAGGATTTCAGTGACATCCTCCCGCACCCCTGGGATGGCGGAAAACTCGTGATGGACATCCTTGAGGCGGACTGCGGTAATGGCCGCCCCCCTGAGGGATGACAGCAAGACCCGCCGCAGGGCGTTTCCCAGGGTGGTGCCGAAGCCGCGTTCCAGGGGCTCAGCCGTGAATTTGCCGTAGAAACGGCTGTGGCTATCGCTATCCACTTCCAGCCGTTTGGGCTTGATGATGTCGCTCCAGTTTTTGTGGATCATGGCGCCTCGTTCGGATTACTCGGATTCCACAACTCTTAACGCCGGCGGCCGCCGCAAAAACCGACGCCAGCCCCCGTCCTCACTTCTCAGCCGGGGGAGTCGAGCTCCGAGCCATAAAGGATCATGATTCTCTATTTGGAATAAAGCTCCACAATGAGATGTTCTTGAATGGGCATGGTGACATCTTCCCGGTTGGGGAACAAGATTACCCGGCCCTGGGCCTCTTCCTTGTTGAACTCCAGCCAGGAGGGGCAGCCTCGCCGGGCCACCGCTTCCATGGCATCGCGGATCAGCGGCAGGTTGCGGCCCTTCTCCGTGGTCTGGACCAGGTCGCCTTTGCGCACCAGATACGAGGGCAGATTCACCTTGGCGCCGTTGACCAGCATGAGGTTGTGCCGCACCAATTGCCGGGCTTGGGAACGAGAGTTGGCGAAACCCAACCGATACACCACGTTGTCCAGGCGCCGCTCCAGCAAGACCAACAGGTTTGTCCCGGTCACCCCTTTCTGCCGTTCGGCCTTCTCGAAATAACCGCTGAATTGTTTCTCCAGCACCCCATAGATACGTCTCACCTTTTGCTTTTCCCGGAGCTGGGTGCCGTAGTCGGTTACCTTGCTCCGCCGCTGGCCGTGCTGTCCCGGCGGATAATGGCGCCGCTCGATGGCGCATTTATCCGTGTAACAGCGGTCTCCTTTAAGGTAGAGCTGCATGCCTTCCCGGCGGCAAAGCCGGCAAACCGGTCCCAAATATCTAGCCAATTTCGGTCACCTCTTCGTTATACCCGGCGGCGTTTCGGAGGACGACAGCCGTTGTGGGGAATGGGGCTGACATCCCTAATCAGGTTGATGGACAAACCAGCGGCCTGCAAGGCCCGGAGAGCCGCCTCCCGACCTGCCCCCGGCCCTTTGACGAAGACATCCACGTTGCGCATGCCGTGTTCCATGGCCTTCTTGGCCGCGTCCTGGGCCGCCAATTGGGCGGCAAAGGGAGTGCCCTTGCGGGAGCCCTTGAAACCCTGGACCCCGGAAGACGACCAGGAGATCACGTTACCCACGGGATCGGTGATGGTCACCAGGGTGTTGTTGAAGGTGGCCTTGATGTGAGCCACCCCGACGGGAATATTCTTCCGCTCTTTCTTTTTCTTGGTACGAACCTGCGCTTTGGCCATCCTGCCTCCTTAGGCCTTCTTCCGTTTGCCCACCACACTGCGCCGCGGGCCTTTGCGGGTGCGGGCATTGGTGTGGGTGCGCTGGCCCCGGACTGGCAATCCCCGGCGGTGCCGCAAACCCCGGTAACATCCCAGATCCATCAGGCGCTTGATGTTCATCGAGACTTCCCGACGCAGGTCGCCTTCCACTTTACAGTTATGGTCAATCGCCTGGCGGATGCTGGTGATTTCAACGTCGGTCAATTCACCCGTCTTGGCGCCCCCGTCCACCTTGGCCTCTTTGAGTACCCGGACGGCGGTGCTGCGGCCAATGCCGAAAATATAGGTAAGGGCGATCTCGATCCGCTTGTTCCGGGGCAGATCGATCCCTGCGATCCTGGCCAATTGTTCTCCTCCCTGTTATCCCTGGCGCTGCTTGTGTTTGGGATTCTCGCAGATCACCCGCACCACGCGTTTCCGGCGAATAATCTTGCACTTGGCGCACATGCGTTTAACTGACGACCTGACTTTCATCTTTGCCTTCCTATCTGACCCGGTAGACGATGCGCCCCCGACTCAAGTCGTAAGGCGACAATTCCATGATGACTTTATCCCCCGGGAGAATTTTGATGTAATGCATCCGCATCTTCCCGGAAATGTGAGCCAGCACCTTGTGCCCGTTGGGCAGCTCCACCCGAAACATGGCATTGGGCAAGGGCTCGATTACCGTCCCTTCGACTTCGATGGCGTCTTCCTTGGGCATCTACCTTATCTTTACAGTTATTTCAAGAAGTTAGTCTATGATAATCCATTATTCTCGCAAAATCAAGGGTTCGCCCCCCGCCCCTACAGGCGGCTCAGGATCAAGGGCCCCTGAGCGGTTACCGCCACGGTGTGCTCAAAATGGGCGGCACAGGAGCCGTCCTGGGTCACCGCAGTCCAACCGTCCTCTAAGATGCGCACCTGCCAGGCCCCCCTGGAGGTCATGGGTTCGATGGCCAGGGTCATACCCGCCTGCAGCCGCGGCCCTCGTCCCGGCGGCCCGAAATTGGGGATCTGGGGGTCTTCATGGAGCGAGCGGCCGATGCCGTGGCCCACGAACTCCCGGATCACCCCAAAGCCGGCGCCCTCCACCGTGGCCTGCACCGCGTGGGAGATGTCCGTGAGGTGCCGCCCCACCTCGGCCTGGCTGATCCCGGCGTATAGGGCCTGCTCGGTGGCCTCCATCAAGTCCCGGGACCGGGGATCCACTTCCCCCACGGCCAGGGTGACGGCCGCATCCCCATAATACCCCTGGTATTTCACCCCGAAGTCCAGGCTCACCAAATCCCCGGCCCGGATGCGCCTGGCTCCCGGAATCCCATGGACGATCTCTTCATTTACCGAGACACAGATGGAGCGGGGATAACCCCGGTAGCCCTTGAAGGCCGGCTCCACCTGGCGGCTGCGGCACATCTCTTCCGCCAGTTCGTCCAGTTCCCGGGTTTCCACCCCGGGTCGTACCCGTTCTTTAACCCCTGCCAGGATTTCCGCCACGATGCGGTTGGCCACCTCCATCGTGGCAAGCTCCTGGGGAGATTTCAGCAGAATCATAAATCGGTGCGAGACCTTAAACCGTTACCATAGCGCGGCTTAGCAGCACTTGCAGGTGCCCACCGCGGCGCTCTGGGGGTGCCCGAGGATGGCGACGATCTTGTTAAAGATGTCCTCGATGCTTCCCACCCCGGCGATGGGCCGCACCAGCCCCTGCTTGGTATAGTAATCGATCAGGGGCTTGGTGGCCTGATTATAAGTGGCCAGGCGGGAGCGCACCGTGGTCTCGTTGTCATCATCCCGCTGATAGAGTTCGCCGCCGCACTTGTCGCACACCATCTCCTTCTTGGCCGGAGTGAACTTGATATGGTACATCTGGCCGCAAGCCGCGTTTTTGCAAGTGCGCCGGCCGGTGAGCCGAATTACCAGGGCCTCTTCGTCCACGTCTATGGAGACTACGTGGTCGATCTTACTGCCCAGGCCCGCCAGCACCTTGTCCAGGGCCTCGGCCTGGGGCACAGTGCGGGGGAAGCCGTCCAGGATAAAGCCTTTCTTGCAGTCCGGCTGCGCCAGGCGGTCCTTGATGATGCCGATGACCACTTCATCCGGCACCAGTTTGCCGGCATTCATGAATTCCTTGGCCTTGCGCCCCATTTCGGTACCTTCTTTGACCGCGGCGCGCAGGATGTCTCCGGTGGAAATCTGGGGAATCCCGTACTTGTCGATAAGTTTCTTCGCCTGGGTGCCTTTTCCGGCCCCCGGACCGCCCAATAGAATCAGATTCATAGCTTCCTCCTTCTTCTCAGGTCAGCGTCTCACGCGGCCCATGCGTTTTTTCATGAAACCCTCGTAATGGCGGGTGAGCAAATGCGATTCGATCTGGCTCATGGTATCCATGGCCACCCCCACCACAATCAATAGGGCCGTGCCCCCGAAATAAAAGGGGACATTAAACTTGCGAATCAAGATACTGGGCAACACGCAGACCGCCGACATGTACACCGCGCCCCCCAGGGTGATGCGGGTGAGAATCCGGTCGATATATTCCGCGGTGGGTTTCCCGGGCCGTAACCCCGGGACATAACCGCCCCATTTCTTCAAATTGTCCGCCACGTCCACCGGGTTGAAGGTCACCGCGGTGTAGAAATAGCAGAAGAAAACGATCAGGACCACATAAACCAGGTCGTGTAACACCCCCCCGGGACTCACGGTATCCATGGTGCGTTGGACCCAATCAATGTGAACAAAGCTCTTGATGGTGGCCGGAAACATCAGGAGCGACGACGCGAAAATGGGCGGGATGACCCCGGCGGTGTTCACCTTCAGGGGCAGGAAGGTGGTGGTGCCACCCATCATGCGGCGGCCGACCACCCGCCGGGCGTACTGCACCTGAATGCGGCGTTGGGCCCGCTCCACAAAGACGATGAAGCCCACTACCCCGATCATGGCGATCACCAGCAGCACCATGAAAATAGGATAAATCTCCCCGGCGCCCATCAACTGGAAGGTGCTGATAATGGCGGAGGGGAGCCTCGCCACAATGCCTGCGAAGATAATCAGGGAGATGCCGTTGCCGATACCCCGTTCGGTGATCATTTCCCCCAGCCACATGATGAAGGTCGTCCCCGCAGTGAGAGTGAGCACCGTCAGCAGACGGAAGCCCCAACCGGGGTGCAGCACCACCGGCATATGGCCGGCCCCGCCCGTCATCTGCTCCAAGCCCCAGGCGATCCCCAGACCCTGGACGGCGCAAATCACCACCGTCCCGTATCGGGTATACTGCTTGATCTTCTTCTGGCCCGCCTCTCCTTCTTTATACAGCTTCTCTATCGACGGCAGCACCACCTTGAGAAGTTCGATGATGATGGAGGCGCTGATGTAAGGCATGATCCCCAGGGCGAAGACCGCAAACCTCTGCAGGGCGCCGCCGGAGAACATATCGAACAGTCCGAAGATGGTGCCCCGCTGCGCGGCGAAGAAGGCCATCAGCGCCTGGGGGTCGATCCCCGGGGTGGGAATATGGCAGCCCAGGCGATAGACGGCCAGCATCATCAGGGTAAAGATGATGCGCCGCTTCAACTCGGGGATCTTGGCGATACTGGAGAATGCCGACACTTAGAGGACCTCCACCCGCCCTCCGGCTGCTTCGATGCGCGCCCTGGCTTGGGCGCTGGCTGCCTGCACTTTGACGGTCAGGGGCACGGTAACCTCCCCCTGGGCCAGGAGCTTTACCCGCCTGGTCTTGGCGGCCACCAGGCCGGCCTCTTTCAGGACCGCCTCATCCACCACGCTGTCCGGGGCGAAGCGGTTCAAATCCCGCAGATTGACAATGGCCCAGGGCTGCCGAAAGATGTTGGTGAAGCCCCGCTTGGGGATCCGCCGGGTCAACGGCATCTGGCCCCCCTCAAAACCAGGGCCTTTGGGCCCGCCGGCCCGGGAATTCTGGCCTTTGTGGCCCCGGCCCGCAGTCTTGCCCCAACCGGAACCCGGGCCGCGGCCGACCCGCTTCTTCTTATGCTTGGACCCCGGACTGGGCTGCAGTTCTGACAGTCGCATCAGCTACTCTCCTTCCGGGATCTGGACCACTTCCACCAGATGGCTCACCTGCCGCACCATGCCGGCAATGGCTGGCGTCTCCCGGTGGCGCACCGTCTTCTGTAGGCGGGTCAGTCCCAGGGTCTGCAAGGTCTTGCGGTGTTGCGGCGGCCTCCCGATGGGACTCTTTTTCAGGGTTATTTCCAGAAACATGGCTTAGCTCTCAACTTTCAGTTTTCAGCAGTCACTCAAACCCAATGATGGATGCTATTTGCCTTCTCTTGCTTCGGTCTGCCACAAATGGCGAGATTCTGTTTACCGGCGCAGGTTTTTCAGGGCCTGCGGCCACCCTCTAATAAAAGCCAACAGCCGCCAGCTTTAAGCTGCCAGCTGCCATACCTCTATCCCAATATTTCCGCCAATGAACGGTTGCGGCGGCTGGCCACCTCCTCCGGAGAGACCAGTTGCTTCAAGGCCATCATGGTGGCCTTCACGGCGTTGTGGGGGTTGTGGGACCCCAGGCATTTGGTGAGGACGTTCTTGATGCCCGCCACTTCCACCACGGCCCGCACCGGACCTCCGGCAATGACCCCGGTGCCTTCCGAGGCCGGTTTCAGCAGAACCTGGCCGGAGCCGTATTGACCCGTCACCGCATAAGGGATGGTGCTGTTGATGATGGGGATCTGGATCATGGCCTTCTTGGCCTGTTCCACCGCCTTGCGGATGGCCTCCGGCACTTCGTGGGCCTTTCCCAAACCGGCGCCCACCCGGCCCTGGCCGTCACCCACCACCACAATGGCGCTGAAACGGAAGCGGCGCCCCCCCTTCACCACCTTGGCGACCCGGGCGATGCTCACTACTTTGTCAGTCAATTGTTGTTCCGACGACTCTGACTCGAACAAGCTTACCTCCGGTAGTAGCTGTCGGCTTTCCGCTTTCAGCTATCAGCTTAAATATGCGATTTCATGAATTCCGCACATCCTATTAAAGGATGTGCCATCTTGGTGCTTACTTGATCTCTAAGCTGAAAGCTGACCGCTAAAATGCCAGATGACAGCTTGCTAAAATACCAACCCGTGTTCCCGGCAGCTCTCGGCTACGGCCTTTACCCGCCCGTGGTAGAGACAACCGCTGCGGTCGAAGACCACCAAAGAGATGCCTTTCTCTTTGGCCCTGGTGGCCAGGAGCCTGCCCACTTCCTTGGCGGCCTCGGACTTCTTCAAACCGGCCAGTCTCTCTTTGAGTTCGGCGCTTAGGGTGGAAGCCGCCACCAAGGTCCGGCCCTGGCCATCGTCAATGATCTGGGTGTAGATATGCCGGGAGCTGCGAAACACCGAGAGCCGCGGCCTGGCCTCGCTGCCGCTGATCTTCCGCCGGATGCGCTGCCGCCGTTTCAGTCTTGCCGCCAGTTTGGAGTTCATCTTCTTCTTACCTCCTCCCTTTAGCGGCCGCCGGCCTTGCCCACTTTGCGCCGCAATACTTCGCCCGCATATTTAATCCCCTTGCCTTTATAGGCGTCCGGCGGCCGCAAGGCCCGGATCACCGCCGAGGTCTTGCCCAACATCTCCTTGTCATAGCCCTTCAGTTCGATGCGGGTGGCCTTTTCCACCTTGGCGCTGATCCCTTTGGGCAGGGGAAAATTCACCGGGTTGGAATAACCCAGGCTAAACACCAGGGCATCGCCCTTGCTCTCCACCTTGTAGCCGGTGCCTACCAGCTCCAGTACCCGGGTAAAACCCTCGCTGACCCCGATGACCATGTTAGCCGCCAGGGTTCGGGCCAGCCCCCAATAAGAGCGGCTCAAGCGGGAGTCGTCCTGGGGGGTCAGGGTGATCTCCTTGGCCCCGATGTTGATGTGGATCCGGGGCGGCATCAGTTGGCCCAAGGAGCCCAGGGGGCCGGTGACCGTCAACCTCCCGTCTTGCAGCGCCGCCTTTACCCCCGGGGACAAAGGCACAGGTTTCTTACCGATGCGGCTCATGGCATTACCCTTACCAGATCTCGCAGAGAATTTCTCCGCCCACTTGCAGTTTCCGGGCCTGGCGGTCCGTCACTATGCCCTGGGAGGTGGAGACGACCGCCATCCCCAGGCCCCCCTGGACCTTAGGCAGATCGGAGTGGCCGCGGTATACCCGGCATCCGGGTTTACTTACCCGCCGCAAGCCCTGAATAAGCGGTCTCTGGTGGTCGGAATATTTTAGATAGACCCGGAGGAGGCCCTGGCGATTGTCCTTGATCACCTTGTAGTTCTTGATGAAGCCCTCCTCCTTGAGGATGCGGGCCAGGCTGATCTTCATGCGGGACGCCGGGATATCCACCTTGTCGAAACGGGCCACCCCGGCGTTGCGAATCCGGGTCAACATGTCGGCGATGGGGTCGGTCATGCTCATCTTTGGCTACCAGCTCGATTTCGTTACCCCGGGGATCTCCCCCCTGAGGGCCAGATTACGGAAGCAGATGCGGCAGATGCCGAACCGCCGCAGAAAGGCCCGGGGACGACCGCACAAAGGGCAGCGATGGTATTTTTGCACTGCAAACTTGGTGGGGCGCTTTGCCTTGGCTATCAATGATTTCTTGGCCATTCATGTCTCCGCAGGGAGGGACTATAAATCCGCCCCCGCCTTTATCTCTTGAAGGGCATGCCCAATAGCTTCAAGAGAAACTTGCCTTCTTCGTCAGTGCGGGCATTGGTGACGATGGTGATGTTCATTCCCTTGACCTTGTCGATTTTGTCGTAATCGATCTCCGGGAAGATAATCTGCTCCCGGATACCCAGGGTATAGTTACCCCGGCCGTCGAAGGCCTTCTCCGATACCCCCCGGAAGTCTCGCACCCTGGGAAGTACCACGTTCACCAGTTTATCCAGGAAGAAATACATCCGCTCCCGGCGCAGGGTCACCATGCAGCCGATGGGCATCCCCTCCCGCAGCTTGAAGGCCGCGATGGATTTCTTGGCCCGGGTCACCACCGGCTTCTGTCCGGCAATGGCGGAGAGTTCAGCGCTGGCCGACTCCAGCAGCTTGATGTTCTGGATCGCCTCTCCCAACCCCAGATTGATGACGATCTTCTCCACCCTGGGCGCCTGCATGGGGCTGCCGTAGCGAAACTCCTGCATCATGCGGGGCACACACTCGGTCCGGTAATAATCCCACATCCGGACCGCGAACTTTTCGGCCTGGGGAGCCTCTGCAGCCTCCGCCGCCGGCGCCGCCTTGGCCTCGCCCTTGCCTTTGGCCTTGGCCGCGGCCTTGGCCTCGCCCTTCCCTGGAGCCCCGGCCTTGGCCGCGCCCTTCCCTGCAGCCGCCGCTTTGGCCTCGCCCTTCCCTGGAGCCTCCGGCTTGGCCTTTGGTTTCTTCTCTTTTTCAGCCATCAATCAATTCCTTGCATTTCAGGCAGACCCGCACCTTTTTACCTTCGCCGGTTTGGCCCAGGCCGAAGCGAGTGGCTGTGGCGCATTTGGGGCAAACGAGCTTCACCTTGGAGACGTGGATCGGCCCCTCTTTTTCGACAATGCCCCCCTGCCCGGTGGTGGGGCTGGGGCGGGTGTGCCGCTTGATCATGTTGACCTTTTCCAGCAGCACCTTATTGGATTCCCGAAAAACCTTGAGGATCTTGCCGGTCTTGCCCTGTTCCTTGCCGGCCATCACCTCCACCAGATCGTTCTTTTTCAGGCGGATCCTGAGCGGTGGCTGCTTGAGTTTCCGAGACTTGGCCATCACAGCACCTCCGGGGCCAGGGAGATGATCTTCATGAACCGTTTAGCCCGCAGCTCCCGGGCCACCGGTCCGAAGATGCGGGTGCCGATTGGGTCGCCCGCCGGGTTGATGAGCACCGCGGAGTTGTCGTCAAATTTGATGTAGGAGCCGTCGGGACGACGGGTTTCCTTGACGGTGCGCACCACTACCGCCCGCATCACGTCGCCCTTCTTGACCTTGGAGTGCGGCAAGGCTTCCTTAACCGACACCACGATAATATCCCCCACCCGGGCGTACCGTCTGCGGGTCCCGCCCAGGACGCGGATGCAGAAGACCCGCTTGGCCCCGGAGTTGTCCGCCACTGTCATCTGTGTGTGCACTTGAATCATGGTCGTCTATCCATAAAGGCGGTTGCCGCTTATTGGGCCTTCTCCAGGATCTGTTTGATCCGCCAGTGTTTGTCCCGGCTGATGGGCCGCGTTTCTTCCAGCAGCACTTTGTCCCCCACCTGGCAGGAGTTCTGGGGGTCGTGGGCCTTGACCTTTACCCGGCGCCGGATGATCTTGTGATAGAGGGGATGGGCCACCAGGCGCTTCACCTCCACCACCACGGTTTTGTCCATCTTGTCGCTGACCACCAGACCTACCTTGGTCTTCCGGATACCCCGCGGTGTTTCCATATATACCTAACCTTCCCGGCTATTGCTTGGTGCCGGTTTTGGCCCTGAGCTCCGTCTTGATCCGGGCCAGGTCTTTCCGGGCCAGGCCCAACCGGGCGGTATTGTCCAACTGCTGCCGGCTGTGCTGAAAACCCAGGTTGAATAGCTCCTCCGAGACCTCTTTGAGCTTGGCCTCCAACTCCTCGGTGCTCAGGTCCCTCAGGTCGGCGGCTTTCATGACCCCGCCTCCGTCTCCGCGATCGCAGCCGCGGCCAACTGGGCGGCGCCCCCGGCCCGGTCCACAAATTTGGTGCGCAGCGGCAACTTGTGAGATGCCAGGCGCATGGCCTCCACGGCCACCGCCCGCTCCACCCCCGCCATCTCGTAGAGGACCAGGCCCGGACGCACGACCGCCACCCAGCCCTCGGGTGATCCTTTCCCTTTGCCCATCCTGGTCTCCGCCGGCTTCTTGGTGAAGGGTTTATCGGGAAATACCCGGATCCACACCTGACCGCCCCGTTTCACGTGGCGGGTGATGGCGATCCGGGCCGACTCGATCTGTTGGGCGGTGATCCAACCGCATTCCGTGGCCATCAGACCGTAATCCCCGAAGGCGATAAAATTGCCCCGGGTGGCCTGGCCCCGCCGGCGACCCTTCATCATCTTGCGATATTTTACTCGTTTCGGAGCCAGCATTTTTTCTATCCTGTTTCTAAGGTTCCCTCTGCCTTGCCGGTGGAAGAAGCTGCTGGTTGCTCAGATTTTTTAAAAGCTCCTGCCTTCTTCCGCGCCCAGGACTTCGCCGTGGAAGATCCAGGTCTTTACCCCGATGATCCCATAGGTGGTCATGGCCTCGGCGAAACCGTAATCGATTAAGGCCCGCAAAGTGTGCAGCGGCACCCGCCCTTCCCGGTACCATTCCTGCCGGGCGATTTCCGCCCCAGCCAGGCGGCCCTTACAGCGGATCTTGATGCCCTTGGCGCCGAACTTCAAGGCCTGGCCCACGGACTTTTTCATGGCCCGCCGGAAGGAAACCCGGCGCTCCAATTGCTGGGCGATGTTTTCCGCCACCAACTGGGCATTGATTTCCGGTTTCCGCACCTCCTGGACGTCGATCACCAGTTCCCGGCTCACCAGCTTCTCCAGGCGACGGCGCAGGTCTTCGATCTTCTTGCCCTTCTGGCCGATGACCATCCCCGGCCGCGAGGTATGGATCTTGATGGTCAGCTTGTTGGCCGCCCTTTTAATATCAACCCCGGCGATCCCCGACCCCTTGAGCTCCCGGTCCTCCTTGACGAACAACCGAATCTTGCGATCCTCCAGCACCAGGGAAGCGAAATCCTTCCTGGCAAACCACACGGAATCCCATTTACGGTAGCTCCCCAGGCGGAAACCGATGGGGTGAACTTTTTGGCCCAATCCCTGCCTCCTTATTTCAGTTGCCAGTAGTCAGTGGTCAGTTACTTAATCGGAAAACCCAACTGACCCCTCTGACCACTGGCTACTGGCTACTGGCTACTCTTCATTTCCCGGGCCCTTCCTTGAGGACCACGGTAATGTG
>JBKQKO010000075.1:0-66223 GCA_052147455.1 Desulfobaccales bacterium | reverse complement strand
CCCCGCAGCTTATTGAAGATCGTTCTTATTAGGGTGACATAGGCGTCCATGGAATAGCCGCCGTTGTCGAGTAAGACCCTCAACTGCAGACGGTTGCGCAACTCCCGTTCGAATACCAGCTCAATGTCGCCGCCGTTTTTGGCGGTCCGGGCGATGGTGGCGTCGATGTCCAGTTCGGTTTCCGGCCCGGTCGGCCTCAGACACCGGAGACAGGAGAGGGCCTGTCGCAGGTTTTCATTGGAGAGGATCGATCTTTCACTGTAATCGAGGT
This sequence comes from Desulfobaccales bacterium, assembly GCA_052147455.1. GTDB lineage: Bacteria > Desulfobacterota > Desulfobaccia > Desulfobaccales > 0-14-0-80-60-11 > JAPLJC01. Next base: position 65,952 of record JBKQKO010000075.1, on the reverse strand, counting down.
AGCGCCGGGAATCGATGACCTTCTGAGCCGAACTGTGCAGGCTCCTGCCGTAAACCCGGATGCCACCGGCCTGCTGGCCGCTGTGGCCATAGGGGGACCTGCCCCGGGTGCCCACCCAGGTGCTACCGCCATGGTGCTGCGCCTGTTGGGCCAGAACAGTCTCCCAGAACCTGGCCAGCAGCTCTTCATTGCCGAAGGCGCGGATCTCTTCCGGGGAGATGTGGCCGCCATCGATTTGCTCCTTAAGCCATTCCCGGAAAGGTTTGCCCGACAGCACCTCCTCCCAGTCCATCATCTTGCGCCACAGGCCGGATTTGAGGAAGTAGGCGGAGAACACCTGCTCGAAAATATCGTAGTGCTCGACCCGCTTCACAAAGATGAGCCGGGCCAACAGGAAGAGTTGGTCAAGATTCGACGCGATGCCGCGCTGAAGCGCCCGGTAGAACTCCAGGATATACTGGACGCTTACCGGGACCCCGGCCTCCCGCAATTCATAAACGAAGCCAACCATGCCGTCACTTGGGCCGCAGGCTTTGAACCCCTCGCTAATACCGCCCCGGCTTGACAATCCCTTTGAATTTCAACAGGTCTTCGGTGCGTTTAAGCAGGGTGCCGATGTGGGCCAGGTTCCGGTCCACGCCGGGGGCCTTCACCCCGGCGGCCTGCATGGAGCCTAGCCAATCCAGCAGTTCCGCCGTGGCCGGCGGCTTCTCGAAACCCTGCTCCCGCAAATGGTAAAAGTTGGTCAGAGAGTCCTCCAAAAATGGCTCCGGCAGGTTGGGGTGATGGAGATTGACGATATTGATCATTTCCTCGCGGCCAGGAAACGGAATGTAGTGACAGAAACAACGGCGCAAAAAGGGGTCCGACAGCTCCCGCTTGGCATTGCTGGTGATCACGATGATGGGCCTTTTGAGCGCGGTCACTTTGTGATTGATCTCCCGGATCACAAAAGACCCGTCCTCCATGACGTCCAGGAGGTTGTCCTGGGTGTCCGAATCGGTCTTGTCAATTTCGTCCAGCAGGAGGATGCGCCGGTCTTCGGCCAGGAAGGCCCGGCCGATGGGGCCAAAACGGAGATAATCCCAAATGTTGTTGACGTCCCGTCCAGTATCGCCGCTGCCGAACCGGGAGTCGTTCAGGCGCAGCACCGTGTCATAGACGTAGCAGAGCTCTTCGCCCTTGAAAGTGGACTTGCAGCGGGCCTCTTCCATGTTCAGACCGAGGGCCCGGGCGATTTCAAAGGCCAGTTGGGTCTTGCCGGTGCCGGCCTCGCCGGTAAGCAGCAGCGGTTTTTCCATAGTGATGGCGATATTGACGATTTCCCGCAGCTCGGGCGAGAGATAATAGCGGTCGGTTCCTGTAAACTGCATCCTTTCGACTCCATTCCCAATCAAGTTATTCATGACGGGCCAAGATCAAGGGGCGGCCCTGCCCCGCACTTAAAATTTTATCAAATCCGCCTGGCGGCAGCAACCAGTCACCTAAGTCCAGAAAATTTAGGTTAGATCGTCTGGGCAACTGCTGACAAAACGGGTTGATGGTTTATCCTCCCCTATTCCTTCCTCTGCGGAAAAACCCATTTCCCTACCTTGGTGTACCCTAAAGCAACCGTCTTGAGTTCTTGGCGACGGATTAAGAACTGCTCTTTCATTTCCCGGAGCCAGTCGGCATGCCGCTTGGCCTCGTCATAGCCAAGGAAGAGGGAATGTTTGCCCGGCTTCGTCTCCATTTGCAGCCGGCCTTCCTTCCAAACATACGAGCCTGAGCTGCTGCACAACATGCAGCGCACCTGACCGTCGGGGAGAAACCGAAAGGTGTCTCCTCCGCAAATCGGACAAGCGGGCACCAGGGGATGCACCCTTTCCCTGCCATGGTGTAGCGCCGCCGCCAGCCGCCTGGCCGTCTCTTTGCCTCCCTCCCGCAAAAATATCTCCCCCGGAAGGGCGCCATATACCACGGCAGAGCCTCTCAAATCTCCCATCGCCAATTTAATGAAACTCTCAACATTCAATTTGGTGCAGCCTTCCATGCCGTCAATGCCGGCGATGGCCACGCCGACCGCGGGTTTTCCCCAAAGCTGGTCGATCCGCGTATAAAAACTGAGGCCTCGGTCCAAAAACCGCTTCAGACTCGCATTAGCCCCCAGCAGATACGTGGGGGCCGCAACCACATAAGCATCAGATTGGCTCAAAGTCTCCAACACCAGGGCAAAATCGTCGTCCTGGGGACATTTCTCCTCCCCGAACAGGCACTGGTAGCAAGCCTTGCAGGGGCGGATATCCATGTCCGGGAGCCTAATGAGTTGCAGTTCCCAAGTTCCGGGGAGTTGCAGGTAGAGTTCCTTAATAAAGAGCTCCGAATTGCCAGACTTTCTGGGGGATGCCACTAGGCCGAGTAAGGTTTTCGCCATTTGACTAGCTCCTCTTGGCTTCCAGCCGCGATCGCCGCGGCGCCCGGGCCAGTGGCAGTTCATCTGAATGACTGCTGTGCCCACCATTTTATCCAAGGCTAAGAACTTCGCATGGCCATATCATACGTGAAATTTTCCTTTTTCTGATGATAACTATTGATCCTGGCAAGTCAGCTTCAAGGTTCGTTGGACTAGTATGCATCCATAATCAGCTCAGCTTTGGAGTCCTGGCCGGCTGGCTCCTCACCTTGATTTTTCCATCTCTTCTGGTAAAAAGAATGTACAAAGGTCAATGATGAGGATAGGAGGCAAGGAGGGGTTATGACGCGCCTATTTCCGATATTCCTGGGATTTTTGCTCCTGGTGGGCAACGGCACCACAGCCTGGGCAGCGAGCGCCAGGGCCGACGCCCTGCGGCAAGCCAACGGGCTGACCGCTTACAACCCGCCTGAGAAATTTCTGGCCGAAAATTTCGTGGCCGACGAGATGAACCCCGGGTTCATTTTCGGTCCGGTGAAGGACTTCGCCGGCTCCCGCAAATGCCCTACGACCTGGCTCATCGAGGCGGGTGATAAAAATCTCCCGGCCGGGCCAGGCGGCCCGGATAAACTGGCGGAGTACACCCTCTACCTGGAGGAGGACTGCCCGGATAAAGTGGTCTATTATGTCTTCATCGACCAGAGCGGCCTGACCCCCCAGCAGTGGATCGACTGGCGGGAGAAATTTCATAAGAGCAAGGTGGAACAGGAGTATGGCGAGACCAAATCCAAACTGGATACAGCCTGCACCGCGGGTTGCGGGGTCGGCGCCGAATTGCGCTTCATCCAGAAGGACGGGGAACTCGTGGCTAAATCTCCGGAAGAAGTCCTGCGGGTGGATCTCAAGTTTGCACCGATCTATGATCTGAACCGGCAGAAAAAAATTTCCCAGTAGGCTGGCCGCTGGGGAAGATATAGGACACGGGGAAAGGCTAAGGCAGGCGACGCCCAGCCGAATTGTGGTTTGGCCCAATTAGTCTTGAACCATCCGTGAATCATAAGCCTGTGAGGTGACTACCATGAGCAGGACGACTGAAGGTAAAGGCTTTACGCGCCGGGATTTCGTGAAGACCGTGGGACTCGCCGGACTCGCGGTGGCCGGGTCCGGAGTGACTGGGGCCATGGCCGCCCCGGAGGCGCCGGCCGCGGCCAAGGCCACGATCGTGCCCAAACGCCCGCTGGGCAAGACCGGGGTGGACGTCTCCATCCTTAACCTGGGCTGCATGTTCGACACCATCAACAACCAACTGCTCCTCAAGCAGGCCCTGAAATGGGGAATCACTTTCTGGGATACGGCTGAGCACTACGGCAATACCTTGAGCGAGGAGGGGATCGGCCGCTTCTTCGCCCGCAACCCCGAGGCCCGTAAGGAGATCTTCCTGGCCACCAAGCTTCAGGCCGTGGGCGGCAACTTCACCGAGCGCTTGGACAAATGTCTGAAAAGGCTACAGACGAGCTATGTGGATCTTTTCTTGGTCCCCGCCCTCACCGGCATCGATGAAATGACCCCCTTCAAGGATTGGGCCGCGGAGATGAAGAAGGCCGGCAAGATTAAAGCCTTCGGCTTCAGCACCCATACCAACATGGAGGACTGTCTGCTGGGCGCAGCCAAGCTGGACTGGATCGACGCGGTGATGACGACGTATAACTTCCAGGTCATGAACAACCCCAAGATGCAGGAAGCCGTGAACGCCTGCGCCAAGGCGAACATCGGCTTGGTGGCCATGAAGTCCCAGGCCGGCAGGCCGGGGTCGCCGAAGATTGCCAGCGAAACCAAGCAGGAAATGGTCGAGGGCTTCATGAAACGGGGCTTCACCGACAAGCAGGCCAAGCTCAAGGTCATTTGGGAAAATCCTCACTTCGCCAGCATCTGCTCCCAGATGCCCAACTTGACCATCCTTTCGGCCAACGTGGCCGCGGCCCTGGACCAGACCAAACTGGCCCGGGAGGAGTTCGACTCCTTGCGCCGCTATGCCCTGGAGACCAAATCCGACTACTGCACCGGCTGCGGCAAAATCTGCCAGGAGGCCGTGGGCGGCGTTGTGCCCGTGAACGAGGTCATGCGCTGTCTCATGTACCACCGGTACTATGGCGAGCCGGAGCTGGCCCGGCATACCTTTGCCGGACTACCCCCGGAAATTCGGCAGCGGTTGACCGAGGTGGACTTCTCCCAGGCTGAGCAGGCCTGCCCGCAGGGACTGGCCATCGGCGAGCTCATGCGCCAGGCCAAAGAAATGTTGGGATAGAACCATCGAGAATATTAGGCAATTTCTCAGAGGCCGCTCATCTGTCCAGGCGGCCTCTGGGGACTTCGCCGTAGTCTCAGATAGATTCATACCTTTTGGGTCTCCACATCGGATGCGAGCCTGAGCTCGAAGGGCCCGAAGCGGAGATGAGAGTCCTTCATGGGAACTTATTAAGACTATGAAAACTTCCCTTATCCAGACCAGAAAGGCTTGGGTGAGAACCCTTCTTCTGGTGGTGGTTTTGACGGCCTGGGGTGCGCTCCCCGACGTTGCGGCAACCTATTTAACCATAGGTAAGCCGGCCCCGTTTTTTAGCGTGGCATCCGGAGAAGATGAAAATCTCACGCTGGATATGCTGAGAGGAAAAGTAATAATCCTCTTCTATGAAGACCGGGAGGTGGTAAAGAAGAACCGGGAGTTAAAAGATTATCTAAAGAGCCTGTACAAAGGCCAGCCGGAGGCGGTTAAGGAAAATATCTTCAGATTAGTGGTGATCAATTGTACCGACGCGTCATTCGTGACCAAGCCCATCTGGAGAACGAAGTTAAGGGAAGGCTCCATGAGACAGGGGATGACCATTTACGGAGATTGGACCGGTACCATGCTTACAGATTACCAGATGCAGGACCATGATAGTAATTTCCTGATCATCGACGGGAACGGCATCATAAGATATACGGCCATCGGGTTAATAGAAAATGGCCAGTTTGAAAAGATCAAGGAGCTGCTGCTAAATCTGGCTAATCATGAGGGATAAATCGCCGGCAATGCCACCGCGGCCAAATTAATTAGATATATATAAACGGTGATGTAGTACCCGGTATTCTTCACGCGGTTCATGCCGGGATGGATGATCAACATCGCGCTGGTGGTGCACTCCGACGAGGCGTTGCTGACGGCAGGATTCATTTTCACATTCCACTTCTTCAACACGCATTTCCGGCTGAAGAAATTCCCGATGGACACCGTGATCTTCTCCGGTCGCATCTCGAAGACAGAAATGCTTCATGAGCGCGAGCGCTGGTACAACCGGTTCGTTGCGGAAAACCGGCTGGAAGATTATCGGGTCAAGGATGAATGGAAGAAGTGGAAGAACATTCACCGTTCGTTCGGCTACGTGTTCTTCGGCCTCGGATTGATTTTGTTGGCACTGATCGTGTACGCGATGACGTCGCGGTTAAACACTCACGAACCGACGACGCCCCCGGCTATCACTCAACCCGCCGTGCCTGGAGGCAAACCGTGAAAACGCTGCTGCGAGCGGCTGGTTTATTGGCGCTATTGCTGATGGCTGCCGGTACGGCTCGCGCGCTAGACAACTCGGATTGTTTCGTCTGTCACGGCGTCAAGGAACTGACTAAGACCGACAAGGCCGGCCAGGTGGTGTCGCTGTTTGTGGATGAGAAGGAATACGGGGCGTCCATCCACGGCAAGAATCTCTGCACCAGTTGCCATGCCGATATCACCGAGTTGCCGCATCCGGACGGTTACACGCACAAGCCGGTGGCTTGCAGCGCCTGTCACCGGGTGGAGACGGAGATTTACCTGAAAAGCGACCACGGTCAGGCGGTCGCCAAGGGCGAATCCGAAGCCGCCTCATGCAAGGATTGTCACGGACACTCGCATACGTTGTTGAACTACCGGAACCCGCTGTCGCCGGTCTACCGCGCGAACCTTCCGCAGACCTGCGGTCGTTGCCATGGCAATACCGCGGAGATGGAGAAGTTCAATCTCAATCAGCGCGCCCCAATCGTGACGTACGACCGTAGCGTGCACGGCGTGGCGCTGGAGAAACGCGGTATCATGCAGGCGGCGGTCTGCACGGATTGTCACGGGTCGCACGATCTGCACAAGTCCACCAACCCGGCCTCGAAGCTTTACTGGCAGAACATTCCCGGCACGTGCGGCAAGTGTCACGATAACGTCAAGAACACCTACCAGCGCAGCGTGCACGGCACGGCGGTTGCCGCTGGCATTCGGGACGCCCCGGTTTGCGTGGATTGTCACGGCGAACACACGATTCAGGCAGTCAAAGAAGCCAGTTCCAAGGTTTCTGGTGCGCATATTCCGGAGACGTGCGGGCAGTGTCACGGCTCGGAACGCATCGCGAGCCGGTACCAGTTGTCGTCGAAGGTCGTGGAGACGTACATGCAGAGTTTCCATGGTCTGGCGCAGCAGTTTGGCGGATTGACGGTGGCCAACTGCGCGTCGTGCCACGGATTTCATGATGTGTTGCCGCCGAGCGATCCGCTGTCGTCGGTGAACCAGAAGAACCTGCCGCAGACCTGCGGCAAGTGTCATGCCGGTATCGGCACACGACTCGCGAAAGGTGAGATTAAGATTCACAACCTGCCGGGCGCCGAGAAGGGCAAGCCGTGGCTGGTGAACTTTATTAGTCTATTTTACATCGTCGTCATCGTGCTGACGATTGGCGGCATGTTGGCGTTCAACGCCTTGGACTACATCGCCAAGACGCGGGCGCACATCCGGAAAGTCCGGGAGTCGGCTGACAGCGAAGTGCGCATGACCAAGTGGGTCCGGTACCAACACCTGAGCCTGACGATCCTGTTCATTACACTCGTGTATACCGGCTTCTCCCACAAGTACCCCGATGCGTTTTTCAGTTGGCCATTCAAGCTGCTGGAAAATGGCGGCATTCACGGCATTCGCGGCATGATCCACCGCATCGCGGGCTGGGCGTTTACCGGGCTGTTTTTCGTCCATCTGGTGGCGCTGTTCTGGACGCCGCGCGGACGCGCTTACGTCAAAGAACACTGGTTACGGTTCCACGACCTGAAAGACGCCGTCGGCCAACTGCTTTACAACATCGGCCTGACCAAGACCCCCCCACCGGCACGCCGTTGGAACTACGCCGAGAAGATCGAGTATTGGGCGCTGATGTGGGGATCGGTCGTCATGATCGTCACCGGCGCGATGCTGATGTTCACCGAAATCGTCCTGCGCATGTTGCCGAAGATCTGGCTCGACGTGGCTCAAGTCATCCATTTCTACGAAGCCGTGCTGGCCACGCTGGCCATCGTCGTCTGGCATTTCTACTGGGTCATCTTCGACCCGAACGAATACCCGATGAACCCGGCCTGGCTCATTGGCAAGAAACCGGCCCACGGCGAACCCGAGAAGGAACACGGAGCCGCTGATGAAAATATCAGGACTGAGTAACACCGTCCTCCTTGCCTTTTCGCTCGCCGGCACTCCCTTGCTGCTGGCGGAAGAAGACAAGACGTCTGACCGCTGCGGCGTCTGCCACGAACAAGAAACCAAAGAAAATATCTTCAGATTAGTGGTGATCAATTGTACCGACGCGTCATTCGTGACCAGGCCCATCTGGAGAACGAAGTTAAGGGAAGGCTCCATGAGACAGGGGATGACCATTTACGGAGATTGGACCGGTACCATGCTTCAAGATTACCAGATGCAGGACCACGATAGTAATTTCCTGATCATCGACGGGAACGGCATCATAAGATATACGGCAATCGGGTTAATAGAAAATGGCCAGTTTGAAAAGATCAAGGAGCTGCTGCTAAATCTGGCTAATCATGAGGGATAAATCGCCGGCAATGCTACCGCGGTCAACTAGTTTCCAGGCAGGACGATGTGCCGCTATCTAGATCATACCTGCAATTTTTAAGGGCTCCGCGATAACCGCCGAGTCTGGCAAGTTATATTCAGTCCGATGAGCAAAGAAGACCGCGCCTTCGCCTTTCCTCTATTGCACCAATACCGGGCGGTGCTGGCCTCGGGTCCTTAATCTCCATCGCAATGAAGTATATAGGTTTGATAGGCAAGTATGTTGAAATTTGTAAAAAAACCCTTTGTCCGGGTCTCCAGCGATCTTTGCCTAAGTTTTTAAAGAGCTTTTATTTTATCAATCATGGTTTGATACTAATTATATTGAGTCAGCCAAAAAGCTTGCTAATGGCCGGAATTATATATTGATGCCAGGTTAATGTTCCAATTCCCTTCATAGTCGTTACCCAAAACAAGACTGACAATAATGTCCCAGGAATTATATAGGATAGATTTGATTTACAGCTTTTATCTTTTCTTAATATAATAGCAACCACATAGGGGCCAATTATTATAGGCCCAATTACATAAATTGTCCAAAATCCTTTGCGCAAGGTCCAGCGAAATAATCTTTTAAATAATTGATATTTGTAAATATGGTCATCTGTCCGGAGATTGTTTAGATATGCCAATCCTAATATATCCCACGAATACATTTTTTCAGCATAATCATGAAGGTAGACCAGAATGACTGATGTCGAAAATAAAATCAGTGACATTATGGCTAACGCCTGGTGGTATTTGAACATATTGCTAATTGCGTAGTATACCGCGGAAAACCCATAGTAAAGTCCAGCTAATACGACAAGGACAATTGCGTTTTTAACTTTTGACCAAACTACCTTATGGCGAGGCATTTTTCATTCTTTGGTGGAAAGATAGCATTTTGGCCTGCTTCACCCACTGGTTCACAACCAGATCACCCGCCCGATGATGGGGGTTGTGGTTCCGCTCCTTTTCCATGACTATCGGCTCCACTTCCGGGTTATCTGACAGGAAGAACCAAAATCTCCATTTTCCTTCACCCTCTTGATGGCACAGGCCCCTTCGAAATGCTCCCGGCATACCGCATAAATGGCTATTAAATTATTACACGGTTTCGGGACTCATTGGGGGCATAATAGCACAAAATTCCCTAAAAAATAATTTGCCCAAAAATTTAAGCATACCTATTCCTCGGAACCAAATACCTCCCGATCTAAAACAGCTTGTTAGCCAGAACCTGCATCTTTTCTAGAAACCTCGGAGTGTTGGCAATTCCCAGCTGCTTTTGGAAAGTGGTGAGTACTACTATATCTCCGCAGTTCACCACCCGCCTTGTTGAGTGCTGATATACTCATCATATATTGACCTCTGACTCACCCTTGCCCCTTCTTTCCCACGCCCCGGGAGACAATACCCCGGTTGAAACGTGAACCCCGCCAGAAGCGTATGACGCTTTTCTATGACCTATCTACGGAGGGGGATCGGCCAGATCTTGCCTTTAGAATTTTTGGGGCTGGGTCCCGTCACCGGGGGGGTGTCCGCTTGTCACCTGGAATGAATTTTTGAAAAATCTCCGAGCTGATCATATTGACTAGGGGGGTGTATGGGATCCGGCCTTGGTCAGATCAACCCCACCATATTTTGGGTTTTTGGGTGGGTTTATCTGGGATAAATTTTGAGTAGAACCCTTGTTTTTCAGTTGCAAAGTAATTATAATAAAACCAGTTATTGGCGAATTTACTGGTTTTTAAGCTACCCATTCAGACTTGAAGCTTGGCTTAAATATTGTGCATATTAATTTCACCATACATAAAAGGGGACTCGCACCATGACCACCTCCCCCGCCATCCAAACATCTGGCGGCTTCGAAAGCGGCGTCATCGAAATTCAAGGCCGTTTCTTCGCCCGGGAGCTGCAAGGATTGAGCGGAACCAATCTCAATCGCTGCTTTCATTGCCAAACCTGCGCCAATGGTTGCCCCTTCATCCGGGCCATGGATTACCCACCCAACAAAATTATCCGCCTGGTGCAGTTCGGCCTGCGCCGGAAGGCGTTGGAATCGCGCGCCATCTGGGTCTGCGTGGGCTGTTCCACCTGTGCGGCGGAATGTCCCAATGGGGTCGATCTGCCCGCCGTCATGGAAGCCCTGCGACATCTGGCTTTGAAAGAAGGAGTTAAGGTGGCGGAACCCGATATCCTGGATTTTCATCGGGAAGTCTTCTCTTCCATTCGGCGCTACGGTCGAACCCACGAATTGGGAATCATCCTGCGCTATAAGGCCCGGGTACACAGATGGTTCACCGACCTGAACTTGGGCCTCAAGATGCTGGCCCGGCGAAAATTGCACCTCAGGGCTTCCAAGGTCAAGGCAACGAAAGAGATTAGGCGGCTTTTCCTTCCCCAGGGGCAAAGGTGAGCATCATGTCGAACCTAGTGGATATAACCTATTTCCCCGGTTGTGCCCTGGAGAGTTCCGCCCGGGAAGCCAAGCTCTCCCTGGAGCTGGCTGCCAGGGTTTTGGGGCTTAACCTCATCGAGCTGGATGATTGGAACTGTTGCGGTTCATCGTCAGTTAACGCCCTGGATAAAGACATCGGCTTTTCCCTGGCGGTGCGCAACCTGTCCCTGGCCTCTCCGGATCGCCTCTTGATGACCATGTGCCCCCTCTGTGTCTATTACCTGCGGAAAGCCCAGTTGCGCCTGCGGGAAGACCAGGAGGCTCTCCGGGCCCAGGAACAACGCTGGGGACGGCCTGTCTCCCCGGATTTGGAAGTTGTCCATTTCATGGAAGTATTGGTACGCTTGGGACCGCAGCGTCTGCAATCACGGTTGGCTCAACCCTTGAAAGGGCTGAAGGCTGTCCCCTATTATGGTTGCGCCACCTTTCGCGGCGCCCCTGCCCAGTCCCGGGAGAGGTACTACCAGGGGGAGCTGGGCAGCGTCCTGACCGCCCTGGGGGCTAAAGTGCCGACCAATGTGATCACCAATCTCTGCTGTGGCAGCTTTCTGTCCACCGCCCACCCGGAGGTGACCCAACCCCTGGTGAACGAGGTCATGAAGAGCGCCGTGGTTATGGGAGCCGAATGTTTGGTCACCTCTTGCGCCATGTGTCAGCTCAACCTGGAGATGCGGTGCACCCTGAAGGAGAAGCTCCCCATCTTCCATTTCTCCGAAATCTTGGCCCTGGCGTTTGGGGTAAGGGAAGATGAAGGCTGGTTCTCCCGCCATCTAATGGATCCCAGGCCGCTGCTGCGGGAAAAGGGTCTCGTTTCCTAGCCCTATGGATTTTGATGGAAAAAAATTCTGACGGTTTGACAGGTTTTTCGAAAATCTCTGGAGGGTCAATAGAGAGGAACGGCGCGGTGTCTCCCAGAGCCTAGAGGGGCCCCAGAAGGCGCCGGGGAAGGCGAAACCCCTGGTTCCGCCTTCCCCGGCTGGATAAAAACTTAGCTGAGAAAAGGTTCTGGGAGAACCTGCTATTATTTTGGACGTTAAGGCGAACCGCCGGCCTCTTTCCCCAAAGCTCCTTCCCCAACCGGATGGATCGGCAGGTACCTCATGCCCAGGTCGAAGATCAGGATAGCCATGGCCACCAGGGCCGCGGTGATGATAATCTCCACCGCCGAGGGGAAGTAGCCGAACTGCCGGTAGCCGATATAGCCGGTGAGGCTGACGTTGAAGCGGTTCAGCACCACCCCGAAGGCCGCCAGGCCCGAGGTCCAGTAAAGCCCCTTCTCGCTCCGGCGGATCTCCGGGAAACTCAAGAGCAGGGCCGGCAAGGCCACGGTGCCGAAGAGCTCCACGAAGAAGAAGAAATGGGGTTTATCCCAAACCCAGACCGCGGCCCCCCGGGCGTAGAGGTCCGTGACCTTCATGGCAAAGTAGATCAGCAGGGCGATTCCCAGCCCCTTGCTCAGGGCCGAGAGGATGCCGATTGCCGGCGGCCGCCGGTAGACCCGGGAGGCGATCAGGCTTTCCAGGGTAATGACGCTCATGCCGCCGATGACCGCGCTGACGAAGAAGAGGGGTCCAATGGCCTGGGAGGCCCACAGGTCGCTCATCTTCTGGGGCATCAGCAGGAACAGGGCTCCCAGGGAGGACTGGTGCAGGGTGGAGAGCATGACCGCGGCCACCACCAGGAACAGGTAGATCTGGCGGAAAAACTTGATCCAGCTCTCCTGGCCGTAGCGCTCCAGGCCGATGATGAACAAGTCGATAGCCAGCACCGTGGTGTAGAGCATGACGCACCAGGAAACCTCGAAGAGGACCGAGTGGGGGTTCCACATGATCAGGGGGTGCCAGATGCGCCAGGGTTGGCCCAGGTCGAAGAAGAGCCCCACCATAAACACCAGGTAGCCCACGAAGGCCGAGAGCTTGGCGGGCCGCAGCAGGGGCTGGAACTTTTTCAGGTTGAAGATATAGATGGCGGCGGTCATGGTGAAGCCGCCGGCGGCCAGGGCCACCCCCGCCAGGACGTCGAAGCTGATCCACAGGCCCCAGGGGTAGGCGTCATTCAGGTTGGTGGTGGCCCCCAGACCCAAAAACATCCGGGCGCAAGCGGCGATCAGACCCAGCACCAGGAGGATGTAGAGGACGGCTTTGCCGGTGGTCAACTCTCCTTCGCCGGGATACCATTTTTCGATTTTTCCGGCCATGGCTTAATCCTCCTTGGACTCTTTGGCCTCGATGGCCGCCCGGCGATGGTTGAAGTAATAGAGGCCCACCGCCAGTCCACCCACGGCCACGGCCACCAGGGGCACATTGGACATCCATTCCCGGCCGCGGAGGCCTTGGGGAGCGTCCCCCAGATCGGTGCGGAAGCCCACCTGGGTCAGGCCCAGTTCTTGAAAAGAGACGGGGGTGAGATAGAGATTGGAGAGGCCGCCGGCTATCTTCTCGCCATAGACCTCGGGATAATATTTCTCAGGCGCAAGACCGATGCGCCGGTGGGCTTCCGTCAGGAGTTCGGCCCGCTCCCCGAACAGCAAGGTGCCAGTGGGGCAGGTGGTGGTACAGTTGGGAGCCAGGCCTATGGCCTGCCGGTCGGCGCAGAAGGTGCATTTGCGCACCAGGGGCACCGGCGACTCCCACTGAAACTTGGGAATCTGGAAGGCACAGGCCATCATGCAATAGCGGCAACCGATGCACCTCTCGTCGTCATAGACCACCGGCCCGGAAGGCAGCTTCACCAGGGCGGCCACCGGACAGGCGCTGACGCAGGCGGGATCGAGGCAGTGATTACAGCGCCTTGAGATGAAATACCATCCCAGCCCCCCATCGGAGCGGGGAATTTCCCGGAAGATGATCCGGGTGTATTGGTTGCTGCTCAGATATCGCGGGTTGGACATGGTTTCGCTGAAGGTAGCCCTGCCGCCCTGCAGGTCGTTCCAGCTCTTGCAGGCCACCTGGCAGGCCCGGCAGCCGATGCACTTGGTGGTATCGATCAAGATGGCTTTGCTCATAACCGTTCCCCTTCAGGCCGGCTCGCCTAGGCTTTTTCCAGGTTCACCAGGAATACCTTGTATTCCGGGATCATGGTGTTGGCGTCCCCCACCATGGGCGTCAGTTGGTTGGCGGCGTAGTTCTGCTGAGGATTGGGGCCGCCGGTGGTCAGGCCGAAGAACCCGAAGTGCCAGGGCATGGCCACCATCTCCACCGTATTCTGCATGGGCGGCTTGCCACAGGTGAAGGGGCCCACCCGGTGGGTCACCTCGGCCCGGGCCAGCACTTCGCCGCGGATACTCCTCACCTTGATCCAATCACCCGCCTTGATTCCCTTGGCCGCGGCCAGGCCGGGGCTGATTTCCACGAACATCTCCGGGACCAACTCGGAGAGCCAGGGGAGATTTCGGGACATGGCCCCGCCCTGCCAGTGCTCGGTGACCCGGAAGGTGGTGGCGATGATGGGATAGCGAGGATCGCAGATCTGGGCCACCTCGTCCAGCGCCGATTTCCAGACCTTCATCACCGGGTTGGACTGCTGAGGCGACAGGGCGTTCACATACGGGCACTCCAGGGCCTCGTAGTGCTCCGGCAAGGGCCCTTCCTTGCAAAGCCCACCGGGAACGAAGATCCGGCTCTTGCCTTCGGGCAGCATGATGAAAGGTGCCTTGACCGATACCTCCGGCGGAATTTGCTGATTGGTCTTGGGATCGATCCAGCCAAAATCGGGCACGTCAAACTTGGTCCAGGTCTTGGCGACCGGATCCCACTTGAACAGGAACTTGTCCTTGTTCCAGGGCTGGCCCGCGGGGTCCACCGAGCAGCGGTTGTAAATGATCCGCCGGTTCACCGGCCAGGCCCAGGACCAGTTGGAGTAGAGCCCCAAGCCGCCCGGGTCTTTTTTATCCCGGCGGGCCATGAGGTTGTCCTTCTTGTCCGGGCCGGGGTAGGAACCAGAGTAGATCCAGTTGCCGCAGGCGGTGGAGCCGTCGTCGGCGAGCTTCGTGAAGTTGGCCACCTGCTTTTTATCCGCCACGGTGTAGCCGTTGACCTCTTTGGCCACCAGGTGGACGTCGGGATCGTCCCCGTAGTTCCACTCCAGCTTGACGATGGGGTCGGGAGACACCGCTTTGGGGTCTTCCTTATAGAGTTTCTTCAGTTCCAGGGCCAGGCGGTTGAGGTACCAGAGGTCGCTTTTGGCGTCCCCGTGGGGCTGGAGCGCCTGGTAGCGCCATTGCAGCCAGCGGCCGCTGTTGCTGATGCTGCCTTCCTTCTCCAGGGAGTCCGCCACCGGGAACAGGAAAACCTCGGTCTTGATGTCCTCAGTCTTGGCCCCGGGGCGCTTCCAGAAGTGAGCCGTGTCCGTCTCCCAGAGGTCGAAGGCCGCCAGCCATTCGAGCTTGGCCAGGGCTACATAAGCCTGGTTCAGGTCGGGGGAGCTTATGGCCGGGTTCATGCCCCACACCAGGAGGCCCTTGATGCCGCCGGCCCCCATGGACTCAAACAAGGGAATCCAGGAATACCCCGAGTTCTGGTACCCCTTGCCCACCTTGGGCAGGTAGTCATAGGCGAAGTCGTTGCCCGGCTGGGCCGCCTCCCCCCAGAAGGCCTTGAGGAGGCTGACGAAGAACTTGGGACGGTTGACCCAATAGCCGCCTTTCGGGGTCGTGCCATTATAATCCTTCAAGGTGGGCTGGGCCTCCGAGGGCGTCGGCAGATAACCCGGGAGGATGTGAAACAGGAGGGCCATATCCGTGGAGCCCTGGACGTTGCTCTCCCCCCGCAGGGCGTTGATGCCGCCCCCGGGGACCCCCATGTTCCCTAAGAGCTGTTGCACGATCGTATAACTGCGGATGATCTCCACCCCGGTGGTATGTTGGGTGCCCCCCATGGCATACATGATGGTGCCGGCCTTGCCCGGCTGCCCGGTGGCGCTGAAAATCGCCGCCATCTGAAGGAACTGCTTTTGGGGCACCCCGCTGATTTCCTCCACCATCTCCGGAGTATACCGGGAATAAAACCGTTTCACGATCTGAAAGACGCACTGGGGGTCGTTCAGGGTGGGGTCGGTCTTGGGCTTTTTCTCCGCATCCTCCTGGTAACTCCAGGTCGCCGGGTCATAAATGTGCTTCTCTTTGTCATAGCCGGAAAAGAGGCCGTCTTGAAAACCAAAGTCCTTATCCACCAGAAAGGGGGCGTTGGTGTAGTTAACCACATACTCCTTTTGGTAGAGATTGTTCTCCATGATGTAGTTGATCAGACCGCCCATCAAGGCGATGTCGGTGCCGGGCCGCAGCCGCACAAACAGGTCGGCCTGGGAGGCGGAGCGGGTGAAGCGGGGATCCGCCACCAGGAGTTTGGCCCCCCGTTCCCGGGCCTTGGCGATCCACTTGAAGCTGATGGGATGGTTCTCGGCGGGATTACAGCCGATAATTATGACACAATCACTGTTGGCCAGATCGTTCCAGTGATTGGTCATGGCGCCCCGGCCAAAGGTGGGCCCCAACGAGGCCACCGTGGAGGAGTGTCAGAGGCGGGCCTGGTGCTCCAGATAGACGATCCCCAGGGCCCGGGTCAACTTGGCCAGGAGATAACACTCTTCGTTGTTGATCGCGGCCCCGCCGATGGCGGCCAAAGTTTCGGTGCGATTTACTGACACGCCGGTGGGGGACTTGGCGATAAAATCCTTATCCCGGGTGGCCTTGATGCGCTGGGCCAAAGTGGCCACAGCCCAATCCAGGTCCTTTTCCTCCCAGTGGTCGCTGCCCGGGGCCCGATAGCGCACCTTCTGCAAACGGCGGGGGCTGGTGACCACTTCGAAGACCGCCTGCCCTTTGCTGCACAGGGTCCCCTGGTTGATGGGATGGTCCGGGTCGCCTTCCACATCCACCAGCTTGCCGTTCTTGGTATAAGCCACCAGGCCGCAGCCCACCCCGCAATAGGGACAGATGGAAGTAGTGGCGGTGGCCTTGGTGATTTTGGCGGGCGCCACCAATCCGGCCCACCCGGGGCGCCACAAGATGACGTCCGAGAGGCCCAGGGCGGTAAGCCCGCTCCCCAAACCCTTAATAAAAGTTCTGCGGGAAATGCGCATGTCTACCTCATCTGTCTGGTTTCGGCAAGAAGATGGTTAGCGGGGAATTAATTAATCAAGAATTAACGGTTAACGCCTTGCTCCTTAGTGAACATGTTAGAAGGTTGTTTCACAAATGTCAAAAAAAATGTTTAACCATAATTAAAGGTGGAGATTAATTTCCCGGCCGGGGAATTAGAGGTTGACTTGTGGAAAGAATATGCGGATATTTAGAAATTAAAGCAACTAGCCATTGGCGGGGCGGGTTTGCAACCCGCCCCTGCATTTGCCGGTCAGGTCGTGCTCCCGCAGTTGCTAGAAGAACGTCCGGTTATCCAAGTGGAAAGGCTGGCCGAGTCCTACACCCCAACAGAGGGGGCCAGGCTCATCGGCCTGGTGGCAAACCACCCAAACCGCTTCCCTTGACTAAAGGTTAATGGAGACTTGCATGATGAAGATGACCCTTCGCATCCTGCCGTTGCTTGGCATCATTTTGCTGACCCTGGGCCTCAGCGGCGGAGCCGGGACGGCGGCCGAGGAAGTCAGCGTGCCGGTCCTGGCCTATCACCGGTTCGGTCCGACGAGGGCTGACAGCATGACCGTGACCACCCCGGTGTTTGAAGCGCAGATGCAGTGGCTCAAGGACAACGGCTATACCGTCATTCCGCTGCGGACCCTGGTTAATTATCTCCTGGGCAAGGGCCCGGCGCCGGCCCCCAAGTCAGTAGTGATCACCGCGGATGACGGCCACAAGTCGGTCTATACCGATATGCTGCCCATCGTCCGGAAGTATAATATTCCCGTGACCCTGTTTCTCTACCCGTCTTGCCTGTCCAATGCTTCCTATGCCCTGACCTATGAGCAGGTAAAAGAAATGCAGCAGACCGGCCTCTTCGATGTGCAGGGCCATACCTTCTGGCACCCCAATTTCAAGCGGGATAAGAAAAAGCTCAAGCCAGCCGAATACCAGAAGCTGGTGGAGACGCAGCTCGTCAAGTCAAAGATGGTTTTGGACAAGCGCCTCGGCACCAATATAGACCTGCTGGCCTGGCCCTTCGGCATCTATGACGACTATCTGGAAGCGGAGGCCCAGAAGGCCGGGTACGTGGCGGCCTTCAGCATCGATCGCCGGAATGCCTCAAAGTCCGAGAAGATCATGGAGCAGCCCCGCTACCTGATGCAAAACGGTGACGCCGTCAAGGGTTTTGCCGCCATTGTCCGCGGCCAGGCCCAGGAACGACAAGGAATACATAAGACCATGGCGTTTTAACGGAGTGAGGCTGGTAAAGAGGCTATCAGCTATCAGCACTCAGCTAAAGCAAAAACCTGAAAGCTGAAACCTCACAACTAATAAGTATTGGCCAGAGTAAGGCGGCGGGCACAGCCCGCCCTATAAGCGGTAGGGGCAGGTGATTTTATAGGGCGGCCTATGGCCGCCGGGCCATCCACAAAGGAAGGCACTAGCTTAAAAGCAAAAACCCAAAACCCGAAAGCTGATAGCTCTTAGAGTAACAGAAAGCTCTACCAAAAAGCGGAAGTCTGACCGCTGAAAGCTGACAGTTACAAGAAAGGAAAAACAATGATTAATAGAATCGGTTTCTTCTTCTGTCTTCTCGCCCTTCTTGCCGTTCTCGGATGCTGAGGCGGGGGCCAGGGACTGCGGTCGGGCAGTCCTCAATTTCAGGCCCGGGCGGACTTGCAGGTAGCGGCAATTAAGACGGACACCCGGGGTTGCCTGAAGTAAAACGACGGAGCCAACGGGATAGAATGACAGCGCCCGCCCCGGCCTGAAGCCATGGCGCGTTGCCTGCACGGGTCTGCCGCTCACCTGCCTTATGGCAGCTTTTTAGAAAAATTAGGCTCGTTCCGCATAATAGAGTGGACCGGCGCAAAGGGAAAAGATGAAGAGACTGACCATCGGCTTGCTAATCCTGCTGGGAGCCGCGCTCCCGGCGGTCACGGCCCAGGCCGCCTATATCGGCAAGGTGGTGAACGCCCAGACCAAGGAGCCGGTGGAAGGCGCTCTGGTCACCCTGGGTGCGGAGGTGGTCCACACCGGCACGGACGGCGGCTTTCGCCTGGAGGGCAGCGGCGAGACCCTGAAACTGCGAGCCCCGGGTTATGCCCGGCGAGAGATGTCCACCTCGGAGCTGAGCGGCCCCGTCCCGGAGATCCCCCTTACCCCCTTCAAGGTGAAAGCGCTATATCTATCGGTCTACGGCACCGCCGGCAAGAGGTTGCGTGAAGCCGCCCTGGAAACCATTGAGAAGAACCGGATGAACGCCCTGGTCCTGGACTTCAAGGACGATCGGGGTCTGATTCCCTTCAAGGTGGACCTGCCCCTGGCCGAAGAGGCCGGGGCCCAGAAGACCATCCTCTTCAAGGATTATAAGGGCATGCTGGATAGCCTCAAGGAGAAAGGCCTCTATCTCATCGCCCGCATCGTGGTCTTCAAGGACGATCCCCTGGCCGGGGCCAGGCCGCAATGGGCCGTCAAGACCAAGGGCGGCGGAGCGTTCCGCGACCGGGAGAGGATGCGCTGGACCGATCCCTTCAATAAAGAGGTTTGGAATTACAACATCGCCATCGCCAAAATCGCCGCGGAGCAGGGTTTCGACGAGATCCAGTTCGATTATGTCCGCTGCCCCGACAACAAGGCAGTGGCCTTTACCCAGCCGAACAGCATGGCAAACCGTACCCGGGCCATCACCGGCTTCCTGAAGGCGGCCCATGAGGCCCTGGCCCCTTACAACGTCATGGTGGCCGCCGATATCTTCGGCTACGTCATGTGGAACCTGGACGATACCGGCATCGGGCAGCAGGTCGGCGAGGCCCTCAATGCGGTGGACGTGGTCTGCCCCATGCTCTATCCCTCCGGCTATCAAGCGGGGATTCCCAACTATCGCAATCCGGTCCAGCATCCTTATGAAATCGTTTACCTGTCGCTGAAGCGGGCCCAAGAGCGCACCGGGGTTTCGCCCCTGCGCTTCCGTCCCTGGCTGCAGGCCTTTCGCGACTATGCCTTCCATGGCGGCGACTTCGGGGAGGAGCGGATTCAGACGCAGATCGAGGCGGCGGATAAATTCGGCTCCAGCGGTTGGATGTTTTGGAACCCACGCAACGTCTATCCCACGGGCGGTTTCAGCAGCGGCGGCGGGGAATAGAGACTGACCGCCTCCTGGACAAAACGCCGGCTGATACTTATATAATTCAATAGAACTTTCTCCACCACCCTATCCCTATCTTAGCCTGCTCTCCCGAGCCCCCGGGGAATAACGCCCAGTACCTTCGCCGCGGCCGGCGGGCGACCCGGCGTCCGGTGTCAGAAAGTCCGCCAGTTCCGGTAAGCAGATATGAAGGTCCAGGTTTCTGAGCGGCTATTATCCTTGGATATCTTTCGCGGGGTGACCATCGCCGCGATGATCATGGTCAACAACCTGGCCTATTGGAGCGACAACCTCCGCGTCCTGCGGCTGACCCATGCCGAATGGAATGGCTGCAACTTCGCCGACCTCATCTTTCCGTTCTTCATTTTCATCGTCGGCGTCTCCTCGGAGTTTTCCCTGGAAAAACGGGGCAACACCGGGGAAACCCTGGCGCAGTACCGGCATATCCTGGTGCGCACCGCGGTCCTCTTTTTCCTGGGACTGCTCACCGGCAGCGGTCTCATCTTCGGCTGGCTATTCCAGGTCATCTGCCCACCCGCCGAGGTCCAGAAGAGTATCTGGGGGATCTTTTTCTCCCCGCCTCCCGGCGCCGAGGTGTACTTCTCTTCCCTGGCCAACCTTAGGATTCCGGGGGTGCTGCAACGCATTGCCCTGGTTTATCTGCCGCTGTCGATTATTCTGATCCACACCCGCTGGCGGGTGCAGGCGCTGCTAACCGGGGGCTTGCTCCTCTTATACTGGGGGTTAATGAGTCTCCCGGGCTTTGCCATGCAGCCCGGGGAAGACCTGGGCGCCGCCATCGACCGCGCCGTTTTCGGGGTAGCGCACCTGTGGAGGTTCACCCGAACCTGGGATCCTGAGGGCCTGCTCGGTACCCTGCCGGCCATCGCCACCGGACTCTTGGGAGCCCTCACCGGGCGTTGGCTCCAGAGCGATTGGGAAAGGCACCGGAAGCTGACCGGGCTTTTACTGGCTGGCTTTCTGGCGATTATCGCGGGCGCCGCCTGGGGGCTGGTATTCCCCCTGAACAAGTACCTGTGGACCAGCTCCTATGTGGTCTATACCGCCGGTTTCGCTTTAATCTTTCTGGGCTTTTGGTATTGGCTGGCGGATGTCCGGCAGTGGCAGACGCTTTTACTGCAGCCCTTCGTCTGGCTGGGAATGAACCCATTGGTGGCCTATTGCGGGGCCCAACTGGGGTCCAGGGCCCTGAGAGTCCTCTACCTCGGCACCCCGACGGAGCACACCTCCCTCAACGCCCTGATCTTGAAGACGCTCTTCGGAGAAAATTGGGGGGGCGCCGGTCAGACGTGGTTAACGGACCCCATCTGGCCGTCGCTCTTCTGGGGCTTGATCTGCCTGAGCTTCTGGACCTTGCTGATGGGGATATTTTACCGCAAGCGCCTCTTCTTCAAGATTTGAATCCGGAAGGCCTGCGGCTCAATCCTCCCTTTCCGCGCAGGGGCTGTATTTTTGAATGTCGAGGACGTAGCTATAGGCGGAGAGGGCCGCCTTGACGGCGTCCCCTGCCGAGGGGTTATTCTGTTTAAAGGGATCGTTGGTCACGTCGCCCGCCGCGAAGATCCCCCACTTGGAAGTCTGGCCGGTACGGTGATCCACCAGGATTTCCCCGGCCTGGTTGGTGTCCACCAGGGTCTTGATAAAATCCGAGTTGGGTACCGAACCGATGGCCACCAAGACCCCTTGTACCGGCAACTCCTTCAGCGCCCCGTCCTTCTGGTCCTGGTAGCCCAGACCGCTGACGGCCTGATCCCCCAGGATTTCCCGGACTTCGACGTTTTTGAGCAGGTTCAATTTGGGGGAGGCCGTGATCTTCTCCTGGATGACCGGGTCGCCTTTCAGTTGGTCGCCGCGAACGATAAGATGGATCTTGGCGGCATAGGGAATTAAATCGATCACCGATTCCAGGGCGGTATTGCCGCCCCCCACCACGGCAACCTCCAGATCTTGGAAAAATGGGGCATCGCAGGTGGAACAATAGGCTACCCCCCTTCCCTCAAAGCGGTCCTCTCCGGGAATCTGGAGACGCCGGCGCCGGCCGCCGGAGGCGACAATCACGGTCTTGGACCGGTAGCGGCCGCCTCTATCCGTCCGCACCTCATAGGTGCAATCCGGCACTTCCAGAACCGCGGTGACCCTTTCCGGGATTTTGATCTCCACCTCCCTTTGGGCCCGGACGTGTCTCTCCAGCTTTTCGGCCAACTCCTGGCCGGTTATGGAGATTTCCCCGACCCAATTTTCAATATTACTGGAAACCAGGGATTGTCCGCCGAATTCTTCGGTGATCACCAGGGTCTTCAGCTTCTTGCGGGCGGCATAGATGGCCGCCGCCGCCCCGGCTGGGCCGCCCCCGATGACGATGGTGTCATAAAGTTCGCGACTCATGGAATCTCCTCCCTTGTAGAGGCGCTTGCCTGTTTTGATGATAAGGCCGGAGGAAAAAAATCCAAGCCCTGAATCCGCCATCTTGACCCAGAATGGATTCCGGATCTTTCTATCCCAGTTCAATCCGGATAAGTCCTCCTCCTCTTGCAGTGAGGTCGTTGGCCAGGATCACCGCAGGTCTCGAATAATGGCCCGGATGGTCTTTTCCTGGGATTCGATACTCTCCGTCAGCTTGAATTGGACCAGGGCCCTGAGCAGATTCTGTTCCCGGTCCCGGACCTTGAAATAGACGTTGCCCTCCAAGTAGTCGGTGAAGAATCGCAGTCCCAGCTCGAAGGCGATGAGGCGGATGGCGTCGTACAGATATTCATAGTCGTTCCCAGTGAGAAAGCCGCCGGCCCTTTCGAGATAGCCCGTCAGGATGGCCCGGCAGAGTTCGGGGTCGAAGCGCACCGTCTCCCACGACTCGATCTCCTCTCCCAGGGGATTGCAGCCCGAGCGCAGGCAGTCGCCGATGTCATAATGGACCAGGCCGGGCCTGACGGTGTCCAGGTCCACCAGGCCGACGGCCTGTCCGCTGGCCCGGTCCATCATGACGTTGTTGACCTTGGGATCGCCGTGAATCGGGCGGAGCTTGAGCCTTCCCTGCGCCCTGGCCGCCTCCAGGACCCGGGCCCAGCCCCGGCGCCGGCCAATGGACCGCAGGCCGGAAGCCACCTCGGGGGATTGGCCGGCCCCCTGCCTGGTTAACACCTCGTCAAAATGCCGCAGGTAGCCGGGGGTCTCGTGAAACCCCGGCAGGGTGTCGGCCAGGCTGGCTGGGTCCAGATCGCTCAGGAGCGCCTGGAATAGCCCCAGGGCGTAACCCACCTCCCGTGCATGCCCCAGATCCTGGATGACCTCCAGGGATTGGGCGTTTTCGATAAAGCTGAGGGCCCTCCAGAAGGAGCCCTCGGGATCGAGCCAGTGGTCGGCGCCGTCTCGGGTCAACAGCACCCGGGGCACCTCCCAGCGGCGGCCCAGGCCCGGGGAGACCTCTGCCAGCCGCCGGCGCAGGTGCCCGGTGCAGGTGCGCAGGTTGGCCATGACCGGTTCCGGCCGGCGAAACACCCGGGTGTTGAGGCGCTGCAGGATCAAATGCGGGGCGCCAGCCGCCTCCGGGTCCCCGGAGTGGGCGCCGCGCACCGTCACCAGGAAGGTGTCATGGACGTTGCCTTGGCCATAGGCCTGCACCTGGAGGATTCGCCCCGGCGGGGCAAATTGCGCGGCTGCGGCTCGAAATTCGCCTTTCCGGGTGGTATAGATCATCTTAGGTTTTTTCTGAGGGAATTGGTTCAAAAGCCATGAACTAGGGTATAATCAAAACTCGATAAAGACAATGTAAAGATAGGCGCGATGTTTTCCGGCAAATCTCCCACCTCCTTGATTACCGCGATCGCCGTGGCCGCCAGCCTCGCCTGGCTGGCCGGATGCGCTTCGGCGCCGCCACCCACCGGCTGGAAGCCGCCGGCGCCCCCGGCGCCGCTGCCCGCCCCGGCCCCCATGGCTCCCGAGGTGAACGACCGCCGCTTCGCCCGCATCGAACCCGCGGTCAATCAAGAGATCGCCGCCGGGCATCTCCCCGGGGCCGTGGTCCTGGTGGGCCACCAGGGCCGGATCGTCTACCGCCGCGCCTTCGGCCAACGCGCCCTGGAGCCGCGGCCCCTGCCCATGACCCCGGACACCATCTTCGATATCGCCTCTCTAACCAAGGTGGTGGCCACCACCACGGCTATCATGCAGTTGGCCGACGCCGGCCGCTTGCGCCTCGATGCCCCGGTGGCCAGGTATTGGCCGGAATTCGCCGCCAACGGCAAGGGCGGCATCACCATCCGGCAACTCCTGACCCACACCTCCGGTTTGCGGGCCGAAGTGAATTCCCACTACCGCTGGTCGGGTTATGAAGGGGCGCTGGCGGTCATTGCCGCCGACCGGCCCATCCGGCCGCCGGGCACCGAGTTCCATTACAGCGACGTCAACTTTATCACCCTGGGCGAGGTGGTGCACCGGGTCTCGGGGCAGCCGCTGAACGAGTACTGCGCCCAAAAGATCTTTGGGCCCCTGGGCCTCAAGGACACCTCCTTCCGGCCGCGGCAGGGCCTGCAAGAGCGGATTGCCCCCTGTGACGTGCAATCCGGCTGCCTGCGCTGGGGTGAAGTGCAAGACCCCACCGCTTATCGGATGGGCGGGGTGGCCGGGGATGCCGGGGTCTTCTCCACCGCCGACGACCTGGCCGTCTTCGTACAGATGCTCCTGGACGGCGGCCAGAGCCGGGGCCACCAGATTCTCAGCAAGGAGGCGGTGGCGGCCATGCGGCAGCCCCAGTCCATCCCGGGAAGTTCCACCCGCCGCGGGCTCGGCTGGGATATCCGCTCCCCTTATAGCAGGATCTTCAACGCCGCCTTTCCTGCCGGTTCCTTTGGGCACACCGGCTATACCGGCACCTCCATCTGGGTCGATCCCCGCTCCCGGACCTACCTGATCATCCTTACCAACCGCCTGCATCCCGGCGGCAAAGGAGAGGTCAAGGCCCTGCGGGCCAAGATCGCCGCGGTGGTGGCCGCGGCGGTGCCCATGGGCCCCCCGGCGGCCGCGGCAGCCCTGGATGGCCTGAGCATGGGCGGCCATGGCCAGGCGGACGGACCGGACCGGGTGCGGCCGGGGATCGAGGTCCTGGCGGCCTCCGGTTTCGCCCCCCTGGTGGGCAAGAACGTCGGGGTGCTCACCAATCACACCGGGGTCGATGGCGCCAGGCGCTCCACCCTGAGCCGTTTGCTTCAGGCCCCCGGCGTCCGGGTACGGGCGATTTTCAGCCCCGAGCACGGCCTGTCCGGCTCGCTGGACGAACGGGTCCCCTCCGGCCGGGACCCGGCCAGCGGCCTGCCCGTCTATAGTCTTTACGGCGAGGTGAAACGACCCACCGCCCAGATGCTGCGCGGGCTTGACGCCCTGGTTTACGATATCCAGGACGTGGGGGCCCGCTATTATACCTATATCACCACCATGGCCTATGCCATGGAGGCTGCCGCGGCCGCGGGTCTGGACTTCTATGTGCTGGACCGGCCCGACCCCATCAGCGCCGCGGTGGTGCAAGGTCCTCTGCTGGACCCGGACTTGTGCTCCTTCATCGGCTATTGCTCCCTGCCGGTGCGTTATGGCATGACCCCCGGGGAGTTGGCCCGGCTCTTTAACGGGGAGCGGGCCATCGGCGCCAAATTGCACGTGGTGCCCATGCAGGGATATCACCGGGAGGCCTGGTTCGACGAAACCGGCCTGCCCTGGGTCTCGCCTTCGCCCAACCTGCGCTCTCTAGCCCAGGCGATCCTTTACTCCGGGGTGGGCCTGGTGGAGTCCGCCAACGTCAGCGTCGGTCGGGGCACCGCCACTCCCTTCGAAGTCATCGGCGCCCCCTGGGTTGTGGGCGACCGGCTGGCCCGCTATCTGAACGGGCGGCAGCTTCCGGGCATTGCCTTCGAGCCCGTGGCCTTCGTGCCCAATGCCAGTCCCTACCGGGGGCAGAGATGCCAGGGGGTGCGGCTGCGCCTGGTGGATCGGCAGGCCCTGGATACGCCGGCCCTGGGTGTGGAGATCGCTTCCGCCCTTTACCGCCTTTACCCGGGGAAGTTTCAGTTGGACCAGACTCTGTCCATGGTGGGTTCCCGCCAGGTCCTCCAGGCCCTCAAACGCGGCGATGATCCCCGGGAGATTCAGCGCCGCTGGCAGCCCGGGTTGGCAGCCTTCAGCCGCCGGCGCGCCCAATATCTTCTTTACTGAGTCAGCGATCAGCCTTGCCGTTCAACTTTGAAGTCCTCCGGAATTACCGCCAGGTTGTAATCGACCCCATCCAGACGCCTCAGGGTATAAATCCGGTATAAGCTGTGCCACCGCTTCCCTCAGCCAGGTTCACTCCAGTGGACGGGTCGGGTTGGCGGCGGCGGCGAGCCGTCCCGCGTCCGTAGGCTAGATGGGCGGCTCCCACCCCACCGGAGGCAAATCGGAGAATTGCCAGCCCCCGCCCAGGGCCTCGATGAGTAGCACATTGGCGCTCATGCGATTGCCCAGGATGGTGATGGCGGTCCTTTCGTTGGCCAGGGCCTGGGTTTCCACCACCAGGAGGGCGATCCGGTTAAGGATCCCGGCCTTATACTGGTTGGTGCTCACCTCCACCGATTTTCTGGAGGCCTTGACCGCCTCATCTTGCACCTGGCCCTCATCTTTCAGGATGCCCAGCGCCGCCAGATTGTCTTCCACTTGCTGAAAGCCGGTGAGCACCGTCTGCCGATAGGTGCCCACGGAGGCATCATAGGCGGCTCGGGCCGCCGCAGTCTGACCGGCCCGCAGGCCGAAGTCGAGCAAGGTTTCCGAGGCCGCCGCCCCCAGGGACCATATGCGGCTGGGCCAGGTGAGCCACTTCGCCAGGCTGGAGGTTTCAAATCCTCCCGAGGCGCTCAAGGTTATGGTGGGGTAATAGGCCGACAGGGCCACCCCGATTAGGGCGTTGGCCGCGGCCATATTCCTCTCGGCGGCGGCGATGTCGGGGCGGCGCTCAAGTAGTTCCGAGGGCACCCCGAAGGGTACGTCCGGGACCTTCAGGGTTTGCCGGGCTTCCGGTATGGCAAAGACGGAGGGCGACGTTCCGATGAGCAAGGCAATGGCGTGTTCCAGTTGGGCCCGCTGCACCCCCAGGTCTATCGCCTGGGCCTGGGTGGACTTGAGCTGGGCTTCTGCAATCGATACGTCCCCCAGGGAGGACACCCCTTGGGCGTACTGGTTCTTGGTAAACACCAGGATCTTTTGATAATCGGCGGCCGTATCGTTCAGGAGACGTTTCAGGTCGTCCAGGGTGCGCAACTGAAAATAGCTCTGGGCCAGGGTGGCCCGGGCGCTCAAGCGAACCCCCTCCAGGTCGGCGGCGCTGGCCTGGGCGCTGGCCACGCTCGATTCCACTTGGCGGCGCACCTTGCCCCAGAGGTCCGGCTCCCAGGTGAGGTCGGAGGTCAACAGGAACTCCGTTATGGGAGGAGGTCCCGGCGACACTTTGGTGGATTTCTTACCGGAGGTACCGGAGGAGGTCCCCCCCGTTCCGGAGCCTCCGCCGGAAGTCGTGCTTGGGGAGATGTTACCGAGGGTCCCCGAATTTTGAAGACGGGTCCAGGACGCCCCTCCGGTGACCGTGGGAAAATAAGCGGCCCGGGCCTCCTGCACCAGCGCCACGGCCTCGCGGAACTGCGCCTCCGCCACGGCGATGTTCTGGTTGTTGATGTCGACCTGTTCTTCCAGGGCGTTCAACTTGGGATCATTATAGATCTCCCACCAGGCTCCCCGGGACAGCTCATCCCGGGGCTGGGCCACCTTCCAGCCTGGCGTTTCCTTGTAGGCCTCGGGCGCCGCGGTGGGCGGTCTCACATAATTCGGACCCACCACGCAGCCGGACCAAAGCAGCAACATCCCGGCAATCATTACCGGGCTAAGCCGGCCCGGCCCCGGGGATAATCCTAAAAATGTCCTGAAGCGCAGCCACATAGCTCGTTTCCTCTTTCGCCTATTTTTGCCTCCGCCCGCGGCGCCGGCGATTAAACCAGAGCCTGAAGCGGTCCAGATAAAGATAGATCACCGGGGTGGTATAAAGGGTGAGCATCTGACTGAAGATCAGCCCGCCTACGATGGAGATCCCCAGGGGGCGGCGCAGCTCGGAGCCCACCCCGCTTCCCAGCGCCAGGGGCAGCGCCCCCAGCAGCGCGGCCATGGTGGTCATCATAATCGGGCGGAATCGCAGGAGGCATGCTTCATAGATAGCTTCTTGAGAAGTTTTCCCCTCCTGGCGCTCCGCCTCCAGGGCAAAATCCACCATCATAATGCCGTTTTTCTTGACCAGGCCGATAAGCAGGAAGATGCCGATCAAGGCAATGAGGCTCAAGTCCGTGCGGCAGAGCAGCAGGGCTAAGAGCGCTCCCACCCCGGCCGAAGGGAGGGTGGAGAGGATGGTGACGGGATGGACGTAGCTCTCATACAATATCCCCAGGACGATATAAACCGACAACAGCGCCGCCAGGATCAAAAACGGCTGGTTAGCCAGGGAGGCCTGGAAGGCCTGGGCCGTCCCTAGAAAGCTTCCCTGGATGCTGGCCGGCAGGCGCAGCTTCCCGGTAACCTCTTGGATGGCCGCCACCGCATCCCCGAGGGAGGTCCCCGCCGGCAGATTAAAGGAAATGGTGACCATGGGAAACTGTCCCAGATGGTTCACCGCCAGAGAGGTGGAGGTCATCTGATAAGTGGTGAAGGCGCTCAGGGGCACCTCGGCGCCGCTGGTGGGGGCATACGGTTCCTGAACTCCGCCAAGCTTTGGGGAGAAGGCGTTCTGGGGCACCGCGACGCCGCCGGTGGAATACATATAGATGTCTCGCAGTATTTCCGGGCGCTGCCAATAGGGGGGGGCCACCTCCATCACCACGTGATACTGGTTCAGCGAGGTGTAGAGGATGGCAACCTGGCGCTGGCCGAAGGCGTCGTACAGGGTGTTGTCGAGAAGCGTGGCGTTGATGCCGAGCCGCGAGGCGGTGTCGCGGTCGATTGCCAGGGTGGCCTGCAATCCTTTATTTTGTTGATCGCTGTTCACGTCAACCAGTTGAGGCATGGTGCGGAGTTTCTGTAAGACCCGGGGGCCCCAGGAGGTTAGCTCCTGCAGGCTGTCTGACCGGAGGTTAAACTGATAGAGGGCGCCGCTGGTATAACCGCCGATCCGCAAGTCCTGAACCGCCTGCAGATAGGCAGGGGCCCCCGCCACCTTGGCCAGTTGCGAGCGTAACCTGGCCATCACCTGGCGGGCGCTGCTGTGCCGCTCCGCGAAGGGCTTCAAGGAAATGAACAAGCGCCCTGTATTGGTGGTGGAGCCGCCGCCGCCGCCAGTGAAGGCCACCACGTCCACCACATCCGGGTCCTTCCGGATGATGTCGCTCACTTCCGACAATTTCTTCTCCATGGCCTGAAACGAGATGTCTTGCGCCGCCTGAATGGATCCGGTGAGGCGGCCGATGTCCTGTTCGGGGAAAAACCCCTTGGGAATGTAATAGAATAGGCCGATACTAACCACCAGCGTGAGCACCGTCAGAGAGAACATAAAGCGAGGGTGCCTCAAACTCCAGCCGAGGGTGACCTCGTAGGTGTGGTGCATCCATAAGAAGACCCGCTCGCTGGCCCGGAAGACGGCTCCGTGAGTTTCCCCCTTCTCCTGCCTGAGGAGGGCGGCGCACATCATCGGGGTGGTGCTCAGAGACAGCACCAGGGAGATCAGGATGGCGGTGGATAAGGTAACCGCGAACTCGCGAAACAGCCGGCCCACCATGCCTCCCATCAACAGCAGGGGAATGAAGACCGCCACCAGGGAGATGCTCATGGAGAGAACGGTGAAGGCGATTTCCCGGGATCCCAGGAGCGCCGCCTGCAGAGGAGACGCTCCCTTTTCGAGATGACGGGTGATGTTTTCCAGCACCACAATGGCGTCATCTACCACAAAGCCGGTGGCGATGGTGAGGGCCATGAGGGAGAGATTGTCCAGACTATAGCCCAGCAGGTACATCACCCCGAAGGTGCTGATGATGGAAACCAGAACCGCAACCCCCGGGATGAGGGTGCCCCGCACACTCCTTAGGAAGGCGAACACCACCAGGATTACCAGGATGCCTGAGATCACCAGGGTGCGCTCCACGTCCTGCAGCGAACCGCGGATCGACGGGCTGCGGTCCACCACCACCTTGACGTCGATGTCCTGGGGGATGTCGGCCGTTAGCTGCGGCAGCAGGCTGGTGATGCGGTCCACCGTATCGATGATGTTGGCCCCCGGCGACCTGAAGATGACCACCATCACGCAGACCTTACCGTTGACCAGCCCCTCGACGCGCAGGTCCTCCTGGGAATCCTGGACCGCGCCCACATCCACCAGGCGTACCGGCGCCTGGCCATGGAAGGCCACGATGAGATCGCGGTAGTCGGCGGCCTTGAAGAGTTGGTCGTTGGTGATGATCTCCCGGGTTTGGCTGGCATCCGCCAGTTGTCCCTTGGGCCGGTTGGTGGTGGTGCTGCTCAGGACACTGCGGACGGCCTCCAGGCTGACCCCGTATTTATTCAGCGCCGTGGGGTTCAACTCCACCCGCACTGCCGGCAGCGAACCGCCCCCCACGAAGACCGTGCCTACCCCTTCCAACTGAGAGAGTTTTTGCTCGAGAATGGTGGAGGCTGCATCATACATGGCGGCCCGGTTGGCGGTGGCGGAGGTGAGGGCCAGAATGAGAATCGGGGCGTCGGACGGGTTGACTTTGCGGTAGGTGGGATTGCTGGGCAAATTGATGGGCAGGTAGCTGCGGGCGGCATTGATGGCGGCCTGGACATCCCGGGCGGCCCCGTTGATGTCCCGGCTCAAATCAAACTGCAAGACGAGGCCGGTGGACCCCCGGGTACTGGACGAGGTCATCTCGGTCACCCCGGCAATCCGCCCAAATTGCCGTTCCAGGGGCGCCGCCACCGAGGTCGCCATGGTCTCGGGGTCCGCCCCCGGCAGCGAGGCGCTCACCGAGATGGTGGGAAAGTCCACCGCCGGCAGGGGGTTGATGGGCAGTTGGCGAACCGCCAGGAAACCGGCCAGGGCCATGCCCATGGTGAGCAGCGTCGTGGCCACCGGCCTTTTTATGAAGATGGCCGAGAGGTTCATACCGGTTCCGTAAGATCGTCCCCAGGAGGCGGCTCTCCGGGACGCTTCCTACCCAGGCGCATTGCCAGCCTATCGAACCAGAGATAAATGACCGGAGTGGTGTAGAGGGTGAGGACCTGGCTGAAGATCAGCCCGCCGACGATGGAGATGCCCAGGGGGTGGCGCAGTTCGGAACCCAATCCGGTTCCGATGGCCAGGGGCAGCGCCCCCAACAGGGCGGCCATGGTGGTCATCATGATGGGGCGGAATCTTAATAGACAGGCCTGATAGATCGCCTCTTCCGGGCTCTTCCCTTGCCGGCGTTCGGCGTCCAGGGCAAAGTCCACCATCATGATGCCGTTTTTCTTGACGATGCCGATCAACAGGATAATGCCGATGAGGGCGATGACGCTGAAATCGGTGCGGCAGAGGATCAGGGCGAGAATGGCCCCCACCCCGGCTGAAGGGAGGGTGGAGATGATGGTGATGGGGTGGATATAGCTCTCGTACAGCACCCCCAGGACGATATAAACCGTAAGCAGGGCCGCCAGGATCAATAGCGGTTCGCCCTGCAGGGAAGCCTGGAAGGCCTGGGCGGTGCCCTGGAAGCTGCCCACGATGGTGGCCGGCAGTTTGAGCTTTTTGGTGGTATCCTCCATGATCTGGACTGCTTCCCCGAGGGAGGCTCCCGGAGCCAGATTGAAGGACAGGGTGGTCGCCGGAAACTGCCCCTGGTGGTCGATGAGCAGGGGGCCCGTGGTGGTTTTCACCCGGGTAATGGCGCTCAGCGGCACTATGCCGCCGGTGATGCTGCGCAGATAGATGTCCTTGAGCTTGAGGGGGTTTTGCTGGAAGTCGGGCTGGGCCTCCAGAACCACCCGGTATTGGTTCACCTGAGTGAAAATCGTTGACACCTGCCGCTGGCCGAAGGCGCTGTAAAGGATATCATCGATGAGCTGCGCGGAGATGCCCAGGCGCGCCGCGGTGCTGCGGTCGATGTCCAGGTTGACCTGCAGCCCCTGATTCTGCTGATCGCTGCTCACGTCCCGCAGTTCCGGATTCTTCCCGAGGGCTTCCACCAGCCTGGGGCCCCAGAGTTCCAATTCCTGGGCGTTGGGGTCCTCCAGGGTATACTGGTATTGGGTCCGGCTGACCCGATCCTCCACCGTCAGGTCTTGCACCGGCTGCATGAACAGGGTGATGCCCGAAAGCGAGGCGAGCCGCGGCTGCAGACGGCGGATGACCTCGCTGGCACTGATCCCGCGTTCCGCCAAGGGCTTCAAGTTGATGAGCACCCGCCCGCTATTGAGGGTGTAATTGGTGCCATCCACCCCGATGAAGGTGGAGAGGCTGGCCACCGCCGGGTCTTGCAGGATCAGCGTGGCCAGCGCCTGCTGGCGTTCCGCCATGGCGCTAAACGAGATCGACTGCGGGGCCTCGGAGATGCCCTGGATGATGCCGGTGTCCTGCACCGGAAAGAAACCTTTGGGAACCACCACGTACAAGAAGATGGTGATAACCAGGGTAGAGGCGGCAATCAGCAGCGTCAGCGTCTGGTGCTGCAGCACCCGGCGCAGGGTGGCGGCGTAGAAGTCGATGACCTTCTGGTAGATCCGCTCGGAGGCGTGGAAGATCCGGCTCTGCTGGTCCTCTGGAGTATGCTTTAGCAGCCGGGCGCACATCATCGGGGTCAGGGTGAGGGAGACCACCGCCGAGAAGAGGATGGTCACCCCGAGGGTAATGGCAAACTCCCGGAATATGCGGCCCACCACCTCGCCCATGAACAGCACTGGGATGAGTACCGCGATCAGCGAGACGGTCAGGGAGAGGATGGTGAAGGCGATCTGCTCCGAGCCTTTGAGGGCCGCCTCCAGGGGAGGATCTCCCTGCTCGATATAGCGGGAGATGTTTTCGATCATGACGATGGCGTCATCCACCACGAAACCCGTGGAAATGGTCAGGGCCATCAGGGAGAGGTTGTTCAGGCTGTATCCCAGCAGATACATGATCCCGAAGGTGCCCACCAGGGAGACGGGCACCGCCACGCTGGGAATCACGGTGGCTGAGAGGTTGCGCAAAAACAGAAAGATCACCAGCACTACCAGGCCCACCGCCAGCATCAGCTCGAACTGGACGTCATCCACCGAGCCGCGGATGGTGGTGGTGCGGTCGGTCAGCACCGAGACTTGCACCGCCGTCGGCAAGGTGCTCTGCAACTGCGGCAGCAGCCTTTTTATGCGGTCAACGACCTCGATCACATTGGAGCCCGGCTGCCGTTGAATGTTGAGGATCACCGCCGGGACGTCATTCATCCAGGCCGCCTGCTTGACGTTTTCGGCCGAGTCGATGGCGTTGGCCACGTCGGACAGCCTCACCGGGGCCCCGTTGACATAGGCCACCACCAGCGGCAGATACTCCTTGCTGGTGAGGAGCTGGTCGTTCGCCCCGATGACCGACGATTGGCGGGGCCCATCAAAACCGCCCTTGGCCTCGTTGGTGTTGCCCGCGGTGATGGCGCTGCGCAGGTCCTCCAGGGTCAGGCCGTAAGCGCTCAAGGCCGTGGGGTTAGCCTGAATCCGCACCGCCGGCCGCTGCCCGCCGCTGATACTGACCAGCCCTACCCCAGTCAGTTGGGAAATCTTCTGGGCCAGACGGGTGTCCGCCAGGTCCTCCACCTGCTCCAGGGGCATGGTCTTGGAAGTGAGGGCCAGGGTCAGGATGGGGGCGTCGGCCGGATTGACCTTGTTATAGACCGGCGGATTGGGCAGGTCCGGAGGCAGGAAGGAGGTGGCGGCATTAATGGCAGCCTGCACCTCCTGTTCGGCCACGTCCAGGCTCAGGTTCAGACTGAATTGCAGGATGATGACCGAACCGCCCCCGGAACTGTAGGAGGTCATCTGCTTCAGTCCGGGCATCTGGCCGAACTGGCGCTCCAGAGGGGCGGTGATCGAGGAAGCCATGACGGCGGGGCTGCCGCCCGGGAAAAAGGTGAGTACCTGGATGGTGGGATAATCCACCTCCGGCAGGGCGGAGACCGGCAACTGGTAGTAAGCCACCGCCCCGGCCAGCATAATGGCCGCCATCAGCAGGGTGGTTGCCACCGGGCGCAGGATGAAGAGCCGGGACGGATTCATTACTAGCCCTTCTGCGAGTTCCCGGTAGCCGGAGCCTTCTGCGGGTTCCCGTTGGCCGGAGCCTTCTGCGGGTTACCGCTAGCCGGAGCCTTCTGCGGGTTACCGCTGGCCGGAGCCGCTTCCTCCACCCGGCTCCCCTCCCGCAGCCGCTCCATCCCTTCCACTACCACCCGCTCACCGGGTGAGAGCCCCTTATCAATGCCGGTATTGTCCCCCTCGCTGGGCCCCAGGCTCACCTGGCGCACCGTCACGGTCTTATTGGCAGTCACCACATAGACGAAGGCCCCCTGGGGGCCGGTCTGGATGGCGGCCGTCGGCACCAGGGTGGCGCCTTGCAGGGTATTGAGAAGCAGGCTGGCATTAACGAACTGGTTGGGGAACAGCCCATGGTCTTTGTTGGGGAATTCCGCCCTCAGTTGGACCGTGCCGCTGGCCACATTGATCTGGTTGTCCATCGTCAGCAAAACCCCGGTGGCCAGTTTTTTGGTTTGCTCGCGATTGTAGGCGTCCACCGGCAGGCGCGCTCCCGCTTGGAGCTTGTCCAGCACCGGCGGCAAGCTGTCTTCGGCGATGGTAAAGATCACGGTCATCGGTTCCAGTTGGGTGATGACTGCGATCCCGGTGGTATCGGTGGTTTGGACGATGTTGCCCGGATCCACCAACCGCAGGCCGATGCGCCCGCTGACCGGGGCGATGATGTGCGTGTAAACGACGTTTACTTTGGCGCTGTCGAGGTTTCCCTGGTCTAACTTGATGGTCCCTTCAAGCTGATGCACCAGGGACTTTTGGGTATCATATATTTGTTTGGCGATGGAATCCTGCTCGTTCAGGGTCCGGTAGCGCTTCACGTCCAGCCTGGCGTTCTCCAGCAGGGCCTGGTCGCGGGCCAGCTGCCCCTGAGCCTGGAGCAACGCCGCCTCGTAGGGCCGCGGGTCGATTACCGCCAGGAGATAACCTTTGGGGACGATCTGGCCCTCCTTGTAGCCCACCTGCATCAGCTGTCCATTCACCCGGGTGTGGATGGTGACGGTGCGGACCGGGGTGACGGTGCCCAACCCGCTGACATAGATGGCGATGTCCCCTTTTTTAGCCGCCACCGCAGTCACCGCCACCGGCGGCGTGGCGGCCGCCCCTGGCCCGGTGGTCTTGCCCGACCTGGAAAAATAGGCGTAGACCAGGATCCCCAAGATAGCGGCCGCCAGCAACCAGGGCCACCGGCGCCGGACCCAGGCCGCGGCAGGAAGCCGCTCTCCCGGGGCAGGGTTAAGTGGTAAGAATTTCATATGGATAGCCCCACTGCGACACAGCCTTGATGAAACGCACCGGACTGAATGGTGAGAACTATCAGGCTGTCGAAAAAGGGATTTTGCAGCCCGCCCCAGGGAGGAAGGCTCTGGGTTTTAAAACCCGGCTGCCGCGGCAATCCGGCGCTGACCTTGGCAAGTTTAGCCTATCTCTTTACCAAATGCTTTTCCGGGATAAATTTTCCTGAATTTACGCCTTTCGAATCATTTTTGCAACCTTGGGGAAACGACCGGGTAAACCGGGGACCAGGATGGCGCCCGGCATAAGTTGTATGAATACCCATCTTTGCAGGAAAAGTCTAAGTATTTCGATAAAATCATTTAATCCCGGTTTTCTGTTTTTCTGTTAAACTACCATGTCCAGTCCGTGTTCCATCAGGGGCCGGGAAGAGGCGGGGGTAAGGAGCGGCTCAGACCGGGCCTGGCGCCGGGGCCTGGCGGAAGCGAATGGCCATTACGGAAAGGCTGCTCCGGCGTCATCTGCGGAATCAAGAACCTGGCGGCTGTAAATTCCGGCGTCTTCGGGGTCACCATGTCCACTTATGAAGCAGTCATTATTGGGGCCGGGCCGGCGGGGTTATTTGCCGCCCTCAGCCTGGAGAACTTAGGTGCGGGAAAGGTCCTCTTGGTGGAACAAGGTCCGGACCTGGAGGAGCGTCAGCGGGATGCCCCGGGCGGTCTCCTCTGCGGTTGGGGCGGGGCAGGAGCCTTCAGCGACGGCAAACTCATCCTTTCCCCCGAGGTGGGCGGTTTCTTAAGCGACCTGTTATCCCTGGAGGACTTAACGGCCTTAATCCAGGAAGTGGATAACCTTTATCGATCATTGGGAGCATCCGCACCAACCCATGGGGGGGATGCGGATACCCTCGAACTTCTTAAGACCGAGGCCCGGCACGCCGGGATGATCTTTATCCCCACCCCTCTGCGCCATATCGGCACGGAAAATTGCCGGAAAATTCTGAGCCGCTTGAGAGAGCGTTTGAGCGACCGGGTGGAGATCCGCACTCACTGCCGGGCCCAGCGGATCATGGCCAAGGATGGGGTAGTCAGTGGGGTAGCCCTGGACAACCAGGAGGTGGTGGGGGCTCGTTATGTGATTGCCGCGCCTGGACGGTCCGGGGCCGCCTGGATGCGGGAAGAGGCCCGCCGCCTGGCGATTCCCTCTATCCCCAGCCCGGTGGATATCGGGGTGCGGGTGGAAGTCCCGGCCCCGGTGCTGGCGCCCCTTACCGAACCGGCTTATGAAGCCAAATTGATTTACTACTCCCGCACCTTTGACGACAAGGTGCGCACCTTTTGCATGAACCCTTACGGCGAGGTCGTTTTAGAAGAAATGGATGGCCTGGTCACCGTCAATGGCCACAGCTATACTTCCCGGAAAACGGAAAACAGTAATTTCGCCATTCTGGTGAGTTCCACTTTCACCGAGCCCTTTAACGATCCCATCAGTTACGGGCAATATATCGCCCGCCTGGCCAACCTCTTGGGCCGGGGAGCCCTGGTCCAGCGGCTGGGCGACCTTCAGGTTGGCCGGCGCACTAACCCCGCCCGCCTGGATCGTTGCCTCACCCGGCCCACCCTCAAGAGCGCCACCCCCGGGGATCTCAGCTTCGTCCTCCCTTACCGTTACCTGAAAGACATCCTGGAAATGTTAGAGGCCCTGGATGCCCTGGCCCCAGGCATTAACCACCGCCACACCCTGCTCTACGGGGTGGAGGTCAAGTTCTATTCCCATCGCCTGAAATTGAGCCCGGAGTTGGAGACCCCCATCGGCAATCTGTTCATCATCGGGGATGGCGCCGGCATCACCCGCGGCCTGATCCAGGCCTCCGCCAGCGGCATAATCGCCGCCCGGGCGGTGGCCTCCCGGGGTTAGCAGCCTGCCGGCTCCCAGGCGAATTGCCCAGGTCAGATGCCACGTGAGAGCAGGGGAGGATTCAACACTTTGCCGCGCCTGGCCTGCCTGAGGGCGGCCCCGCATCCTCAATCCCGGGGGACCGCCAGCATACGCGTTACTGCCTGCAGGGCCCGCTCCCGGATCTGGGCGGGCACCGTTACCTGATGCCGGTTTTCCTTGAGGGCCGCCAGTACATCGCCCAGGGTGATGCGCTTCATGGGCCGGCAGATGAGGCGGCGGGACGGGGAGTGAAAGAGCTTGCCTGGATTTTCCTGGTGCATGCGGTGCAGAATGCCGGTTTCCGTGCCGATGATGAACTCCACGGCCGCGGCTTCGTGCACATATCGGAGCATGCCGCTGGTGCTGCAGATGGCGTCGGCCTGATCCAGGACCTCGGGGTTGCACTCGGGGTGGGCCAGGAAGACCGCCTGGGGATGGGCTGCCCGGCATTGCAGCACCTCCTCGGCGCTGAGCCCGTCATGGACATTGCACCATCCCTCCCAGGTGATGATCTCCACGGATTTTTGGGTGTGCCGGGCCACATAGAGGCCCAGGTTTTGGTCCGGCAGCATCAGGACCCGGGGCGCGGTCAAGGAATTGACCACCTTGATGGCATTGGCGGAGGTGCAACAGATGTCGCTTTCCGCCTTCACCGCGGCGGTAGAGTTGACATAGGTGACTACCGGGACCCCGGGCAATTCCTCTTTGCGCGCCGTGAGTTTGTCCACCGTGACTGACTCGGCCAGACAGCAGCCCAGGTCCAGGCGGGGCAGGAGCACGGTCTTGTCGGGGCAGAGGATGGCCGCGGTCTCCGCCATGAAGTGAACCCCGCAGAAGACGATGACCTCGGCGCCGGTCTTGGCCGCGGCCAGGGACAGCTCCAAGGAATCTCCCACCAGGTCGGCCACATCCTGGATGGGGGCCGGCTGGTAATTGTGGGCCAGCATGATGGCCCGGCGGCGCTCAAGCCACTCTCTAATTTCCTGCTGCTGGCGGGTAAATTCCATGGTCAGGCGCCAAAGTCCGTACTGTTAAAGATCCCCTCGATCCCCTGGCCGCGCAGGAGGCCGGCTAGGACCCCGGCGTCTCCCGGACCACCTGGACTCCCGGCGGCGGCGTAAAGGTGAAAAAATCGGGGGCCAGCTTCACATCCAAATTCGTCTGGGTGAAGACAAAGCTGGTCTCTTCGCCCAGGGCGTTGGCAAACTCCAGGCGATCCACCAGGAAAGTGCGGGGGTTGATGGTCAGGGTGAGGCGTTTCAATTCCGGCTGTTCCTTCTTGGGGAAGAGGTCGATGACCAGGCTTTCCCCCTCCTTGGGCGGTTGTTTCCAGGAGACGTTGAAGTCCTTCTGGAACTGGCCGATGCCGGAGAAGAAACGCATCACCAGATCAGAGCGCAGCACCTGGTCCAGTTTGTAAACCATGACCAGGCGGTCCTGGGGCATGTACATCCACACCAGGCGGCCGTCGGAGACTACTTCCTTCTTCTGTTCCGCGGGCAATTCGTACTTCCAGCGCATGCGGGAAGGCTTCTGAAAATAGACCCAGCCCGCGGCGCTGTCGGTCTGCTGCATTGCCATAAGGTGGGACTGCTGCTCAAAGCGGGCCTGAAAGGTCCCGGTCTTGTCGTAACGGGCCTGGACCTGTTTCATCACCTCTGCCGGGGCCTCGGCCCCCACCCCCGCCAGGGGGCTGAGGACCAGGATTAACAGCGACAACATCAACAGCCAAAATCTGTGTCCCATGGTCTTCCCTTCCAGACAAATTATCTGGCTAATCATTAAAATTTATCAGAGGCAGTGCCTGACGTCAAATTAAGCCGCCACCACCAGTCCGGAAAAGCGGCAAGATTGTTTTCAGGCAGTAGGGTCCGGCAAGCTTTTTGCTATGAGGCAGGGAGTAGAAGACCCTGCAAGCTTTTTCCAAAGATGGGCCATAAAATGAGCCGGGAAGAAAAAGGGGTTGCGGCTTTGAACCGCAACCCCCTGGGATTTGCTGGTAGGCGGTACTGGATTTGAACCAGTGGCTTCCACCGTGTGAGGATGGCACTCTTCCGCTGAGTTAACCGCCCAGGTTTGCCATTTAATTTATAATGAAAAAATTGCCTTTTGACAAGGTGAGACCTTTGAAAAAAAACCATGCAGAACAGCCGCCCGCGGTGGCTATGGCAGGCGAGGCGCCGGCTCTCCATCGCCACGCGGCTTTCCCGGAAATGCCCGGGAAAATTTGCTGTTTTTTCAGAGGCCCCGAGTCCATCTCCCCCTGGGGGAAGTTTTTGGCAGCCGCGCCCGAAGGGTAGTGGGTCATTTTCAATTTCGCGGTTGGTCGCCTTTGGCAAGGGATTTGCAGTTTATCAGACGAGATAAAATCCTTGGAAGGACTTTTGTCCTTGATTTCTGGAGTGAATGATTATATAAGGAATCTCTTGCCGGAAATTGTAGGCAGAGGGGTTGACAAGCATAGACCGCTTACCTAAAATTAATTTGACATATGTCCTGGGCCTGTGTAAACCTTAACAAAGGCCAAATTTGCGGGGTATTTCGATGACAAATTTATTTCTTTTCGCGGACTTTGGCTTTTTTGAAGGCTGGGGACGGGTTCTTGATTTAACAGGCACCATGGTGGGTTATAATAGTTCTCCAACAAGAGAAAAAGCTGACGAGCATGCTTTAAATTCCGATTGGAAAATTATTGGCAATGACTTGAGAAACGCCATAAACTCCTATGCCGAGAGTCAAAAGACCGAAGACTAAAAAACCAAGGAATTTTATTCCATCTTTGTCTAAGCGGAATCTTCCCTCAACCCAAGTTACCCAAGTATCCCAGGTATCAGTTAGTCGTTCAGCCCCCTTACCCCATCCCTCAGAATTGGAAAGGTATGAGGCCATCTTGCCTGGTGCTGCCGACAGAATCTTTGCCCTGGCAGAAAACCAATCGAACCATAGACAGGGATTGGAAAATAGAGCACTATCTCTGGAAAGCAGGAATAGTTTATTTGGACTTATTACGGGCGGGCTTATCGGGATTATTGGTCTCTGTATAGCGGGCCTTTGTATTTATACCGGGCATGATAAGGCTGGCATGACCTTGGGTGGAGGTACGCTAGTCGCTTTAGTGGGGCCATTTGTTTATGGCACTCGCGAACGGCGAATCGAAAGAGAGCAGAAATATCTGGCCCAGGTCCAATCTAAGAAACAGCGATAATTTGTAGATTAATCCACTAAAGCTGCAATTTCTTCCAAACTCCAAACATGGTCTGAAACACCCGCCTCCGCCCGAAGACCTTCCTTGACAAGTCCCCTTCAAAGATAATAATATGAAACGTTTGGATATTTTGGCTCATTTGGTTGGTTGCTGACGGCACTTCCTTGTTGACCTGGAAATCAGGAGGGGGTAAGTTTTAATCCCCCATGGAGGGAAAAACATGAGGGTAACCCTGGGTATCCGGTATCTGGCGGTGGGCCTGTCTGTCTTGTTTCTGGCGAGCTGTTCCGAGACTTACGCCTATCTGCCATCCGTTGGCAAACCCGCCGCCGCCGCTCCGGCAGAG
The DNA here is from genome assembly GCA_052147455.1 of Desulfobaccales bacterium. Taxonomy (GTDB): domain Bacteria; phylum Desulfobacterota; class Desulfobaccia; order Desulfobaccales; family 0-14-0-80-60-11; genus JAPLJC01. Next base: position 24,983 of record JBKQKO010000075.1, on the reverse strand, counting down.
GGCAACGCCCCGGCGGCTCAGCCCGCCCCGGCGGTCGAGACGCCGGCCCGCAAACCGGATCTGCCGCAGCAGGTCCAGGGTTTGGAGGTCCGGGTGCAGCAGTTGGAGACCAGGATGGCGGAGCTCGAAGCCCGGCAGCCCGCCCCGGCTGGCGCCGCGGTCAAGACCAGGGAGCGTCCGGCAGCGGCAGCGCCGGCCACCTCTGGGGATAAGCTCTACAACGATGGCCTGCATCTCTACCAGGGGAAAAAGTACCCCCAGGCGCGCGCCAAATTCTCCCAGTATCTGAAAGAACAACCCAAAGGCCCCAAAGCCTCCGAAGCCCGTTATCAGCTGGCCGACAGTTTTTTGCAGGAGGGCAAATACCAGGAGGCCGCGGTGGAATTCAATAAACTGGCCAGCCAGTCTCCCAAGAGCATATTGGCCCCTGCCGCCATGTTGCGCCAGGCCATGGCCTACCAGCATCTGCAGCAAACCCCGTCTTACCGAAGCACCTTGAGGAAATTGGTCCAGACCTATCCCAAGAGCCCGGAGGCCAAAGAGGCGCAGAAATGGTTGCAGGAAGGGAAGCAGGAGGCCCCCCCGGGCAAGGCCCCGGCCAAGGCGGCGCCCAAACCGGAGTAGCAGAAAAAACCGGGGCGGCGCGGTTTCCCAGGATGACAGAGCGGTGGCCGGCGATTTTTTTTTAATTGCCTGCAGGACTAAGGTAAGCTGAACCTAGGTTTTCGGAGGGGCCCCCCTTTTATGGCGCCCCAAAGTGCGACGGGCACAGCCCGCCTTAGGAGCGCTCAGGGAGAAGGGATTTTCTAGGGCGGCCTGTGGCCGCCGTGATGAAGCAGGCCCCTCCCTGAGCCATCCTGAATTTTTTTTGTAAGGGCCTGCCAATTTAAGGACAAGATATCGATTCATTTACAGTAACGCCCGAGCCAGGAAAATACCCAATATGCTGAATATACTACGTAAACATGCGCGCCACTGGATCATCGGTCTGATCGTTTTTGCCATTGCCGTAGTCTTTGTCCTCTCCTACGGCTTTGGCGGCCTGCACTCCGGGCCCTTACAAGAGGTAGCCGTGGTCAACCGCCAGCCCATCCTGATTACCGCTTATGCCCGGCAGCTTAACGAAATGATCAGGCAATATCAGGAGATGAGCCGGAGCGAGTTGAGCCCCGAGATGGTCAAGGCCATGCACCTCAAGGAAATGGCCCGGGACCGGCTGATCGCGGAAGCCCTGCTCCTGCAGGCGGCGGAGCGCCAGGGACTCACGGCGAGCGACGCCGAACTGCGGGAGCGGATCCAGAGCTATCCCTTTTTCCAGAGGGACGGCAAGTTTGATGAAAATCTATATTTTATGCTGTTGGCCCGGAATCAACTGACCAGCGCCGAGTTTGAGGAGCAGGAACGCCGGGCTCTCCAGTTGGGGAAGATCACCGGGGAAGTGACCTCCCTGGCCAAGGTCTCCGACGCTCAAATTCGGGAATTGTACAACCTGGCCAAGGAGGCGGTCCAGGTGAGTTATCTGGCGGTCACCCCGGACAGGTTCATGGCCAGCCAGCATCCCGGCGAGGCCGAGTTATCCCGCTACTACCAGGACAACCAGGAGAAGTTTCGAGTGCCGGCCCGGGCCCGGGTGAGCTATCTCGTTTTCCGCACCCGGGACTTCCAGGAGCGGGTTACGATCTCCGATGCCGCGGTGGAAGATTTCATCAAGGAGCACCCGGCGGAATTCCTCCGCCCCAAGGTGGTGCGGGTGCGCCAGCTAGTCCTGGCCATCCCGCCCAAAGCCGACGCCGGGGCGCGGCAGCGCCTGGAAAAGCAAGCGCAGGAGTTGCTTGGCAAACTGAAGGCCGGAGAAGATTTCGCCAGGCTGACCCAGACCTACTCCCAGGACCCCGCCAGCCGGGACCGGGGGGGGGAGCTGGGCGAGGTCCAGCGGGGCCAGCACCCTCCCCAGTGGGACCTGGCAGCTTTTGGCCTTAAACCCGGAGAAGTTGGCCGGGCCGACACCCCCCAGGCCATCTATTTGCTCAAGATGGAGGAGGTCAAGGAAACCGAGAAGATACCCGAGGCCGAGATTAGGCTGAGGCAGCGCCTCAACCAGGAGAAGGCCGCAACCCTGGCCCAGGAGGCCGCCAAGGAGGCCCGCGCCGTTCTGTCGCAGGACACCGCCGCCGAGGTGGCCAAGAAATATGGGGGCAGCCTGAAGGAAACTCCCTGGATTAGTCAAAAGGACCAGGTTCCGGGGCTGGGCCCGGCGCCCGCTTTCAACCAGGCGGCCCTGCAGCTCAAACCCCGGGAAGTGAGCCGGGTGGTTGAGTTGCCCGACGGCTTCGCGGTCATGAAGTCCCTGGAATATCAGGCGGAGAACCTCCCGCCCTTCTTACAGATCAAGGACCAGGTCATCCAGCAGGTGAAGAAGCAGGGGGCCATGAAAGACGCGGAACAAGAGGCGACCCGGCTGTTGGCCCGTCTGCGGAAGGGGGAACCCCTGGCTCAGGTAGCCGTGGCGGCCGGTTTGCCCGTCAAAGAGAGCGGCTTTTTTACCCGTTTCGAGGGTTTTGAGGGACAGCGCCAGGCCGAGGCCCTCACCGGGGCCGCCTTTCTCCTCTCCCGGGAACACCCCTACCCGGACCGTCCCCTGGCCTGGAAGGACAGTTATTACCTTTTGGCCTTTAAGGAACGGCGTCCCGCCGATCAGGCGGAGTTGCAGAAAAACTGGGAAAAGCTAAAGACCCAATTGCTGGAGGACAAGAAGCAGATGCTGTTGAGCTCCTGGCTGGAGGCCGAGAGCCGCCGGGCCAAGATTAAAGAGTATGAGCTGCCCGGAGGGGAATGAGTTCGGAATCCGCCCCTGGTTGTGATAAAATTTATCAGGCGGCGGCCCGGGCGTTCCGCCGGCGCCAAAGCTGAAGCAGGCGGCAGACGCAAAAGGAGAAGACATGCTGGCAAGTTCCGTTGATACCCTGGCGAGCCCCCTTATCGAAATAGGCATCTTAATTTTACTGCTGCTCGCCTTGTTAATGCACCGAAAAGATCCCCGCCTGGCGATTTCCGGCATCAGCATCGTGCACACCCTGATGTTGCTGCTGATCTTCTTGTACCTGATGTTCGTTTGGTCCAGCTCCGTTCAACCCGCCTTGCGAGGCATCAGCATCTTCGGCATGTTCCTGATTAACCTGGCGCTGCTTTACCATTTGATCCTGGCGCGCCTGTTGCGGCCTTACCATGTTGCCCTGACCGCGATGGCCCAAGCGCCTGAGAAGCACGAACTGATTCAGCAGGTCTCGGAGACCGGTAAGAGATTCTACTATGTGCGTTATGTCGGGTCTTCCCTGTTCAGCGGCGCCAACCCCTTTCATTTCCTCCATGAAATGGCCACCGACCGGATCCGGGATGATATCCGGGACATCTTGCGGCGCCACGGGGTGGAACAAAGAATGCTCAGCCTGTCCACACTGGTGGCCTATTTAAAAAACCAGATCGCCTGCGATACGACCTTGCCGGCGGATTTTCAAAAGCTGATGCTCCAGACCATCGATGATTTTGCCAAACACCCCTATATCCAGGAACATATCGACGAATTCCTGCGCCTCGCCACGGAGAGCCCTGAAGACCTGGCCTATCCCGAATGGACCGCTAAATTTGGATCCTGCATTAAATCCTCCAGATAGCCCCGCCGGCCTTCTGAACCCATCAAACCCCCGCGAGAATTCCGGGGCAAGCCAGACCGTCTCCGGGAGCTCGCCGGCGGTGGTCAGGGCCGCCTGCCACCGGGCTCTGATGGCCCGGGAACGAATCCTCAGAGACTATCCGGATTGGCAAGCCTGGCGTCGCCAGGCCCGGGAGATCAAGGCCGAGGCCATCTCCCGCCTGGATGAATTGCTGCCGCGGCTGGCCCGGGAGGTCCAGGCCTGGGGAGGTAAGGTGCTCTGGGCCCGGGACGCGGCTCAGGCCCGGGAGCTGATCCTGGGTCTGGCCCGGGAGCACCGGGTCACCATGGTGACCAAATCAAAGTCCATGACCACCGAGGAGATCGGCCTCACCCCAGCCCTAACCGCGGCTGGCATCCAGACCTGGGAGACCGACCTGGGGGAATTCATCGTTCAGTTGGCCGGCGATTCTCCGGCGCACCTCACCGCCCCGGCCCTGCACCTGGATCGCCGGCAGATCGCCGCCCTCTTCCGGGAGCGACTGGGGGCAGCCTGTCCCCCGGACCCGGAGGCCCTGGCCCGGCTGGCCTGCGGCCATCTCCAACCCCATTTTTGGCGGGCAGGGATGGGCATCACCGGGGTCAACTTCGCCGCCGCGGACGGCACCCTGGTATTCCTGGAGAATGAGGGCAACCTCCGCCTCACCGCCACCCTGCCGCCGGTGCAGGTGACGGTCATGGGGCTGGAAAAGATTATCCCGGCCCTGGGTGACGCGGAGGTTTTGCTACGGCTGTTGCCGGCCAGCGCCACCGGCCAGCGCCTCACGGCCCTGGTCCATTTTCTCCGGGGGCGTAAGTTCCAGCCGGAAGGGCCGCAGGCCTTTTACCTGATCATCCTGGACAACGGCCGGCGCCGCCTGGCCCGGAACCCGGAGTTCAGGGAAGCCCTTTACTGCCTGCGTTGCGGGGCCTGCCTCAATGTCTGTCCCGTATTTCAGCTCCGAGCCGCCCACCTTTACCGCCGGGTCTATCCCGGGGCCATCGGCATTTTGCTGGCCCCGCACCTGGCCCCGGTGGGCGATCTCAGCGATTTGTGCAGCCAATGCGGCGCCTGCCAGGAGATCTGCCCGGTTGGCATCTCGCTGACGGAGAATATCCTGAAGGAGCGGGCCCGCAGCCGGCGATTCCGGACCTTGCGGGCCATGTCCGGCCTGGCCGGCCAGGCCTTGGTCCGGCCGCGGCTGTATCGGAGCCTGGAGCTGGGTCTGCGGTTTTTGCAGACCCTGGCCCCTGGCCTCCAGCAGCCCCCCTGGTCGGCACTGAGGCTATCCCCGGAAAGCTTTCAGCGGAGGCGGCGGCGCGGGCCGCACCCCGGGAGCCCCGCCCAGGCCCCGGACCCAGTGGCCGCTCCCGGCGGGGGCTCCTTGGCCTTGGCAACAGAGGTGGCCAGGCCCGCTGGTCCGGGCGGGAAAGGCGACGCCATTATGGATCCGCCCACCCTGGCGGCTCGCCTGGAGGAGGCGGGGGCCACCTGCCAGCGGGTCCGGGGAGCGGGCCAACTGGCCCGGCTGCTGGCGCAGTTGCCAGAACCCTTGTGGTTTCAGGACCATCCCTGGCTCTCGCGAGCCGCCCGGGAGCTGAGAGGGCTGGGGTTGTCGCCGCACCTGGCGGGGCAACGCTGGGCCCCACCGGGCCAGACCGCAGTCATCGTGGGCCTGGGGGCTATCCCCGAGACCGGCAGCGTCCTTATTGAGGCCGCCTCCGGCCCGGCTGCAGCCATCTCCTTCCGGGTGCGGCGATTGGTGGTCATCGTCCCCCAGGAGGCGGCCGGCCTAAGCCTGGCCCAGGCCCTGGACCTGGTGGCCCGGCAGGCGCCGGGCATGATTAGCTGGCTCACCGGTCCCAGCCGCACCGCCGACATCGAAAAGGTCCTGGTCCTGGGGGCCCAGGGACCCAGGGAGCTCCAGGTGGTGCTTTACCAGCCGGAGGATTGATGGAGCCGCTGCCGGTTACCGAGCTCAGCTCCCGGGCCGCGGCCCTGCAAAGGGCCCTGGCCGAGGAGAATATCGACCTGGCCCTGGTGCGCCAGAGAGCCGATCTCTTCTACTATGCCGGGGCCCTGGTGGACGGCTTCCTGGCGATGGCCCCCCAAGGCAGCCCCTTGCTTTTGGTGCGCCGGCCCCGCGGCAGGGACGCCTCGATCCCCTCTCCCTGGCCCCGGGTTTTCTACCAGGATCTGCAGGAACTCCCGGAGATACTGGAGCGCTCCGGACTCAAGCCCCGGGGAGCCCTGGGCCTGGAGCTGGACGTCATGCCTGCCGGGTTTTATCAAAGGATCCGGGAGCGCCTGTTCCCCCAGCAACCCATCCTGGATCTCTCCCCCCTGATCCGGCGGCAGCGGATGGTCAAGAGCCCGTATGAGATTGAGCAACTGCGCCGAGCCGCGGCCATCCTGGATCAGGTCCAGGGACAGGTGCCTGAGTTGCTCCAGCCCGGGATCTCCGAACTGGAGCTCTCCGCTGCCCTGGAGTACCGTCTCCGGCTTTTGGGCCATCAAGGATTTGTCCGGGTGCGCAACTGGGACCTGGAGCTCTTTTATGGACACGTGCTCTCCGGGATGGCGGGGCTGGCGGCCTCCTATACCGACACCCCTAGCGGCGGCCTCGGGATCAGTCCCGCCTTTCCCCAGGGGGCGTCGTTGAAGAAGCTGGCCGTGGCTGAGCCTATCAGCGTCGACCTGGTGGCCTGCGTCAACGGTTACGTGGTGGACATGACCCGGATGTACGCCCTGGGATCGCTGCCGGAACGGGCCTGGGAGGCCTGGCAAGCGGTCCGGGAGATCTACGATGTCATGCAGCAGGAGGCCCGGCCAGGGGTGGCGCCCGGGAAACTCTTTCACCGCCTCTGGGACCTGGTGCGGGCCCGGGGGCTACAAGATTATTTTATGGGGCGGGGGCCGGACCGGGTGGGCTTCCTGGCCCACGGGGTGGGGCTGGAACTGGACGAATTCCCCTTTCTCAGCGCCCGCTTCCCATTTCCCCTGGCGGAGAACATGGTGCTGGCCTTCGAGCCCAAATTCTTTCTGCCGGAGATCGGCATGGTGGGCCTGGAGGACACCGGGGTGATCACCCCCTCGGGAGTGGAGTGGCTCACCCGCAGCCCCCGCGAGCCCAGGATCATTTGAATATTAGCTGTCAGCTATCAGCACTCAGCTAAAATAAAATTTGAAAGCTTAAAGCTGAAACCTCACAACTAATAAGTATTGGGCAGAGTAAGGTGGCGGGCACAGCCCGCCCTATAAGCGCAGGGCCAGGGGATTTTATAGGGCGCCCTGTGGCTGCCGGGGCATCGACAAAGGAAGGCAATAGCTTAAAAGCAAAAACCCAAAACCCGAAAGCTGCTAGCTGACAGCTACCAAAATGAGGTCTAGCGGCAACAAATTTTATGCATAAGATTGCATTTTTGTAGCGTTTTTGGTATCATTTGTGTAAGAATGCGAGGAAATCTCGGAGATCGGTGAGAGTTAATTGCCTGAGATGCGGTTGACAAAATCTTTCCTCGCCGTTGCTGGTTGGCTGTTGCTGGCCCTGCTGCTGGCCGCCCGGCCCCTGGCGGCGGAGCCGGTAATTGTCTGGGGGGGGCCTCCCGGGGTAAAGCAGGTGGCCCTCACCTTCGATGACGGCCCTTCGCCCCGCGCCACCAGGCAAATCCTGGGCCTGCTGAACCAATATGGGGCCCATGCAACATTCTTCGTCCTGGGAGACCACCTGGAAGAATACCCAGGGCTGGTGCGGGCCGAGATCCGGAATGGCGAGGAAGTGGGCAATCACAGCTTCGATCATCCCCGCTTCCCCAAGTGCGACATGGCTACCCAGGAACGGGAGCTGGAGCGTACCCAGGTGGACATGGATCTGTTGGGTTATCACCCGGCCGATCTCCTCTTTCGCCCCCCTTTCGGCGATTATAACCAGCAGCTGGTGGCCTACCTGGGCCATACCCACCGGCGGTTGGTGCTGTGGGGCATCGACTCCGGCGACTGGAAGGGCCTGGCGGCGGGGGCCATCGTCCATAACGTCCTGGACCGGGTGCGTCCCGGGGCCATTATCATCTTTCATGATAGCGATGAACGCGGCCGGGCCGACCGGACCCCCACGGTAGAGGCCCTGAAGGTAATCCTGCCGGCCCTGAAGGCGGCCGGCTACCGCATGGTCACGATATCGGAGCTCATCGCCGGGGCCTCTTCCGGTAAGCAGCCCTGACCATTTGCAGCCCCGGCGTTTCCCCTTCTCCTTCCATATTCTTCCGCCCTGGCAGGCTTTGCGCCCGGTGGTCAAGTATCCCTTAGCTGATTGCCATGGCCCCGCCGATGGGTTAATATTACCATCATGAGTTTTGAACCGTTTTCTCCCCTTAGCCGCGCCAGCCAAGAGCGCGGATCTTCGGCTACGGCCGGCCGCCCAGGCTTGGGGAACCGGGAGAGGATCTAGCCGCCTTGACCACCATGCCCTTCCTGGAGCACCTGGAGGAATTGCGCAAGCGCCTGATCATTTGCATCGCCGCCGTGGTCATCGCCACGGGGATCGCCTGGCCTCTGGTGCCCACGGTGCAAAAATTTATCACCCGGCCCCTGCAGGAGCCCTCCATCACCCAAGAGTGGCACTACTCCCTGGAAACGTTTCTGCTCCGGAAGTTTCCCGAGGCCGCCAAGGGCTTTGGCCTGGAGAAGCCGGAGCCCCCCCGGGTGACCCTGCATAGGTTGAACTACATGGCTCCCCTGGAGCCGTTCTTCGTCCAGATGAAGATCTCCCTGATCACCGGCCTGGCCCTGGCCTTCCCGGTGATCCTTTACCAGTTGTGGCTCTTTTTCGCTCCGGCCCTCTACCCCAAGGAAAGAAGGGTCCTCATGTTCTTCATCCCCCTGGGCACGGTGGCCTTTATCCTGGGGGACCTGTTCTTCCTCAAATTTGTGTGGCCGCTGGTCATCTCCTTTTCCCTGCGGTATGAGAGCGAGTTCCTCTTCTCCATGCTCAATCTGACCTATTTCGTCAACTTTTGCCTGCGCCTGCTGGTGTTATTCGGGTTGATCTTCGAACTGCCCCTGGTCCTCTTGATCCTGGCCCGCGTCGGGGTGGTGGAAGTGGATTTCCTGCGCCGGCAAAGGCGCCTGGCCATTTTGCTCAGCGCCGTGGTGGCCGCTTTCCATGCCGATTTGCTCACCATGACGGCCATCGCCATTCCCATCTACCTCATGTATGAACTTTCCATCCTGGCCGTCCGCCTGTTTGGCCGGCCCGCCCCGGCCGAGGAGGGCGAGGCGGGGTCACTCCCCGCACAAACGGGAGTGGGCCCGCCCTCTCCCTAATAAGGCTTGCTCCCGGCCTGTTCTCGTGAACCGGCGCCAACCGCCCTTACCAGGCCGCGGCAGGAACCGGGAACCGCTCCTGCCGCGGCCGTCTGCCCCATTGCTCCGGCATCCGGGCGAAACGCGGGAATTCGGCGAAGGATCGCCCTATTCTGAGCGGTTCGCCGGCCAGGCAGCCATTTCGGTTGACAGGATCGGGGACTTGCCGATATATAGACGCTTATCAGGTATTTGATAAAAAGATTTGACCATGGCCATGGAGAATAACCAACCGGGGAGCGAAGCCCCCACTGGACCCGAAAAATCCGGAAGCCGGCCGCGCCGCCTGCTGGCCCGCCTGGCCGCCTGGTTGGCGGGAGGGCAATACCATTACGCCGGCTACCTTCCCAGGCGTCCGGGGTTTTTATTGCGTTATACCCTGGACCCCTTCTTTTCCCGGGTCGAGGTTAACCCCCGCTATCTGGAGCGTCTCAAGGAACTGGCCCGGAAGGGGGCGGTAGTTTATGCCTTGAAATATCGCAGCCACGCGGATTTCCTCTTCTTTAACCGCCGCTACCAGGATCTGGGGGTGGTGGCCCCAGAGGTGGCCTTCGATCTCAACCTGTGGATGTGGCAGCCCCTCTTCCATCTGGTGCAGATCGTCTCCGCCACCCTCAATCATTTTACCCGTCGCCGGGCCTGGCCCAACCCCTTCCAGGACGGCTATTTTTTAAAGATTATTCAGGAGCGCCGCGGCTCGCTTCTCTTCCTGGTGGACCAGGTGGGCTTTCGGCAGCGGTTCCTCAAGCCCCGGGAAGACCCCATTCGGCATCTCCTGGAAATCCAGAGACAGGTCGACTTTCCCATCTTTCTGGTGCCCCAGATGGTGATCTACGAGAAGGCGCCGCCCCGGGAATCTAAGGGGTTGCTGGAGTTATTCTTCGGCGACGTGGAAAACCCCGGGAAGTTGCGGAAGCTGGGGCTTTGCTTCCTCAGGGCCAAGCGGGCCGTAGTGGAAGTGGCCGAGCCGGTCAATCTGCAAGAGGCCCTGGCCGCGGCCCCCCATGATGGCCGCCTGCGGGAGGTGGCCCAAGAGATCCGCCGGGAGCTGATCTCGCGCATCGACTTCAAGCGCCGGGTGATCACCGGGCCGGTGATCCAATCCCGGGAGGAGGTCATGGAACTCACCCTCACCGACCCGGGCCTCACCCACGCCATGACGCACCTGGCCGAGAGCGAAAAGAAAAAGCTCTATAAGATTAAGAAGGAGGCCCAGGACTATTTCTGGGAGATCTCGGCGGACTGGTCCCAGTTTTGCGTCAGCGGGATGATCCACATGGTCACCTGGCTGTCGAAACACCTCTTTGACGGCATCGCCTTCGATGCCGAAGGCCTCGAGCGGGTTAAAGAGGCCGGGCAGCGGGGCTGCCTCATTTTCGTCCCCTGTCACAAAAGCCACCTGGACTATCTCATCCTCAATAATCTGCTTTACCAGCACCACATGCACCCGCCCCGGATTGCCGCGGGCAAAAATCTGTCCTTCTGGCCTCTGGGCCCTATCTTCCGGGGCTCCGGGGCCTTTTTCATCCGCCGTCGCTTCCTGGGGGGAAAACTCTATGCCGAGGTGCTTTACACCTATATCAAGACCCTGATTCGCAGCGGTTACAACCTGGAGTTTTTCATCGAGGGGGGCCGGAGCCGCACCGGCAAGCTGGTGCTGCCCAAACTGGGCCTCTTGCACATGATCCTGCGGGCTTACGAGGAAAAGGCCGCCAGCGACCTCCTGTTTGTTCCCACCTTCATCGGCTATGACCAGGTGCCGGAAGAAAAGAGCTACCTAAAGGAATTGGAAGGGCGGGCCAAGGAAACCGAATCCATGGGCCAACTGATGAAGGCCAGAAAGTTCTTGTGGAGACGGTACGGCCGGGCTTACATCCAATTCAGCGAGCCCCTCTCCTTAAACGAGTTCCTGAGCCGGGCGGCGCAGCAGACCCCGGGGGGCCAGCTGCGCAACCAGGCGCAAAACCTGGCCTATCACATCATTCAGGCCATCAATGCCATTTCCGTGGTCACCCCCTTCTCCCTGGTGTGCGCCGCCCTGCTCACTTACCCGCGCAAAGGCGTCTATCGCCGGGAACTGCTGCAAATCATCCAGGTGCTCCACGATTACCTCCAAACCCGGGGGGTCCACCAGGCCGAATCGCTGGAGAATCTCATTCCGGCGGCGGAGGATACCCTGGCCCTGTGCGAATCCCGCAAACTCATCACCCCCATCGAGAAGGAAGAAGGACTCACCGACGAACTGGGATTGGGCGGCTACAGTATCGACGAGTCCAAGCGGCCCCTGCTGGAATACTACAAGAACAACATCATCCATTTCTTCCTGCCCGCCTCCCTGGTCTCCCTGGCCATCCTGGCCTGCCAGGGCTTCGAATTCGACCGGCGGCAGATTATAGCCGACTTCGATTTTCTCCAAGACTTCTTCAAAAATGATTTTATCTTCGACGACGCCGATTCCGAGACTCAGGTGAACGAGATCCTGGCCTACTTCGGCTCCCGGGGAGTGGTCATTAACCTGGACCCCCAGGCGGCCACCTACACCCTGTCGGCCTCCGGCCTCAGGGAACTGGCTTACTTCGCCAACCTGCTGTACAACTACCTCGAGTCGTATTGGATCGTCTTCCGCTCCATCAAATACCTGCAGAAGAAACCCCGCAGCGAAAAGGAATTCCTCAGGCGCATTCAGTCCATCGGCCACAAACTCTACAAGCTGGGCGAAGTGGAGCGGGCCGAAGCCTTGTCGGAATCCACCTTCCAAAACTCCCTGAAGCTTTTCGGAGAAAAGGGCATCGTCCTGAAAACCGCCCCGGAAGGCAAAGGGGCCACTACCTTCAGCCGGCCCACCGATGAAGACGCCAGGGAATACTTCGGCCACCAATTGGCGCGGTTTTTAAGAAGGTAGCAGGAGGGGGAGAATTTTGGGGGGGGGCAGGGCCTTAGGCCTCCTTAACCCCCTTCTCCAGACGGTCTCAGTTTGCGCCTTCCAGGGCCGCCCAGGCCAGGGCGACGGCCTCCCGGGGGGTGGCGGCCTGCAGCAGGCCGCGCAGGTCCCATTCGACCTTTAGGGCCACCACCGGTTTGCCCAATTTGAGGGCGATGGCCGCCTCTGAGATGGTGCCGTAGTCGCCGTCCACCGCGATCAGGGCGTCGGCGCTATGGGCGATGAGGATATTGCGGGCGTGGCCCAGGTTGGTGGCCAGGGAATAGGTCAGATAAGGGTTGGCCCGGTGGCGGTCCGCATCCGGCAGGATGCCCAGGCTCACTCCCCCCGCCGCCGCGGCCCCCTGGGCCGCAGCGGCCATCACTCCCCCCAAACCGCCGCAGATCAGCACCGCGCCGCGGCGGGCCACCTCCCGCCCCACTTCCCGGGCCAGGGCGGCTATCTCCGGGCTGGCGTGGCCGCCGCCGATTACCGCCAGGTAAACTGGCGCCATATTGGAACCCCTATCCCCGCTGGGGTCATCAACAAATGTGGCGAAGAAATCACCGTTACCGGGCAAAAGCACCTGACCGGCGGAAACACCTGCCTCACCAGTGAATCCTTTAATTGAGCTAGGGACTTGAGATCCTGCACTGCGTTCAGGATGACAGTGAAATAAAGTTTTGCAGGGGAAGGGGAGGCGGCAGATTTTATCAAGCCGTTTATGTCCGCACGATTAAAGCTCCCTCCCCTCCCGCCTATCAGTGATGTCCTGAACGGTTCCCCGAATGGAAATCGGTCTGCCCGCTTCATCGAAAGTTACCTCAGCCTTCCCATGGACGAAACGTACTGAGCCATCGGGCCATAGGATGCGATGCTCAACATTGTAAGGCTGCACACCCGCCAGGGCCTTACCCAGAGATTTGCTAACCTTTTCCCTATCTTCTTGGTGAACCTGATTGAAAAAGGTGCCAGTCCTCAGGGGAAATTGTTGAGGCTTTAAATTAAAAATCCGGTACATCTCATCGCACCAGCCATACTTTTTGGTCTCCAGGTTCCATTCCCAATAACCCACCAGCATGAGCCGTTGCGCCCCGATCAATCGCGCCTCGATTGGTCGGCCTTCTTTCCCGGTCAGCCGGCGCTCAGTAGCATAAGTTCTGTTCATGACCATCTCCTTTCAATAAATGAAAAATTTTTACGGTTAAGTCCAAAGGAGCCTCATGGCAATGCAACCGCTTCGGAGATGGGAGGATTCGTCCTGCTCCGACCCAAAAGAGGGTGAGAAGAAGATATTCGCCTGGATGGTTTCGGCTTGGTGGCCGATGTCGTTAATTTAGTTACGGGAATGGCAAAGTCAAGGTTAGAACCTTCTGGAAAAAATCATGGGGCAGGTTGATAGAAGCTATGTTGCAGCCAGAGATGATCCCGGAGACTGTGGAGATTATGAAGACGGCCATTGATAGAGGGGCTGGTACATTTGAGCATCAATAATCGGGCTGGTGGGCAGGCGTCTTGGATGGCACGGGAAATTGCGGGGAAATTTTTGGGTTAGAAGGAGCCTAAGGTGAGCCAGTATCCGGGTCTTGGGGATCGTTAAGGCTCGGCTTTATCAAAGCCGCTCCTGCGAAATTAGACTTTCCACTTACCCGGAGTTCGTTATATTCACAAATGCGATGATGAACAGATTGCTGGGAAAAGGATTTTAGGAATTCCAGCCTTTTTCGAAGCGGTATGGTGAAATAAAACGGGCTTTCCATCAAAACCGCCAGAATCTCTCTTTTAATATGTGCACTCGCCATTTTGGCCATTCCTCCCAGCTTAATACCGGATTGAATTTTGAGATTTATCTGATGTATTTGCCGATGCTTCTTTGGCTTCGCTGGTAATATGGTTCATTGGCGGGAAAAGGTAAATCAGGATTTCCCTGATATTTGCCTTCGATAACAATGAATTTGGGGATAGGAGAATGCCGTATCCTCTAATTCGAGATTATCCAACCGGAGAGCGTATTGGGGGGAAAATTATGGGGGGATTTTCACACTATTACCCTGATTCCTATCCACAATTTCCTTGACAAAACTCACCAAGTGGCAAAATAATTATATCCGTATATCGATTTATCCATTATGTTAAAAATAAAGGAGAATATCCATGGCCACAGAAATCCTGAAATTAACCGCAGAAATTATCATTTCTCACGCCTCCATGAGCGAGCTGACTCCACAAGAGTTGGTTGAGGAAATTAAAGAGATCTACAGTGTCCTGGCTTGTTTGGAAGGCAGTGTAGCTCCAGAGGTGATGGTTTCGGAAAAGAGCCCGGAAGCCAAAGAGGTGAAGAAACCGCCGATACCCTTAAAGGATATTGTTACCCAGAAGTACGTGGTCTGTCTGGAATGCGGGAAGAAAATGAGAACTTTGAAAGCACATATCCGGAAGGCCCATGGTTTGGTGCCAAAAGAATATTTTAAGAGGTTCGCCCTTGATCCCAAAAAATATCCGCTCGTATGCAAGGAGTATTCGGCGCAGCGGAGTAAGATGGCCAAGGATAGGGGATTTGGTCAAGGGGGAGGCAGGAGGAAGGCAAAGGCTTAAGTAAACGTTCCGATACCTGGCCCCTGAAAACGACGGTCAAATCCGGGGACGAGGTCAAGCAAGACCTCTGCCCCGGTCCAGGTTTACTTCAGTCCACCGGAAGGATGCACCCAGGCCATTGTGGCGCAGGCGGGACACTGAGCGAATTTCCTTCGCTGAGCCATGGAGACACCGTCATGATGAAGGAGATTCCTCTCTCCAGGGCCTACCGGCTGATCGAGCCAGGTCCGGTCGTGCTGGTGACCACCGCGCATAAGGGACGCGCCAACATCATGACGATGAGCTGGCACATGATGATGGATTTCGAGCCCCCCCTGATCGGCTGCATCATCGGCCCCTGGGATTACAGCTTCAAGGCATTAGGCGCCACCGGAGAATGCGTGATTGCTATCCCTACGGTAGACCTGGCCTCCAAGGCGGTCGAAATCGGCAACTGCTCAGGCCAGGATGTCGATAAGTTCGACGCCTTCGGGTTGACGCCGGTACCGGCTAAGGAGGTAGCTGCGCCGCTGGTGGCCGAGTGTCTCGCCAATCTCGAGTGCCGGGTGGCGGACACCAGCCTGGTGAGCAAGTACAGCCTCTTCATTCTGGAAGTTGTCAGGGCCTGGACTGATCCTGAGCGCCAGGAACGCCGGACGATCCATGCCAATGGGGATGGCACCTTCGTGGTCGATGGCAGGACCATAAACCTGAAAAAAAAGATGGTGAAGTGGAAAGACCATTGTGATCCTTGAGGGATAATCATCACCAAGTCTTCCAAATAGCCGATGGCTTTTTCGGTCCTACACTTTTGATTTTGCCGAGTAAGCCGTAAATCGCGACTACTTCTACCTGGGAACCCCAAAAACAGAGTTTCAACTGTGGCCAGTTGCCTGAAAGTCATACAACCTCGCCGGGTTCTCGACGAGGACACGGTGCCGGAGGCGTGGATCCGGCACCCACTCCGTTAGCAGATCAAGCAGGCCGGCATCCACCGGCATCTCTCCCACAAAAGACGGGTGTGGCCAGTCGCTGCCCCAAACCATTTGCTCCGGACCGGCCTCCACCAGGGCTCGAGCGATGGGGACGACGTCCTCGTATGGATATGGCTTGCTGGAGATGCGGTACGCCCCTGACAACTTGACCCAGCATCGGCCCTCTCTCACCAGCGACAGCAGTGCCGCATACGCCGGATGCTTGACGGTCAATGCCGCCGGCATGTGGCCCATATGGTCGATGACCGAGAGAACCGGCAACTGCCGGAGGCGTGGCGCCAGGTCTACCAGGTCACGGCCATCCACCAGCAATTGCAAGTGCCAGCCCAAAGGCTCAATCCGCCGCGCCATCTGCTCCAGCACGTCCATCGCCAGGCCTCCCTTGAAAAGCAGATTGATGCGTACGCCGCGGAATCCCGCTTCGTGGAGTGCCCGTAATTCATCTCTGGTTACCTCCGTATTGACCACTGCAATGCCGCGCCATTTCCCGCCTGATTGCCGGACTGCGTCATAGGTGCAGCGATTGTCGATGCCATACACGCTCGGCTGAATGATGACCGCCCGCTCGCATCCGAGGGCGCTCAACAGGCGCGCATAGGCAGGTATGCCGGCCTCCGGTGGCGTGTAACTGCGGCCGGGAACAAAAGGATAGAGATTTACCGGACCGAAGATGTGCGCATGCGTGTCGCACGAATGCGCCGGGGCAATCTCCTTCGGTGTACCCGGGTCAGGACGTGGGCCAGGTATGGTCACCGCTTCAGAGCTATTCATAAACTTGCAGCTCCTTGCCTCTGGTTTCAGGCAGCAGCAGCACGGCCACAATCATGATGAGGTAAGCGGCAACCGCAAATACCGCAATCGCCTTTCCGAGAGTCATGGCGACGCTGAGATAACCGACCAGAGTCGGGAACAGTGCGCCAACTGCACGTCCTATGTTGTAGGAAAAACCCTGGCCTGAGCCGCGCAAACGACTCGGGAACAATTCGGTGAAGAAGGCGCCGACCGGGCTGAACGAGCCTGAGACGAAGAACCCCAGCGGGAACCCCAGAATCAGCATCACTGGTCCGTTGGCGAGGGGAAGATAGGTATAGGCCGTGACGCTCAGGGCGCAACAGGCGGCGAACAAGATAAGAGTTTTCTTGCGGCCAATACCGTCAGCCAAAAACGCCGAGGTCAAATACCCGCAGAACGACCCAATGATGATGACGATCATGTACCCACCCGTGTTCAGGACTGACAAATGACGCACGGTCTTAAGGTAAGTTGGCAGCCACGTGGTGACCGCGTAGTACCCCCCTTGGACGCCCACGCCGAGAATCGAAGTGAGAAGCGTCGTCTTCAGCACCGCAGGAGCAAAAATCTCCAGGAAGTGCGGAGCATTGCCTTCAGCCACCATCTTTTGGCGAGTCTTGGAGAAGACCTCAGGCTCGGGCACCTGACGCCTGATATAGAAGACCAGAAGGGCCGGCAGAATTCCGACCCAGAACATGGCACGCCAGGCGTATTCTTTCGGAAGCCAGGAAAACAGCACGACCGAAAAGATTGCCGCGATGCCCCAGCCAATTGCCCAGCCGCTCTGAACAATGCCAACCGCCTTGCCACGGTGTCTGGCGCGGATCGCTTCGCCCATCAGCACCGAGCCAACCGCCCATTCACCTCCGAATCCAAGACCTTGCAGGCCACGCGTCAGGAGCAGGGCCCAGAAGGAGTTCGTAAAGCCGCTGAGGAACGTGAACAGCGCGAACCAGAGGATGGTGAGCTGCAAAATTCGCGTGCGGCCGAAGCGGTCTGCCAACAGTCCGGCAATCCAGCCGCCGACCGCAGAGCTTAGCAGCGCGGCGGTAGCCAGCCACCCGGCCTCTCCCGTGCTGATGTGCCAGGCCGCAATCAGACTGGGAATCACGAAGCTGTAGACCATCACGTCCATCCCGTCGAGCCCCCAACCGCCGAAAGTAGCGATCAGAGTGCTTCGTTCCGGGGGACTTAATTCCGAGAACCAGGTCCGCTTACCTTGTTGAACTGATTGTTCCGTCATAATGGCCACCTCGCACAAGATGATGAGATTGGCGCCGCCCGCCACCCGCTCTATTGTTTTTACTCCCCCTTATTAGCTCCATCAACCTAAAATCTTCATGGCAGTCCTCCTTTGCCAGGTGCCTGGAATCGAGTTAGACCACCCTGCGCTCCGCCCCTCATTCAGCGGAGGGCCGCAGCCGGCCATATCCTCCGCCGCCGGGAGTTTCAATGCGGACCAGGTCCCCCGCCCGCAGACGCACGGAGAACTTCCCCGGCATGTCTTGAGTCTGCCCCTTTTTGACCAGGGTGTTCTTCCCTGGCTGGCCCGGAGCTCCCCCGGCGAGTCCGTAAGGGGCGTTGACACGCCGCTCGGAGAGCACGGTCACTTCGGCATCGGAGAGCAACCTGATTTCCCTGACCAGACCGTCTCCTCCAGCGAAACGGCCTTTGCCCCCCGAGCCTTTCCGGATAGAATATTCAGTCACCTGCAACGGGTAGGCGAATTCGAGAGCTTCGATGGGCGTGTTCAGGGTGTTGGTCATGTGGGAGTGCACGGCCGACTCGCCATGGTTGCATGCCGTGGCGCCAACGCCGCCACCCAGGGTTTCGTAATAGGCAAAAGGTTTGCCGGTGCGCAGGTCGACACCACCGATGGTCACGTTGTTCATAGTCCCCTGGCTGGCAGCGGGAATGATGTCCGGCAGCGCGGCCGAGAGCGCCCCGAGCAGGACGTCAACGATGCGCTGGGAGGTTTCGACATTACCGCCGGCGACCGCAGCCGGAAACTGGGCGTCAACAATGGTCCCCGGCTTGGTGATGATCTCCATAGGCCGCAGACAGCCCGCGTTGGTCGGTACGTCCTCGCGGATCAGTGAACGAAAGACATACAGAACCGCCGAGAGAGTAATGGCCCGCACCGCATTGACGCTCCCGGCCACCTGGGGGTCGCTCTCGCTGAAATCGAGCCTGACCAGATTCCCGGCCACCCTCATCTGCAGGCGGATGGCAATCTGTTCGGTGCCGACCCCATCGCCGTCCAGCACGTCGGTGAACCGGTAGTGCCCGTCAGGGATGGATTCGATGGTGGCGCGCATGACCCGCTCGGCATAGTCCTTGAGACTCCCAGCATAGAAATTGACCGTGTCCAGGCCATATTTTTTCAGAAGTTCCAGGGTCCGCTGGATACCGGTGAGATTGGCCATTATCTGGGCGGCGAAATCCCCCTCCCGTTCGATGGGGGTTCGTACGTTGGTATTCAGGAAACCCATGATCTTATAGTCCACGGCGCCGCGCTCGACGATCTTCAGGGGCGAAATGATAATCCCTTCCTGGAAGATCGAGGTCGAAAGGGGCATGGAACCCGAGGTCATGCCGCCGACATCGGCGTGATGAGCCCGGTTGGCCACGTAGTAGACCGGTTTTGGGCCATCTAAGAAGACCGGTGCGACGATGGTGATGTCGGGGAGATGGGTCCCGCCTTGAAAAGGATTGTTAAGCATCACCATATCCCCTTCCTCGAATTGGCAGCCGTCGATGGCGGCGCGGACGGAAAGAGGCATGGAGCCCAGATGGACGGGAATATGCGCCGCCTGGGCGATCATTTCGCCTGCGGCATCGAAAACGGCGCAGGAGAAATCCCGGCGCTCCTTGATATTGGGCGAGAAGGCAGTCCGGTTCAGGGTGACTCCCATTTCCTCGCTTATCGAAGCGAACCGGTTCTTGAAAACCTGCATCAGGATGGGATTAACAGTCATGATGGCATCCTTCAGGCGTCAAGGGTGAGAATGATGTTGCCCAAGGCATCGACCTCAGCCGTGGCAAAAGGCGGTACGACAATGGTCGAGGAGTATTCGACCACGATGGCCGGTCCTCTGAAGATGTTCCCGTAGCCAAGTCGGTCACGGGCAATGACTTTCGCCGTGAGGAGGTCCCGATCGAAATAGACCTGCTTTTCCCCCAGCAGGGCGTCGTCAAGCATTTCCCGGCCTGCCTGCGGCAGGCGAGGGAAGTTCGGTTTCTCCTGGGCGCCCACCGCCCGCAGGCGCAGGTTGACGACCTCGACGGCCTTGTCCCGGCTGCAGTAGCCATAGAGTCTTTCGTGCAGACAATGGAAGGTCTCTCGAACATCCAGGTCCAGGGGCACGACGATCTCGAACGACTGGCCGCGGTAACGCATATCCAGATATTGTTCAAGTCGAATCCTGTCCGCAGCAACCCCTTCCGCCAGCAGTTCTTCCTTGCCTCTGTTTTCCAGCGGGGCGAAGAGCGTTTCCAAAACAGCCGGGGGCACGTCCTTTTCCGGCAGCATAACGGTCTGGGAATAGTCCTTGATGACATCCGACATCAGCATTCCGCAGGCCGACAGAATTCCGGCGTTGCGCGGAATCAGCACGCGTGGGATGTCCAGGCCGCGGGCCAGATAGGCGGCATGCATGCCGCCCGCTCCGCCGAAGGAAAAGAGGGTGAATTCCCGCGGATCGAATCCGCGTTCCACGGAAATGACCTTGATGGCCCTCTCCATGATGGTATTGGCCACCGCCAGGACCCCTTCGGCAAGTTCGGTCGGCCGCAGACCCAGCGTGTCCGCCATCTCCCGAAAATGAGCTTCCAGTTCAGCGGTTTTCAGGCTCATGGCGCCGCCGAGAAAATGGTCGGGAACCAGGCGGCCGAGAAACAGGTTGGCGTCGGTGACAGTGATCTCAGAGCCTTTCCCGTAGCAGATCGGGCCAGGATCGGCAGCGGCACTTTCCGGGCCGACTTTCAGAGCGCCTCCGGCATCGATCGCGGCGATGGAGCCGCCCCCGGCGCCGACGGTGTGAATGTCGATCATGGGAACCTTCACCGGGTAGCCGCCGAGGTTCGATTCCATGGTAAGTGGCAGCTTACCGTCGATCAGGGCGACGTCGGTGGAGGTGCCCCCCATGTCGAAGCTGATCAACCGGTCGAATCCCGCGATTTTGCCGATTTCGAAGGCGCCCACCGCGCCACCCGCCGGCCCCGAGAGAATCGTGCGGACCGACTCGGACATGGCGGTTTCCGCGGAAATGCTCCCGCCGTTGGATTGCATGATGCGGAAACGGCGGCTACCCAGATGGTTTTTCAGAAAAGTGAGGTAACGCCCCATCTTGGGAGAGACGTAGGCGTTGATCACCGTCGTCGAGGTGCGCTCGTACTCGCGGAACTCTGCCAGGGTCTCGTGGGAGAGGGAAATGGGGATGCCAAGTTGCAGAATTTCCTGGCGAACCATTCGTTCGTGTTCCGGGTTTGTGAAAGAGAAGAGCAGCGAGACGGCAATCGATTCGACCTGGGCGGTTTTCAGCGGCGTCAGAAGATCCTGGACCTGATGGGGATCGAGTGCTTCGAGGATGTTGCCGGCCGAATCGACCCGGCACTTCAGCCCGAAACGGAGGGAGCGGGGAACCAGGGGGGGATTTTTACGAAAGGAAAAGTCGTAAAGAACCTGCCGGTTTTGGCGGGCGATTTCAATCACATCCTCAAACCCGGAGTTGGTGATCAGGGCCGTTTTGGCCCCTTTTTTTTCCAGGATCGCATTGGTAGCTACCGTAGAGCCGTGAAAGAGTTCGAAATCGCGGTCCCCGGCAATGTGGCGAATGCCGGCAAGAACTGCTTCGGCGGGATTGGCAGGGGTGGAAAGGGTCTTGTATTCGCCCCACTGGCTGCCGTCCTTCCAGATGAAGTCGGTGAAGGTACCGCCAGTGTCAACACCAATGATGAGCATGGAGTGTAGGTCTTACTCCTGGATAAGTAACCGGGCGTTACTCATAGCGCACCGCGTCCACCACTTCCATGCGACTGGCCCGAATAGAGGGGATTAAGCCAGCCCCTATCCCTAATAACCTGCCGAATGATAGACCCAGTACCATCACGGTGCGGATTTCAGTTGCAGTTCTATCCGCTCCTTGTCTCCATATATAAGGGACACCAAAATGCTCAAATATTCTTGCAAATTTCTGGTCAGCAGAAAATTTTGCCGGACCAATTCTTTTGCTATACGACCCATTTCCAGGGCTTTATCGGGGTGACGTAAGAGATATCTGGCGCGCAAAGCAGCTCCCTCCGGAGTCTTAACCAGGAAACCCGTGTGATGGTTCACTACCTGAAGCCGAATTCCCCCCGCATCACCGCCAATCACAGGTTTTCCTTTCCACAGGGCCTCAGTCACGGTGAGGCCGAATCCTTCTCTGAGAGACTTTTGCACCACCAGGTCCGCGCCTCGCTGCAGGGCATTAATCGTGACATGGGCATCCGGAGGTAAAAGCAGCACGTGGATGTCTTTATCGCCGCCGGCCTCATTACGAACCTCGGCCAGAACCGCGGCGCCTTCGGGGTCATCGGTGGCTTCACCGCCTGCGAGGACCAATTGCAGTGACTGAGCGAAAGACTTGACCAATCGATATGATTTAATTACGCCTAGAGGATCCTTGAACCGATCAAATCGTGAGACCTGGAGCATTATCAGTCTATCGGGGTCCAGACCGAATTGAAGTTTGGTGGCCTGGACTTCCTCCGGGGTCAGATCCATGTTTTTTTCGCTGAGAGGGTCGATACTAGGCGGCATCAGATACTGGATGTGCGGCAGGGGTTGGGCAAAATCCGCCAGGGAAAAAATACTCGCATCGTATTCCTTGACATAGTTACGTAAGTATTGCCACACCGGGCGATAAGGATGGCTCAGGTCGATATGACATCGCCAGATCCACTTGCCTTTTCGGTTCGGGCATGACCTCAAAAGGGGCAGCGGCTGCGGATCATGTATAACAACAATGTTGGCTTCCTCCAGGATCGAACGGAGCTCTTCCGAGTTTTGCGCGCCGGTTTCCTCGTAAACCTTGAAAAGCCCATCCCCCAGCTGGACGGGTATGCCTTGTAAGGCGTTGTGGAAACTCTTGGTGACCTGGAAAAATGCCTCTTCACCTCGAATTACTTCCCACCGCACATCGAGGCCCAGATCTTGCTGGAGGGGGACCAGCTTGCTCAGAATTTCCGCGACGCCGCCACCTACATAAGTGGAGTTGACGTGCACTACCTTCATGCCTTTTAATGGCCCGGCAAGTTGACGGAGTCGATCGATCACGTTTTCTCCGGTCACTTCCACATAATCCTGAATAGATGTCATCCGGACACTCTCCTAAAATAATGTGCAAACAGATTGGTCAGTTCCGTGCGTAATTCCTCGAGGGAGCCAAAATAGGGATCAACTGCAGCCACTTGTGAGCAAAGGTCTTCATAACCACAAGACCTCAACCAGGTGCGGAAATCGTCCATCATTTCAGGGCTGCGGCGCCTCGCATCAATAAAATGATAAAATATGCTTCCCACGGACATTTTGGACACAGCCTCCACCAATTCCTCCGCCCCTTCAATTTTGCCGCGGGTATCGAAAACCACCATTTGAGAGCGGACAAAATTAAACTGCATGTCGGGCTTGGCCCAGGTTAGCACTCCGATCTCATCCAACCTCTGGTCGATGACTTCGAGCAGCTCCTGGCGCAAGGATTCCAGATTTACAAAAGGATCCGGGTCGATAACCGATAATCGTTCCGCAAGGATATTGTCTTGAAGGGCATGATAAACCCATTCAGCAAAATCGTTGTTGTATTCAGGTTCATCGAACCTTGGCCTCAAGAGCCCGCCCCAAAAATGATGGTATATGCTCCCGAGATGGATGTTAAGCAAATGCTCTCTCATTTCTTTTAGATTTTGGGCCTTCTTCCCGGTTGCTATGGTCACCAGCGCACAGTCTTTGACGAAAAATGGTTCCCGGTTGGCTTTTGTAGACATCTTACCCCCACAAGTTCATAGAATTACTTGGATAGGTGGATACGCCTTGACTCTCGGCAGTTGCCCGGCACTCCTGGGAACACCGCCGGGGCGGTACCACTCAAGTGGTTGGCACATCATCCTCTTTTCCTTCGCCCATGAGCAACGCCACTGGAAAACTGAGTAATACGTCTCCGACAGGCAATGCCTTGCCCGCAGAAAGTACCTCGCTCGTGATAACATTCCGCCAGGCAGCAGGTGCCCCTTTAGGCATTATCACCTCTGTGTCCTGCCATACTTGTCTTCCCAGAGGAAAATCTCCCTCTTGAACCAGGTGGCTGAGAAACCTCGGGGCAATGACCAGGGCCCATTGCCGCTGATACCTCCAGGCAAAGGCGATGACATGGGTCCTGAATCTTCCCGCCGACTCAAGGGGAAGATAAGCTCCGGAACGGAAGATCTCTCGATTTGCTTTTTTTGCTTGGAGCGCCCGATAAATGAGAAAGAGTTTAATCTTGCCATCCTCTCTCGTGGAAAGGAGATCTTGGACCAGTCGGCCAATATCAGCATCATCCTGTTCACGGATGCCGGCCAGCATGGCGCGCCTTTTTTCAAAATCTACCGGCCAGCGATTGTCAGGATCCACCAGGCTCAGGTCCCAGAGTTCGGATCCCTGATAGAAATCAGGCACACCGGGTGAGGTAATCTTGATCAGTGTCTGGGAGAGGGAGTTGAGTATCCCGTAGTGAGAAACTCTCCGGCAAAACGGGATAAATTCTTTCAGAAAGGCGTTGGCTTCTGAGCGGGCCAGGATTTCCTCAGCGAAGGTGACGTAAGCGTTTTCATACTCGGTGTCGGGTTTCAACCAGGCGGTATGGACTTTGGCTTCCCGGACAGCTTTGACAATATATCTCTTAATTCTTGCAATGAACTCGGGATACTCGGCATCTGAAAATGGCCAGGCGCCAATCAGCGTCTGGTATAAAAAATACTCGTCGTTTCTATCCGGAACGGTTAAGCCGCGCAGGCGCGTTTTTTTGCCCCGGTTTATCTTGATCCAGGTCCGGAGTTTTTTTAGCCACTCGTCCGGCATCTCGGACAATACATTTATTCTGGCGCGCGCGTCTTCGCCTCTTTTGGTATCGTGAGTCGAGGTTGCATTTAAGGAATCTGGCCACAAGTCTCTTTTCTTCGTGTTGAAGTTGTGGAATTCTTCGAGCGAGCAGCCGAAATGACCCGGCCGTCCACCTACCTCATTGAGGGACAAAAGCCGGTTGTACACATAATGGGTGGTATCTTCGACTCCCTTCGCCATTACCGGCCCGGTAAGTTGTTGAAATTTCATGGCAAAGTGGAGCCAGTCCCTTTTTTCTTCCTCAGAAACATAATCGGGAAAGTCCAGGAGAAGGAATCTGCGTACGAACGTAAATCCATGTAACAGGGCGGGGAAATTGGCTCTGGCCTGGTCCACCGCTGCTAAAATGTATTTCCGGTCGTCGTCTGAGACCACAACCTGGCTGATGTAGGTCCGGTATACCGGAAACACTGCCAGGACTTCGGTCAAGGCTCTTTGCAGCGCCGTGAGAGTTATGTCGCTACCATGACGGTCCCGGCTGGAGATATTCTTCAGGAGCTGGGCGAGGTTGT
>JBKQKO010000074.1:0-17101 GCA_052147455.1 Desulfobaccales bacterium | reverse complement strand
CCCAGAAATCCGTGGTGCTGGCCTGGGCGTCCACCCCGGCAATCAGCAGGGGGATTTGTTGTTCATGCCACTGCACCGTCGGCTTCAGTCCCACATGGGCCCAGCCGGTGATGAGGACATCGGGATGCTCTTTCTCGATGGTTGCGAAAATGGGGGTAAAATCGTTGGTGTCAGGGGAAAACCTCATATGACCGACAACCTTTAAGCCCGAGGACGGCAAACATTTTAAATACTCCTCGTCGAGAGGCTCGGTCCAGGCAGCATTTTCACTGGCCACATAGGCCGTCTGATATCCCAACTTACCGACCAAATCATCATGGACGAAGCTGCATACCATCTGCGCCATCTCGATAGCGTTGTATTTCAGTTGAAAAATATACTTGTTGGCATCGTAGTCGTCGTGCACCAATTGGGTTATTTTGGGGGAGGCAGCACCAGTGTTAATATAGATAGTATGCAAGCGGGCGGACCAGGGCGCCAGGGATAAGGCTATCTCGCTGATGTAACTGCCTACCACTGCTACCGCATGATCGTTATAAACTGCCCTTTGGAAATCTTGAACCCCTTCTGCAGACTTAACCTGGTCATCGTAGACGGTCAGTTTTATCGGCTGCCCATTGACGCCGCCTTGGGCATTAATCTCCTCGACCGCAAGCTGCGCCCCATTCACTATGGCTTTGCCGACGAGCGTGGCTGATTCAGAGATGATGACGATGCTAATGGGCTCTGCTGCCGGCGCCGGAAGAACGAAACCCATAAAGGAAAACAGGATGCCCAAGACGATAATAACCCACGCCCTCTTAGCCAAAGTCCTCATGCAAACCTCCTTTACCGGGAATGGTTAATAGTAGATTTTTAAAAAAACTGTGAAGTTTTCCCGGGACGGCTTTCCGGATTGGGCTCCACAAAGATCTGCTTCTCAAATCTTGGATGGTCAAGGCATTAACAGGCAATGCCGTTTCTTAATTTGATTAATAGACGAACGAGTTTGCCCTTGTCAAGCAAATCTTTGGGCAAGATTGGCTGAAAACGGCTTCTACCCGCGTCCGCCGTCTGCATGTGGAGGAGAGGGGAAAATATCTAAAAGAAAATTTTCTAACCGGATTTAGTCTGCAATTCTCGGGGAGGGAACCCGGAGAGGCGTGCTACCCCGGCACGCCCCGAATAGTTTTTTTCAAGTCAGGTTTGGAAACCTTGCCCATGGCATTGCTGGGAAATTCCTGAAGTATGATAACCTCTTGGGGAACCTTATAGGTGGCGAGCCGCTCCTTACCCCAGGCCCTGAGTGATTTAGTATCCAGGCTGGCGCCAACCCGCAGCACCAGGGCCGCGACCACCCGCTCGCCCCAAACCGGGTCCGGCATTCCCACCACCGCGACTTCGTTGATATCCGGGTGGGTCAGGAGGGTCGCCTCGATTTCCAGGGCGGAGACCTTGTAGCCGCCGGTCTTGATAATATCCACGCTGCTGCGCCCGAGAATGCGATAGATGCCGTTTTCCTCCACGGCCACGTCGCCGGTCAGAAACCAGCCATCCCGGAAAGATTTCTTGGTTTCCTCCGGCTTGCCCCAATACTCCAGGAAGACCGCCGGGCCCCGGATTTCGATCTCTCCCGGAGTTCCGGCAGGCGCCGGCGCACCCAGCTCCATCAGCCGCGCCTCCACACCCGGCAAGGGAGTTCCGACGCATCCGGGAAATCGCTTCCCATGCAGCGCGTTGGAAAGGCCCATGCCGATCTCGGTCATCCCGTACCTCTCCAGGAGGACGTGTCCGGAGATCTCTTTCCACCTCTCCAGGGTGGGAACCGGCAGGGCCGCGGAACCCGATACCATGAGCCGCATCCTGGCGCAGCCCTCGGACATCCGTTTCTGGTCCGCAGGAGACGCCTTCTCCCAGGCTTCGATGAGCTTCACGTAAATGGTGGGCACTGCCATAAAGAGCGTCAGCCCCCCGGCGGCGATGCGGTCCCAGACCTTCTGGGCATTGAATGCGGGAAAGATCTCGCATACCGCTCCTACCCAGAGAGCGCAGGCGATCACGTTCACAATCCCGTGGACATGATGCAACGGCAAGAATTCCAGGATCCGATCATCCGGGGTCCATTCCCAGGCCTCGACCAGACTGGCAATCTGTGCGGCAATGTTCTCATGGGTCGTCACCACCCCCTTGGGCTTGCCCGTGGTGCCGCTGGTGTAAAGGATCATCGCCCGCCGAGCCGGATCCACCACTGGCAGGAATCCTGGGGGATGATCCAGCGCTTCGAGGCTCAGGCCGAATCTCAGCCGGCGTTCCGTGGCCATAGGCTCCACCCGCTCGGCCAGATCCGGATGCGCCACCACCGCCGCGGGCCTAATGTCCTCAAGCACGTATTCCAATTCCGGCCGCGGATTGAAAAGAGACAGCGGCACCGCAATCCCGCCGGCGCGCCAGATCCCCCATTGCAGCGCCACGTACTGAAACCCCGGCGGCGCCAGAAAAGCCACCGGCTTCTCCTCTAAATCCGCGGCGCCATTTAAGAGCCAGGACGCCACCCTGGAAGACGCCTCCAGGAGTTGCCGGTAGGAAAAACTACCTTCCGAGGCGACAATGGCCAGGCGCTCCGCATACTGTTCAGCCTGGTCAATGAGAAGTATCGACATGACACCTCCATCATTTGCAATCGCTTCATCTTCCGGGAGCGCGGCCGCGGGGCCGCCAGTCCACGATCGGCGCCGCCCACTGCAATGGCGGCGACTTACTCCCGGAGAACCTCAATAACCCAAATCCTCACCCACCAGTTTGACGTGAATCCGATTTTCCAACATATGGCCTTCGATAATTAACCACATGTTGCAGATGCGCTGGGGGCTTTTACAATCCTGGCACACCCCGGTTTCCCCGCATGGCGTCGCCATATGCAAACGCATGGCATTGAGGGGGGCGGCGTAATGTTTCACCCGGGCCATGGCGGTATCCAGGTCTGGGGCTACTTTATTCATCCCCACCACCAGGATGACCTTCTGGGGCCCGAAGCACATGGCCGCCACCCGGTTGCCGGTGGCATCCAGATTGACCAGTTGGCCGTCCAGGGTCAAGGCGTTGGAACTGGCGACCATATAGTCGGCGGTCAGTCCCTGCAGCCGTCGGGCCATGATCTCTGCCGGCGTCAACCCCGGAATAAACGGATCAATCACCGTTACCCCGGGTTTTTGGGCCAGGGCCTTCCACAACCCCATTTCCACCAGGGACATGGAGCCGCACCGGCTGACCGTGGCCCCCGCCGGAATCATCTTGATAATCTCTTCCCGGGCCTGAGCCGCGGTGGGGGCATAGCTGGCCTCCATCCGCCGCTTGGTCAGGCGCTTGATCAGATGTTCCGCCAGCTTTTCCCTGTACTTGACCTGAGGAGCGTCCATGATCTCCCTTTCCTCCTTATTTAGGGCGGCTAAGGCGAGCCGGTAATCCTGCCAAACCCGCCATCAGTCCGGCTGGTCGACGGGCTTGGTTTCCGGAATCATATAGATGCCGGCGAACCACAGCGCTTTCCATCTTTGCGCCCATAATTCTTCCATTTTTCCCTCTCCTCTTGGCAAAGAAGGGATTACCCGTTGCAGAAAATTTGCCCGGGACCCTGCCGGGTCTGACGCCATCTCTTTTTTGGAAATAAAAAGCCGAGCTGCACCCTCACGGCATCCCGGCTATTTCGATATTTGGATTCATTCCCCCCCCCGGGGATAGAGGTAGCTTTATCCAGATAAACTCCTTATCCCACAGGCAGATGAATATTTCAATGGAAAGTTCCAAAGAGCAGCATGCGGATGTGTGTTCCCCCAGACCAGGAACACGGACCTTGAGTGTCTTCCCGCGGTAACATACCGCGGGCAAGGATGAGTTGCGGGCTTGGGTGGGGGAGCAACGGTAAAGATATTCACCTAGATATTCACCAGGGAAAAAAGGGGTTAGCCAAAAACGGCCAACCCCTGGTTTTTTCTGGCTCCCCTTCGTGGACTCATTTCGAATCGAATTGCTGACCCATTTCGAGGAAATATTTATACTTTTCGGTATGTTTCCCCAAGATGGCCCTATTGATGTATAATAGGCTTGACTACTTGCACAGGAGGCGAAAATGCATAATCTGACTCGCATAACCTTTAATCCCGAGGTCATGGGTGGTAAACCTTGCATACGTGCAATGCGGGTGACGGTGGGGACGATTGTGGGATTGGTCGCTTCCGGCAAAACGGTTGACGAAGTGCTTAAGGAATATCCTTATCTAGAACGGGAGGATGTGCTGCAAGCCTTGTCATATGCCGCTTGGAGGGCGGAAGAAAGGGAAGTCCCGATAGCTTCGTAATGAGGATTTTGATTGACATGAATTTGCCACCCCGGTGGGTGGAGATATTTGCCAAAGCGGGCTGGGAGGCGGTTCACTGGTCCCAGGTGGGCGCGCCTACTGCCAGTGACCAGAAGATCATGGCATGGGCTAGGGATAACGGCTATGTAGTCTTTACCCATGACCTCGATTTCTCAGCCCTGCTGGCGGCTACCCAAGGAGAAGGCCCGAGTGTAATGCAGGTTCGCACACAAAATATTCTCCCGGAAGCCATCGGGAACCTGGTTATCGCTTCCCTGAAACGATTCCGCAGCGAACTGGAAAAAGGTGCCATCATAACGCTTGATCCCGCCCGAGCAAGGGTTCGCATCTTACCTTTTAAGCCAAGAAGTTGACAATATTATTTCCCGATGGTCTTCACCCCCATCTGAATGAAGTTTGGTATGTCTCGACTTGGGGAAATGAGGCCGATAACTTCACCAAACTCCGGAAATGGGATGGGAACAAGAAATGACGGTTGATTGACCCGAAATATATGAATAATTTAAAAAACCCCTTAACTTATTAAGGGGTTTTGATTTTTCTGGCTCCCCGGGACGGACTCGAACCGCCGACCAAGTGGTTAACAGCCACCCGCTCTACCAGCTGAGCTACCGGGGAGTGATGTCTGCTGCTGGCTGGGGGACCAGGATTCGAACCTGAATAGGCAGATCCAGAGTCTGCAGTCCTGCCGTTGGACGATCCCCCAGCAAATGAACCCCAGTTTTTATATGAAGTTGGCGGGGATTTGTCAAGAAGCCCATGACGCATCCTTGCCAAGGAGACTATTAGCGGACGATCAGGACGCTGCAGGGGGCGTGGCGGCTCACCTTTTCCGCGGTGGTGCCCAGCAGGGCCCAGACCCCGGAAAGGCCGCTGTGGCCCACAACGATCAAGTCAAAGCCACCCTCCCGGGCCACCTCGAGGATGGTCTTGGCCGGGTGGCCCGGGCGCATCATGGTCTTCAGATCTATTCCGGCCTCTTGCGCCTGACTGCCCGCCGATTTCAAGAGTTTGCCATATTGTCCATTAGCAAACTCCTTCTCTTCCTTTACTTCATCGATAGTACCGGCGAACCTGGGTAAGCGCTCCTGCACCGCCAAGGCGGCTAGCTCCGCCTGGTAAACTTTGGCGAGATTAATCGCCGCTTTAAGGGCCCTATTGGCGCCATCAGAGCCATCGTAGCCCACCAAGATTTTCTTGTACATCTTCCACCTCCAGTGCCGTTTCTTTAGGCAGGGTCCGCCGGCTTTTAGAAGTTAAACTCCGCCGGACCGATAACCGCGCTCCCACCAAAAATTGGCTGCTCTTGCTGATGAATCTCTAAGCTTAGCCCTAAAATCATCGATTTATTGTGCCCCAACCGGAGGATTTTTTCAATCTTCGGGCATGTGCAGGAAGTGTTGCGCGGTGCCCTGATACTGGGAAGAATCTTTTCCGGGCGAGCCGGCCTCGCGCGGGTAGAACCAGATTTGCCCAATCAGGGTGGGAATCACCGCCGAGCCGATGACTGCGGCCACCAATAGGGAATACTGCGCCTGGGTTACGTATCCATAGTTCAGGCCATAGAGAGCGGAGATGCTGCCAAAGGTCAGACCGGTGCACATCATGCAGGTGGTGTAATTCACCTGCCGCGGCGGCATCCGGAATAAGCGGCAGGTAGGCCAGACCCCGATAACCTTGGTGATCATCTTTGACAAAAATAGGGCAAGCAAGACCCCGAACCCGGCGATCAAAGCAGGCAAAGACACCAGAGTCCCGGCCTTGAGAAAGAAGAACGGCGTGAGCAAGGCAAAAACGATGGAGCGCAGGCGCAGCATGATCGCTTTATTGTGGACGAATAAGCCCGCCATAACTATGCCGAAAATATAAGCAGGCAGCACGGCCTCGCTGCGGGCTGTGACTGACAGGGCGCCCAAGGCGCACAGAACCAGAAAAATAAATTTTATTTCCGGTTCGCTCACGCGGCCGCCCCAGCGGGCGAAGACCCGACGGCTCAGGGCGGGCATGAAAACCAGGACTACTGTCGTCACCACCACAAAAATCGCCAGCCAATAGTCGTAATTGGCGAAGATCAGGCCCAGGGCCAGCACCGTGCCCAGGTCGTTGACGAAGCAGGCGGCCAGGATGAGCTTACCCAACTCCGTCTCGTTCAGCCCCGTCTCTACCATGACCGCATACACCACCGCCATGGAGGTGGTAGACAGGGCGATGCCCGCAATCTGGGCGGCATGGAGATTCCATCCGGCAATGTAATAGGCATAAGCCATGCATCCCAGAAATGGACCCAGGAAGCCGATGGCGCCGATGGTGAGGCTGGGGATTAACTGTTTGCGGAAGGTTTCCGGTTCGATCTCGGCCCCGGCCAGGAAGGTCAGGACTACCGAACCAAAGCCGGCCAGGAAGTTGATCCAGGCATTCGGCTGAAAGATGGCGAAACTGAAATGAGCCCCGCAGTTGCCGGCCACAAAGCCCAGGAAGATCTCCACCAGGGCCACGGAAATGCCGATGCGGATCGAGATCAGGCTGGCCAGGAACGCCAACCCGATCCAGGCCGTCGCGGTGTACCAGACTTGCTCCACTGTTATCCTCCTGAAACCGGTGCAGCCGCGGCCCAGAAAAAAAGGCCCTGATCGCACCAAAGGTGAGATCAGGAGCCATCAGTGTCATCACGGTTCGGGCGGATTATCCTCCACCCCGGCGGACTCCATCGCCCTGAATAAATTAACCCCGGTCCCCGGCCTGGTCAAGGAAAATGTGCAATAATTCACAAATTCTCTCTTTTAAGGTTGACATCAAGGCTCTTTTGGAGAAATAATTTAAGCTACGACGGCGATGAAGTCCGCCTTAATTGTTCGCGGTGACCGTGGGCTGATGACTTCTGCTCTCATTTAAGGGGCAGAAGTTTTTTTTGCTCCTCATAACCGGGAGAAGTTATGGGAGTTTACCGGGAACTGAAAGAAGACCTGGAAGGGGAGCTGCACCGGCTGGCCACGCTACCTGAAGTGAGGGAGCCGCTCCTGACCCAGCTGCTGGACAAGTTGCGGGAAAACCGCTTCAATCTGGTGGTCCTGGGCGCCTTTAAACGGGGGAAAAGCACCCTGATCAACGCCTTGATGGGTGAAGCCGTGCTGCCCACGTCCATCATCCCCCTCACTTCGGTGGTTACTATCCTGGGTTACGGCGAACGCCTGGAGATTTGCGTCCACTTTCAAAACGGCCAAAGCACCGTTATTACCCAGGGGGAATTGGCGGCTTATATCACCGAAAAGGGCAATCCCAGGAACCAAAAAGGGGTGCGGGAGGTGGAGATTGCCTATCCCTCAGATTATCTCCGGGACGGGGTGCGCATCATCGACACCCCGGGGGTGGGCTCGGTCTATAGCCACAACACTGAAGTCGCTTATAATTATCTCCCCCAGGTGGACGCCGCCGTCTTCGTGGTTACCGTGGACCCGCCCCTGTCCGCCGCCGAAGAGGATTTCTTGAAGGATATCCGGGAATATGCCCACAAGCTCTTCTTCGTTCTGAATAAGATCGACTATGTGGCTGAGGCTGAGCGGCAAGAGGCCCTGGACTTTACCGCGGAGGTCCTGCGCGGCTCCCTGGCCGCCCCCAGGGTGATGATCTTTCCGCTCTCCGCCAAGCTGGGCCTGGAAGGCAAGGCCAATGGCGGCTCCGCAATATTGACGGCCAGTCTCCTCCCCCAATTTGAAGATTACCTGCGCCGGTTTCTTTATCAGGAAAAGGGCCGGGTATTGCTGATTTCCTGTATCAACGGGGCCCTGAAAGCCCTGAATGACTCCACCCTGGCCCTCAAGGTGGAACGCCAGGCCAGCGCCATCCCTCTGCAAGAGCTGGAGGAGAAAATCGCCCACTTCCACCAGGAATTGCAGGGCCTGGAGAAGGAACGGGAGATGTCCCTCTTGCTGTTGGATGGGCGAGTCAAAGGGCTATTGGAGGAGTTGCACCGCGACCTGGAAGCCTTTAAGCGGGAAACCGGCGCCCGGCTGCGCCGGGAAGTGGAGGCCGAGTTCCACCGGAAAAGCCGCCTGGCCCTCGACCTGCGGAAGGAGATAGAAGGATACCTGTTCGCGGCGTTGCGGGACGTCTTTCTGGATTGGCGGCTCCGGGAAGTTGAGAAACTGGCGCGGTCGCTGGCCGACACCCAGCAGGAGTTCGCCGCCCGGATTAACGGCATCCTGGAGCGCCTGACGCAATTGACCGCCCGGATCTTTGCCTTTTCCCTGCAGGGTTTCGCGGCGGAGGAAGCCTTCACTGAAAAGAGCCGCTTCGGGTTCAAATTTAAAGAAGAACCGGTGGGCCTGGAAATCCTGCAAATGACCGTGGCTTCCTTGCTCCCCCGGGCCCTTACCAAGGGCCTGCTGCTCAAAAAGCTTCTGGAAAACGTGGCTGAATTGGTGGATAAGCATTGCGGCCGCCTGCGTTACGATTTCCAGCAGCGGCTCCAGGAATTGACCCGGGATTTTCGGAAAGACTGGCTCTCCAGGATCGATGACACCACCCAAAGCATTTGTCAGGCGCTGGAGCGGGCCAGGGCTCAGAAGCAGAGGAGCGCCCAGGCGGCGGCTGCCAGGGCCGGAGAAATGGAGCAAAGATTAACCGAAATCTCCCGGGGTGAAGGCGCGTTATTGGAATTGAAGGCCCGGGTTGAAAAGTCCCTCCCCTGAGTTAGAAAGCATTTAACCAAGGCGAAAAGAAGGCAATCCACCCTTGATATTTGGCAACCCAATCTTATGTTCTGGGCAAGTCCCCTAACCATTTTCCCCCTGGAGGTAACCTATGACAGAGTATGAAGAAATCATGCGGGAGAAGAAGCTCCCCAAGGTAGGGCAGGTGGTGCGCAGCAAGAAATACGGCACCGAATGGCGCGTCATGGAGAAGAAAGAGGTTTGGCAGAACATCGACCCCGACCCCCAATCCGGGGAGACCCGCATGGTACCGGCCGTCTATCTCAATTTCTGGAGGGTCCAGGAAGGGGTCATGCCGGGGGTGGGCAGGATGATGGGGTTTGTGTACACCCCATACGACAACACCTTTGAACTCAATTGGGACCTCGCCTGAGAGGGGGCTCACCTTTTAAGGCGAATCCTTACGGGGCCAATTTCCCAAATTTGGCCCCGTTTTTCATATTTTTCGTATTTTTCGTATTTCTCGTATTTCTCATAAATGGAGGGAACATGACCCGGATCATCCTGGTGCGCCACGGCCAGACCCCCTGGAACAAGGATAAGATCTTTCGCGGCTCCCGGGACATCCCCCTGAACGACGCCGGCCGGGAAGAAGCCCGGCTGGCGGGGGAATGGCTCAAGGGAGAGGCCATCCAGGCCGCCTACTGCTCCCCCCTGTCCCGGGCCCGGGACACCGCCGAGGCCATCGCCCGGCACCACGGCCTGCGGGTGGAAGATTTGCCGGGACTGAGCGACCTCTGCTACGGAGATTGGGAAGGCCTGCCCCTGACGGAGGTCAAGGTGAAATACGCCGACCTCTACCGCCGCTGGGAGACCGCCCCCGACACCGTGCGCTTTCCCCAGGGTGAAACCCTGGAAGGGGTGAAGCAACGGGGGCTGGCCGCGGTGGCCGGGGTGCTGGCCCGCCACCCGGACCAGACCGTCCTGCTGGCAGCCCACCGGGCGGTGAACAAGGTCCTGATCGCCGCCTTCATCGGCCTGGATAACTCGAACTTCTGGCGCATCGGCCAGGACACCACCGCCATCAACCGTTTCCAATGGACGGGCGACACCTGGCAGATCGAGTCACTCAACGACACCTGCCACCTGCGGGGCCTGAGTCGCGGCGAGTACGTGGATTTTTAGAGAGAAAAGGAGGATTCCGGGGGGGAGGCTCGGGGGACACCGGCAAGACCGCGGCCAGGCCGCTTGAACTAATTTCCGCTACGAGCCTTCCTGGCCGTTTTTAATGCGCTGGATGAGGTTCGAGACCGATACGGGTTCGGTGACCGGGAGGAGGCGGACCTCCCCGCCGTAGGACTGGACGATCTCCCGCCCGGCCACCTGGGCCTCCGGATAATTGCTCCCCTTGGTAAGGATGTCCGGTTTGAGGCCGGCCAGGATTTCCGGCAGCCGGGAGCTTTCAAACAGGGTGACGTAGTCCACCGCTTCCAGGGCCGCCAGGATGCGCAAGCGTTGAGCTTCGCCGATGACCGGGCGGCCCTCCCCTTTCACCAGACGCACCGAGGCGTCGCGGTCCAGGGCCACCACCAGGAGGTCTCCCAGGCGCCGGGAATCCTCCAGGAACTTGATGTGGCCGGCGTGGAGCAGGTCGAAGCAGCCGTTGGTGAAGACCACCTTCCGGCCCTGGGCCTGGAGATGGGACATCTTGAGGCCCAATTCAGCCAACCCCAGGATCTTATCCTCCGGGCCGGCGGACCGGCGTCCCAGCTCCCGCTCCAGCTCCGCCCGGAAGATGGGGGCGGTGCCCACCTTGCCCACCACCACGCCTGCGGCGATGTTGGCCACCGTGGCGGCCAGCACCGGGTTGCCCCAGCAGGCCAGCCCCAGGGCTACGACCGCGGCCACCGTGTCCCCGGCCCCGGAGACGTCGAAGACCTCCTGGGCCCGGGTGGGGATGTGCAGCTCCGGGCCTTGCCGGGGGAAGAGGAGCATGCCCTCGGCCCCCAGGGTAATCAGCAGATGGTCCAGGCCCAGGTCCTCCCGGAGGCCGGCCCCGGCCCGAACCAGTTCCTCCCAGCTGGACAGGGAGTGGCCGGCGGCCAGTTCCGCTTCCTTGCGGTTAGGGGTGATGACCGTGGCCCCGGCGTAACTGGAGAAATCCGGCCCCTTGGGGTCCACCACCACCGGCGCCCCCTGACTGCGCCCCCGTCTGATGACCTCCTGCAACAATGGGGCGGTGAGGGCCCCCTTGGCGTAATCGGACAGGACGATGGCGGAGAGCCGGGGCAGGTGGTCCTGGAGAAAGCTGGCGGCCGCCGCCAGGAATTCCGGGCCGGCCGGGCTGCGGGATTCCCGGTCGATGCGCACCACCTGCTGGGTGTTGCCCATGACCCGGGTCTTGCGGGATGTATGCCGCTGCGGGTCGGCGAAGAGGCCGGCGTCGTCCACTCCCAGCCGGCTAAGCTCCCGGCGCAACAGGCTGCCGGGATGATCGTCGCCCACCAATCCCAGGACTTCCACCTGGGCCCCCAGGGCCACCAGGTTGTTGACTACGTTGCCGGCGCCACCCAGGGTGCGGGTTTCCCGCTCCACGTCCACCACCGCCACCGGCGCCTCCGGGGAGATGCGCCCAACCCGCCCCCAGAGGTACTCGTCCAGCATGAAATCCCCGGCCACCAGGACCCGCAGGGCGGAGAAGCCGGAGAGGTCCAGGCGCCGCAACTCCTCCCCGATACCCAAATCTTCGCTGCCGCCTGACTTGCTCCGCAACACTGCCGGCTCCGCTCCTTGCTTCGTAATATATGGCCCAAGCAGGACCTAGGCCCATGATGCGGGATAGATAATCCTATTTTGAGAGCCGCAGGCTTTAGCCTGCGCTTACCCAGGCGAGACGCCGGCGCCACCGGAAACCGCACCTTCCCCAGCCGGAGTTGGGGAGCGAGAAACCGAAAGGCCCAAACCTGGCGGGACACCACTGCGGTTATCCCCCCGGGAATGCCTGGCTTATTGGCCATCCCCAGACTGGCCGATGTAAAAGTACCTGAACCCCAGCTTGGCCATCTTATCGGCCTGGTAGAGGTTACGGCCGTCGAAAATCACCGGAGCCTTCAGCAGGGATTTAATCCGGTCAAAGTCCGGCTCCCGGAACCTGGCCCATTCGGTACAGATGATGAGGGCATCGGCCCCCTCCAGGGCCTCGTAGCTGGAGGCGGCAAAACTGACGGCCGGCTGGTCCCCCAGGTATTGGCGGGTGGCCGCGATGGCCTCGGGGTCGTGGGCCTGAAGGCGCGCCCCGGCTGCCGCCAGGCTGGCAATGAGAGCGAGGGCCGGGGCCTCCCGAATGTCGTCGGTCTGAGGTTTGAAGGAGAGGCCCCACAGAGCAAAGACTCGTCCCTTCAGGTCGCCTTGGTAATAATCCGCGATGCGTTCAACAAAGATCCGCCGCTGATCCTGGTTGATGGCCTCCGCGGCTTCCAGGATGCGGGGGGTGTAGCCCCGGGACCTGGCGGTGTGGATCAGGGCCTGCATGTCCTTGGGAAAACAGGAACCGCCATAGCCCAGGCCCGGGAACAGAAAGAGGGAGCCGATGCGGCGGTCGGAGCCGATGCCCTGGCGGATCATTTTGATATTGGCCCCGGTGCGGCTGCAGATGTTGGCCATTTCGTTGATGAAGGAGATCTTGGTGGCCAAAAAGGCGTTGGCGGCGTACTTGGTGAGTTCGGCGGAAACCACGTCCATGATGATGATGGGGGCGTTGGTGCGCACGAAAGGTTCATAAAGCTCCTTCATCAATTCCCCCACCCGGACATCGTCGCAGCCCACCACCACCCGGTCCGGCTTCATAAAGTCGTCCAGGGCGGTGCCTTCCTTAAGGAATTCCGGGTTGGAGACCACGTCAAATTCCAGGACCTCGCCCCGGGCGGCCAGCTCCTCCTGGATGACCTGGCGCACCTGGACCGCGGTGCCCACCGGCACCGTGGATTTCTCCACGATCACTTTGTAGCCGTTCATGTGGCGGCCAATCTCCCGGGCCACTTGCAGGACCATGGACAGGTCGGCCGAGCCGTCCCGGTCCTGGGGGGTGCCCACCGCGATGAAGCAGACCAGGCTCTGCTGCACCGCAGTGGCCAGGTCGGTAGTGAACCTCAGGCGGTTGTCCCGGACATTGCGCTTGACATAGTCCTCCAGCCCCGGCTCGTAAATGGGGATACGCCCCTGCTCCAGGGCCTCCACCTTGGTGACCTCGGCGTCCACCAAAATGACGTCGTTACCCATTTCAGCAAAGCAGGCCCCGGTCACCAGCCCGACATAGCCTGCTCCGATGATGGCCAATTTCATTAAGATCTACCTCCGTGGGAATTCTCAGACGGTCGGTGACGGAACCGATTTAATTCGGGATGAGCCGAAAAAAACTCCCCTTACCTAAAATATAAAAAATCCGAAAAATACCAAAAACCTCGGAATCGGGGGTTGCGGCCCCCTGGCCCCTGGCCCTCTCAGGGGGAGGAATTGCATATTGCTGAACAGTCGCTCAGGAGCCCTGGGCTTACCCATAAATTATGAGAAGACCGGTGGGACGGGCGTCTCGCCCGCCACCCAGTCCCCACCGGCGAGACGCCTGTGCCACCAATGCTTTACAACTTTTCCAGCCAGATGCCGGTTAAAAATTGGTAATTTATCAGTTTGAATAAAAAAAGCTATCGGCCGCTCCCGGGGCCGCAGACCTTTCATTAAAAGTAATCGGGGGCATCCTCTTTGCCTTTGGTTCCCGAGAAGTGCACCGGGGAGTGGTTCATCTTTTCTCCCAGGCCGGGAATGAATACGACGGCGGACACCCGCTTGTCGTCCGGGCGGTCGGTAAAGGAGAGGGCCACCCCCCAACACTGGCGCTGAAAAATTATCCCGTAATTGTTTTCCAATTGTTTATTGGTCTGAAAGGTATGCCCATAGGTGAGCCAGGTCTTTACGGATTGCATCAGATTCAAATAGGTTTGGACGTTTATCTGTTTGGCGAAGTCTTCGAGGAAAACATAATTCACACTAAAGAAGTTCTGCCGGTTGGCGTCCAAAAGAGTCAGTTTAGCATTGGCTTGCTCAAAACCCTCCTGGTAGGGTGAGACCGCCATGTCTAGGCCCAGGGTGACCTGCCGGCTGAGATAAATCTCCGACTCCCCCAGAAAGTCGGAAAAGGGATGATGGGGCTGGGGGGTGCCGTCCAGGCCCATGGAATCCTTGTTAAAAAAGCTGCTCTGGCTCAGGCGAAACCAGACCAGGTCTTTGACGTTGGCCTGTCCTTCCTTGTTGAGGCTCCGATAGAGGATGCTGTTGGAGAGGCCGTAGGTCAAGGCATTGACGCCGCCGAGGGGTTCGTCCCCATCCCGTACCGGCAGGTTCCGGTTGGTGTGGACCGTCCAGCCCACGTCGTTGAGGTAAAAGCCGGGGTAGCGCTGCGGGTTATAGTTGCTGATATTCCAGTAGGTCAATTCCGGCCGGATAATGTGCCGGAAGTAATTGCTGGCCTCATCATCCCGGCCGTAATCCCGGTCCCAGGCGCTGGCCAGGCCCACCCGGGAATCGAATACCTGCCGGTTCAGGAACCCATCCGGCGGGTTATCCGAGACACTTTGGTTGACGCCGAAAATGGTCTCCCGGAATCCTGCCTCGGAACTGAAGGCCAAGGCCGGCAACGGCTGCCCCTGGAGCGAGAACTGCGGATGGAGATCCAGGCGGTTGCCGTTCAGGCCTTGGTGCTGCAAAAAATAGTCATAGCTGCCATTCATCCCGAAATATAAGGGCAAATTGGCCACTAAGGGCAAATTGGCCACCGGCAATTGCAGGGAAGTCAGGGACATCCCGGGGAGCCGGTGCCAGACAGGGGGGTCCTCCGACGGGTTAATCCTTTCATAATAGCTGCCGTAGGCGGTGAAGTTGGCCCAGGAGAAATTGCGGCTCATTTGGACGGTGGAGACCCGGGTGCTAACCTCCTGCTGCTCCAGATTCCGGCCGAAAGTGTCCAGCAGGTCCCGGGAATAGCGGTTCAGGCCCATGTAGCCGAAGTTGAAGTCACTGAGGTAGTTGACGTCGCTTACCCGGTCCACCGTGGCGCGCAGCTTCCAGTCCTCGGGCAGCGGTTGGTTTACCATCCCCGCTACCCAATAGCGGTGGTCGGTGGGCTCATTGGGTTTGCCGTCATCCAGATAGAAAAAGCGGAAATTGGCGGCCGCGTCGTCGTGCCCCTGGCGGCGGAACTCGACCCCCTGCATGTAGCCCCGGTTGGAAAGAAATGTCTGATACAGAGTGGCGTCAGCGTTGTTGCTTATAGCCCAATAAAAGGGGAGTTCGATTACGGTGCCGCCGGCCTTGTGCTGCAGGAAAGAAGGCAGCAGAAAGCCGCTCTGCCGCTCATTCATCACCGGCAGCACCGCAAAAGGCAGATAGAGGACCGGCGCCCCCCCCAGGTTAAATATGGAGCCCTTGCCGGTGGCATAACCTTCCACCTTCACCGACAACTGGCGAACCGAGAAGCTCCATACCGGATGGTCGGCGTCGCAGGTGGTCACCGTAGCATCTTCGGCAACATAGGTGTTTTCTCCGGTGCGGCGGATGAGTTTGCCAGCCACCCGGAAATGGTTCAGCTTCAAGAAGAGGCGGGCGTCCTGCAACTCGCCGCTGCGGGTGGCCAGGTTGAAGCGGCCCTTCCGGCCGGTGAAGACGTCTTCCTCCATAACTATGACCACGTTGCCGTTGAGGGTCGCCACCTTGGTGACGGCGTCCACCTGCGCCTGGTCCGCGGTGATGCGCCGGTCGGCCTGGCTGATCTCCACCCGCCCCCGGGCGACATAGAGGTGGTTGGCGGCATCATAGGTGAGGGTCTCGGCCTTGATCCGCCAGGGGCCCCCCTGGAAGCGCTCGGCCTTGAACAGATCCATTTCTGCGGCGCCGGCCAGCCCGGCCCAAAGCAAGATGGGGAGAACCCCGCAGATTTTGACCCAGCGCCTGGCCATACCCATCCCTTGTCTCACCCGCTCCCCGGAATCGGTGCATCATACCATGCCCCCCGGTATCTTTCAACAACCGGAGGCCAGAGGGGTTATGGCTGGGATTGGCGGGCTTTCCGGTCAATTTTAGATCTTTTTGGTGTACCGTCCCGGGATTATTTTAACCTGAGGATTAAGATTCTTTCTCCCTCCCCCGGAGAGGGGGGAGGGCTGGGGTGGGGGTGATTAGAAACGGTTTTCGGTCTTTTTTTGGTTCCCCAGTTCCCGCTTGGGAACCCATTTTTACGCCAGGCCCGGAAACAGAAAACTGCCTTCTCGCTCCCCCTTGCGCCCCGGGCGAACCTGGCATATTATTCTCACCAGTGGACTTTACCCTTGATGAGGGCGGGTTTCAAGCGCCGGCCGCATCTCAGGCGCCAACTGCAAACGCACCTTATTCTAAAGGCAAGCTCGTGGCCCTGCGCCCCCGTAGCTCAGAAATGGACAGAGCAAAGGATTCCTAATCCTTGTGTCGCTGGTTCGAGTCCAGTCGGGGGCGCCATTTATTTAAATAAGTTAAATGAATATTTCCGCAGTCTATTTCTTGCGAATAGGATATTTGCCCCATAATAGCCCCACATTTTTAGGGAGATGCAACGATGACAGAGTAAATCTGAATTGGGGGCTTGCGGATAATTCCGGTCACTCTCCTCATTCTCTTATCCCCACTTCTGCCCCTCCCCACTCACACCCCCCACCTCACACCATCCTCCCCAGCAATATCCTCTTCTCCCCGCCCTCTGATTTCTGCCAGGTTTTTTTCAGAGAGTTCCAACAGCCACTCCACCAGATTTTTAGATCCTCCTTCCCCTCCTCCCAGCAACCAACGGTTCGATCCTTGAGGCTTTGATCAACTTGACCTGCCCCCAGTAGTTGTACCAAGTTTTAAGTTAGTCTAGGGGTCAAGTCAAGCCAGAGATCCTGGCGGAGCTGTGCTGCGCCAGGATCTCTGGGCATCACCTGGATGGCCTCGGGTGCGGGTGGCCTATAACCCAGGGCACTGTGAGGCCTTACCGTATTGTATTCTCGCCGCCAGCGCTCTATCAGGATTTGGGCCT
>JBKQKO010000073.1:0-14875 GCA_052147455.1 Desulfobaccales bacterium | reverse complement strand
TACGGGGCCGAAGGCCCCGTATTCCCTGACTAATTATAGGACGCTGTCCACCAGCAAACAATGGCGCCTGGGGTTTTATCTTCCTGATTATCCGAGATAACCTTTAATCAATAGATCCCTTCCAAATCGCCGAATTACCATTTCCCGGGCCTGGGGGGCATCCTGCAGATTAACGATGCCCTCACCCCCCAAGACGCCAGGGGCCCGGCGGCCGCCAAGGAACTTGGGGGCGAAAAAGAAATAGAACTGGTTCACCAATCTCTCCTTAAAGAATGACCCCAGGGTTTCGGCGCCGCCTTCCACCAGCAGGCTTTGCACCTGCCGCTGGCCCAGAAGTTTCATCAGGTCCGCTAAGGGCACTCTTCCCGAATCCCGGGATTGGCCCCGGAAGACCAGGACTTCCGCTCCCTGTTCCTGCAGGGCCCTGATCTTTTGAGCTGGAGCCGCCGCGGTGCAGGCCACCCAGGTGGGGGCCGGCGACTCCAGGTGCAGGACCCGGGAGGCCAGGGGAATCCGTAAGGTGCTGTCCAGGACGATGCGGATAGGGTCTGTGCCCCGGCGGGGCAACCGGGTGCTGAGCTGGGGGTCGTCATTGAGGACGGTCTCGATGCCCACCAGGATGGCGTCCACTTGGTGGCGCAGGCGGTGTCCGAAGGCCCGGGCCGGCTCACCGGTGAGCCACTGGCTCTGGCCGCCGGCGGTGGCGATCTTGCCATCCAGGGAGCAGGCGGCCTTGGCG
The DNA here is from genome assembly GCA_052147455.1 of Desulfobaccales bacterium. Classification (GTDB taxonomy): domain Bacteria; phylum Desulfobacterota; class Desulfobaccia; order Desulfobaccales; family 0-14-0-80-60-11; genus JAPLJC01. The sequence goes on along the minus strand of JBKQKO010000073.1, from coordinate 14,136 downwards.
ATGACCCAGGGGCGCCCGCTCTCCAGCCAGTGAAACCAGGCCTGGTTCAAACGCCGGGCTTCCTCGGCCAGCAGTCCCACCTCCACCGTCAAACCCCGGGATTGGAGAGATTGGGCCCCGGCCCCTGCGACCCGGGGATTGGGGTCCCGGGTGGCGATGATTACCCGGGCCAGGCCAGCCGCCAGGATGGCCTCGGTGCACGGCGGGGTGCGCCCCTGGTGGTTGCAGGGCTCCAGGGTGACGTAGAGGTCGGCTCCCCTGGCCATTTCGCCCGCCTGCCGCAGGGCCGCCGCCTCGGCGTGGGCCGCGCCCGCCCGGCGGTGAAAGCCCCGCCCCACCACCCGGCCCTCTTGGACCACCACTGCGCCCACCATGGGATTGGGCGATACCCAGCCAGCCCCTTTGGCCGCCAGACGCAGGGCCAGTTTCATATATGCGGGGTTAATTTCGGTCATTGGCTAGTGAGCCAAAACTGGCAGCCGGTTCCGGATCATGAGCCAGCCCAGGAAAGTCGTGGGTCTGCCAGTAGTGTCCGGCAAGGTTTTTGCTAGTAAACGGGCAGTAGAGAATTGTTTGAACTTAGGCATGCCTAATAGCTAATCAATTCATGGAATTTACAAGCTATTTTCCTCTCCCACCTTGGGGGGGAGAGGGCAGGGTGAGGGGGGGTATGGAACGGACGATGAAGCCACCCCTTACCCGGTGTCGTCCCCTCTCAGGGGAGAGGGGATTTAATTGCTCGGTATAATATATTGATATCGCTGAAATTACAATGGTCTAGAGTTTTAATGGGAGATGGTGTAATCTTCTCCACGCAATTTTGTTGCCGGACACTACTATGGTCTGGCAAGTTGCTATAACGTTGCTAAAACCGTGTAATTGACATTTTATCGTGTTGATCTGTTCCGAAAAGTTGCGCTACCCCTAGACCCCCTGCCGCAGGCGCCGGGTGTCCCCCACCCGCACCGTGGTGCGGGCCAAATCGAAGTATTCCAGGAGGGGGATGGTAAATTTTCGGGAGGTCTGGGTGAGGTCCTTAAACTGCAGGACGGTGATCTCCCGGTTTTTTTTGAGGAAGTCCACCAATTGCCCCTTGATCTGATCAATGGCCTCCCGGTGAAAATAGAGGTCCTCTTTAACCTTGACCAGGTGCCCCTGGTTCAGAAGCAGGGTCAATAGCTGCTTGAGCTTGTCCGGGGAAACCTCCAGGGCGGTGGCGGCTTCCTTGAGGGTGGGGGGCGACAGGCCGCCCCCGCGGTAGAGGGCAGCCAGGCGGTTGACGTGCTCCTCCTGATCGCCGGCCAGGGTGACCCGGTGCCCGGCCAGGCGCACCAGTTCTTTTTCCACCGCAATCTTTCGCTGTTGCGCCAGGTCGTTGAGCAACTGGTTGAAGAGGCGCACCTCCATCTGGGGAGGCAAATGGCGGCGCAGTTCTTCCTTGGAGAGTCCGGGTTTTAAGGGGTTTTTGTGATGGTAGGCGGCCAGGGTGCCGGTGATCTCTCCCTTGAGCTGGCTGGCGGTGGCCGCGAGGATATACCTCTCCTTCTCCGGGTCGTAATTGAGGGCTTGCCCCTGTTTGCTGAGGCGGACCAACAGGGCCAACAGGTCGCCGGGGTCCCAGGGGAGCAGGGCTTCCAGCTCGCTGCGGCTAAGGCCGGCGGCCCCCGCCTCTTCCAGATAGAGGGGCAGGACCTCCTCCGGGGCGCCCTTCTCCAGGATCTCCAGCCTGGCCAGCACCTCCGCCTGGCGCCGGCGGTGGCGGGGCGGATGCACGTGGAGGACCTGTCCGCCCCCCCAGGTGAAGGCCGGGGAGAAGCTGCGGACCACCAGGCGATCGCCGGGCTTCAGGGCCAGGGACTCCCGCAGGAAAAATTGCACGAAGCCGGAGGCCCCCGGGGGCAGCTCATCGGCGTCCAGGAGGAGCGGCATGGCCAGGCGCTCGCTGGTGCCGGTATGGAGGCGCACCGCCTGGCGGTGCTTCAGGGGCCGCGGGGCACTGGCCAGGATTTCCAGAAAGGCGTCCAGGCGGCGCGATGGCAGGAGGGCATCCGGCGGCGCCAGCACCATGCCTCGCTGCAATTCTTCCTTTTCCAGTCCCTGGAGGTTGACCGCGGTGCGGTTGCCGGCCTGGGCCTCTGTCACCGAATGGCCGTGAACCTGGAGACCCCTTACCTTCGCCTTGAACCCGGGGGGATAGACGGCCACCGCTTCTCCCACCCCCAGCCGGCCGGAGATGGCGGTGCCAGTGACCACGGTGCCGAAGCCACGAATCGTGAAGACCCGGTCGATGGGCAGGCGGAAGATCCCCTTGACCGGTTTGGGCGGCACCCGCTCGGCCAGCTCCGCCAGGGTGGCCAGGAGCTCCGCCTGGCCGGCCCCGGTGACCGCGGAGAAGCGCATCATCGGCGCCCCCTCCAGGAAGGTGCCTTTGAGGGCCTCCCGCACCTCTTCTGCCACCAGTTCCAGCCAGTCTTCCTCCACCAGGTCGGTCTTGGTGAGGACCACCAGGCCTTGCTTCACCCGGAGCAACTGGCAGATCTCCAGGTGTTCCCTGGTCTGGGGCATGACCCCCTCATCCGCGGCGATGACCAGGGCCACCAGGTCCATGCCGGTGGCGCCGGCCACCATGTGGCGCACGAAGCGTTCGTGGCCGGGGACGTCAACGATCCCCAGATGCTGGCCATTGGGCAGGGAGAGGTCCGCAAATCCCAGTTCAATGGTGATGCCCCGCAGCTTTTCCTCTTTCAGGCGGTCCGGGTCCACCCCGGTAAGGGCCTTGATGAGCGAGCTCTTGCCGTGGTCGATGTGGCCGGCGGTGCCCAGGATGATGGGAGCGGTGGACATGGTTAATTCTCAGAAGGCGCCATGGCTATCATTTCATAGGGCGGGCTCTGTGCCCGCCTCCTCAATTAAAGCCTCAGCCCGGCGATCCTCTCCACCATAGCATAAATGCAGGAGAAAATCTTTTTCCTAACCATTGACCGGTGAGCAGCAATCACCGGACCTAAATAGGGCGCAGGGCGCACCGTACAGGAACTCTCCGTAGGGGCGACAGTGGCACAGGCTTCCAGCCTGTGATTGGGATCGCCCGGGCGATCTATCGGATCGCCCCTACGCCGCTGAGCTTTGGCCTTGGTAGCCGCACAGGCTTTAGCCTGCGCAGTAAGTGGCGCCGGCTTCCAGGCGTTGAAACACGGGCCGGAGGCCTGTGCCACTTACCCCTGCTACAATTCCAATAATCCCGGCTCCTCACTCTGCATCTTCAAAATGCGCATCTCCCGGCTCTGATCTTCGTCCAGTTGGAAGATCTGCGACAGGGCCTCGGCAACCGTGGGGTTGTCTTTCTCCTGGAGACGCAGGTGCAGTTCCAGGCGGCGGGGGTTCGTCACCGTAAGTCCGGCCACCAGGGGGCGCAGGTCCAGGGTGCGGTCTTCCTTATGGGGACGCCGCCGGATCGCCGGGAATTCCTTCCGGGCCAGAAAATCTTCGGCAGTTTGCCGGGAAAAGGTGTCTTCCGGGGTCTCCACCTGGTAAACCGCCATTTCCCGGCGGGGCGGAGGCAGCCGCTGGGGCAAGAGAATGGCGTCCAAAATCCGGAGGCCCGGCGGCAAGGCCCGGTTGAGGATTTCCTCCAGGAGCGCGGGCTCCAGGCTGGCCGACAGTTGCAGGTCCAAGGTTTCCCCCAGGGACTCCAGCCCCACGGGCAGGGCGCCATGGAACGACACCCGGGGCAGGGGATGATAGCCGGCAGTATAGGCCAGGGGCAGCCCGGAGCGGCGCAGGGTGCGATAAACGGCGGCCACCAGCTCCAAATGGCTCAGCCAGCGGGCCTGGTCCAGCTTGCTATAGGTCAACCGGTACCTGGACAAAACCGGCTGAGGGGACGCGGCCAGGGCTGCGGGGGAAGGAGTTGAGGGAGGTGGCGGCGGGAGGTCGGGTGCTTGCTGCAACCGCAGGGAGATCCTTTGCTGGTCGCAGACTCCGCACTCCTGGCAGCCGTCCTGGCGGCAGTCGGGACTCTCCAGCCCCAAACGGGCGCGCTCCCGCTCGGCCAGCAGAAATTCCCGGCTGACGCCGCAGGACAGATGGTCCCAGGGCAGGACCTCATCCTGGTCCCGTTCCCGCAGATAAAAGTCCGGGTCCACCCCGCTCTCCTTGAAGGCCTGGCGCCAGTCTTCCAGGCGCAGGTGCTCGCTCCAGGCGTCCAGGCGGCAGCCCAGACGGTGGGCCGCCAGCAGCACCGGGGCCAGGCGCCGGTCTCCCCGGGAAAAGACGCCTTCCAGCCAGGCCTGGGATGCCGCGTTCCATTTCACCTGAACCTGCGGATGGCGCAGCGCATCCTTGACCTGGTGCAGGCATTGCAGGTATTCTTCCAGACCCAGTTGACGCTCCCATTGGAAGGGGGTGTGGGCCTTGGGAATGAAGCCCCCCAGGCTGACGTTGAGCCGGGAGCCGCGGCTGCCGGCCCGGAGGATTTGCGCCGCCAGCCGGGGGATGGCTTCCCGATCCGCCGCGCCCTCCTGGGGCAGTCCCAGCATAAAATAGAGTTTTAGCTGTCGCCAGCCCGCCGCGAAGGCCTGCCGGGCCGAGGCCAGGATGACCTCATCCGGCAGGTTCTTGTTAATTATCCGGCGCAGGCGGTCGCTGCCAGCCTCCGGGGCCAGGGTCAAGCCGGTGCGGCGCACCCGTTGGATCTGCTCCATGATTTCCGGGGTCAGGGTATCGGCCCGCAGGGAAGGAAGCGAAATGGCCACCTGCCGTTGGGAGACCTGATCCATCAGTCCGGTGAGCAGCCAGGTGAGGGGATGGTAATCTCCGGCGCTCAGGGTCAGCAGGGAGATCTCTTCGTAGCCGGTGGCGGCCAGGGCCGTTTCGGCCCAGCCCAGGAGATCGGCGGCCCGGCGCTCCCGCACCGGCCGATAGATCATACCCGCCTGGCAGTAACGGCAACCCCGGGTGCAGCCCCGGGCGATCTCCAGGTTGAGGCGATCATGGACGATCTGGCAAAAGGGCACCAGCGTTTGAGGGGAAACGGATATGCGGTTGAGATCGTCCAGCACCCGCTTGTGGATGATCCGGCGCCGCCCCTGAGGGAGGATTTCTCGCAATCGCCCCTGTTCATCAAACTCCATGGAAAAGAAGGCGGGCACATAGACACCCTCTATCTCCTCCAGGGCCCGCCATAGCTCCCGGCGGCTGCCACGCCCAGCCTTCCAGGCGGAAACCTTCGCCGCCACCTCCAGCAGCGCCTCTTCCCCGTCGCCCAGTAAAACGGCGTCCAGGAAGGGGGCCAGCGGCTCGGGGTTGAAACAGGCGGGGCCGCCGGCAATGACCACCGGATCCCCGGGACCGCGCTCTGCGGCTTGCAGGGGCACCCCGCCCAGGTCCAACAGGTTGAGGAAGTTAGTATAACCCAGCTCGTATTGCAGGCTCACCCCCAACAGGTCGAAGGAGCTCAAAGGGGTGCCGGACTCCAGGCTGGCGAGTGGCTGGCCTCGAAGCCTAAGCTCGTATTCCAGGTCCGGAGCCGGGGCATAGGCCCGCTCCGCCCAGATAGTCTCTTCCCGGTTGAGGATGCCATAAAGCAGCCCCAGGCCCAAATGGGACATGCCCACTTCGTAGAGGTCCGGAAAGAGCAAGGCCACCCGCAGGGAAACGGACGCGGGGTCCTTGTGGACCGCGTTAATCTCCCCCCCCAAATAACGGGTCGGGCGCCGGATGCGGTTTAAGTAGGTGGGCTCGGGCAAAATCTTGTATCATCAACCCCCCTCACCCCCAGTTCTGCAAAGGGGATTTAGAGGGATTTCCTTTGATATCTCAGGGCGATCCGCAGGGTCGCCAGACTTTATCTATATTACAATCTTTTAGCCGCGTGGTCATCTGGCTGCGCCAGAGAGATGGCTTCCTTAAGGTCCAGGCTGCCGTCGTAAAGGGCCCGGCCGGTGATGACCCCCACCACTCCCAGGGGTTCCAGGGGCAGGAGGGCTTCGATGTCCGCCAATGAACTAACCCCGCCCGAGGCGATGACCGGCAGGTCCACCGCCTGCGCCAGGGCCCGGGTAGCTTCGATATTGACCCCTCGTTTCACCCCATCCCGGGAGATGTCGGTATAGATCAGGGCCGCGGGCCGCAAGGGCTCCAGGGATTTAGCCACTTCCAGGGCGGTGCGGCGGCTGCTCTCGGTCCAGCCCTCCACCGCCAGCCAGCCGTCCCGGGCATCAAGGCCAATGGCGATGCGCCCGGCAAAGCGGGCGCAGGCTCGGGCCGCCAGCTCCGGGTCCTTGAGGACCATGGTGCCCAGGATCAACCGGTCCAGCCCCAGGTCCAGGTAGAAGCTGATGGTCTCCAGGGTGCGGATGCCGCCCCCCAGCTCCATGGGGATGGTAAGATTTTCGCGCAGGCGCCGGATGGCCTCCAGATTCTGGGGGCTGCCGGAAAAGGCCCCGTCCAAATCCACCACGTGGAGCCAACGGGCCCCGGCCGCCTGCCACTTGAGGCCGGTGGCCACCGGGTCGTCGGAGAATATCGTCATTTCTTCGGCCCGGCCCTGGCGCAGGCGCACGCACTTGCCGCCCCTCAGGTCGATGGCCGGAATAATCAGCATATTAAAATTTTAACCCAAAGCGCGGTAGACTGCCACTGCCTGCGGCCGGATAAATACTCAGCAAAATAATATTTCTTGAATTTTAGTAACTTTCCATTTAATAATATTTGTATTGAAAACCCCCAAAAAGGAGGGTTAAGAACTTTGCTAAAGGAGCATATTAAAGATATACGAGAGCGTATAAGAGCCGGTCTTTTTACCAATGAGGCGGCGGTTTCTCAAGGGGTCGTATGCCGTATCCTCGGTGCCCTGTCCTGGCCGATTTATGATACACAGATAGTTTCCCCTGAATATCCCGTTAATGGCAGAAGGATTGATTTTGCTCTATGCCACCCCCCAGGAAAACCGCTCGTCTTTATCGAGGTCAAAAAAGCCGGACAAAGTGATATGGGGGAACGCCAACTCTTCGAATATGCTTTTCATAAAGGCGTTCCTATGGCCATTCTCACTGATGGCCGAGAGTGGCATTTCTTCCTCCCGGCAGAACAAGGAGATTATGGGGAACGGCGCGTATACAAGCTCGATATCATCGAACGAGACATAGAAGAAATTGTCCGTAGGCTAGAACGTTACCTTAAATATGAATCGATATGTTCAGGGAATGCCGTCGAAGCGGCAAGGGCTGATTATAAAAATGTCGCTCGAAACCGGCTCATAAAAAATACACTTCCCCAGGCTTGGTCCAAACTTATTGAAGAGCAAGATGAATTGTTGTTGGAGCTTGTTGCGGATAGAGTTGAAAGTCTTTGTGGTTATAAGCCAGACATTGATCTGGTCGCCGAATTTTTGCAGAACAACATCAACCTTAAAGAATCTTCAATATCTCCGTATTCACCAATAACACCCTTAACAATAGAAAAACATATAGGTCTTAATACGAAGGTTCAACCACCTCTAACTGCTCATCGTAATATTGGCTTCACCCTTTTGGGAAAATGGTACCCAGCAAGAAGTGCCATTAAGGTACTCATTGGTATTTTTAGAGAATTAGCTGAGCGGGACCCAAGCTTTCTTGAGAGATTTGCTAATCTTCCCAGACATGGTACTAGAAGACGTTACTTAGCTCGTTCAGCGCGGGAGCTTTTTCCCCATCGACCCGATATGGCTCGTGATCATTCACTTGATTTGGGAAATGGCTGGTGGTTGGGTGGTAATCTGGGTACAGCAGGCATTGAAAAAATAATAAAAATGGCCTGCGATGTTGCGAGGCTACAATATGGAACCGATCTTACCGTTAATCTAGTAGCTTAATGTCTTTGTTGGGTAGCGCCTACCCTAAATAGCTGTATGGGGAACTCTTAACAATGCTTACAGAATTGGTCTTGAAATGACTTCAATGTAATTATTTGGATTAAGGTTAATAAGTGTCCGATTTGGCCCGTTTTCTTATCCTCCTGGGCGTCATCCTGGTAGTGCTGGGATTGGCGTTGCTGCTGCTTCCCAAGATTCCCGGGCTGGGCAGGCTGCCGGGGGACATCATCATCAAGCGGGAGAATTTCACCTTTTACTTCCCCCTGGGGACTTGCATCCTGGTAAGTTTCATCCTGAGCCTGATTTTCTGGCTCGGGCGGCGCTAATCTTGCCAACCAAGATTGCCCCGGCAGCCGCGATGACGACTTATTTGCGCCTCATCCCCTGGACAAGGGCGGCCAGGCGCCCTATCTTAAGGCAGGTCGGCCACAGGTAAAAAAAGACGCATGTGCGCCGAATGTCTTGCAAATTTCCCCCGGAAAAGTATACTGTGGGGCATCCCGCTGCCGGAACAGGATGTCAGGAAGAGCGGAGAATCCCCTGGGCTAGAACCGCGGGATTTGCAGGTGGACTAGATGGCGGAACTCCGTAAAGACCCTATCATCGGCCGCTGGGTGATCATCTCTACCGAACGCGGTAAGCGCCCCCACGATTTTGTGGTGGAACCGGAGGTGATCAAGGGCGGTTTTTGTCCCTTCGATCCGGGCAATGAGCACACCACTCCCCCGGAAGTCCTGGCCTATCGTGAGGATGGCAGTGCGCCCAACACTCCGGGCTGGCTGCTCCGGGTGGTGAACAACAAATTCCCGGCCCTGTCCATAGGAGAGGAGTTGGACCGCCGGGGCGAAGGCATGTTCGACAAGATGAGCGGGTTCGGGACCCATGAAGTCATTATCGAAAGCCCTGATCACCAGCTAAGCCTGGCCACCATTTCCCTGGAAGGCTTCTTCCGGGTGCTCACCGCCTACCGGGACCGGATCGCCGCCTTGAGCGAGGACCCTCGCTTCAAATATATCCTGATCTTCAAGAACCAGGGCCGAGCCGCCGGGGCCTCCCTGGAACACAGCCACAGCCAGCTTATCGGCCTCCCCATCGTACCGGAACTGGTAATGGAGGAGCTTAGCGGCGGCAGATTTTATTATAACTATAAAGAGCGCTGTGTCTTTTGCGACATGATCCGCCAGGAATTAGCAGAGGGGATGCGGGTGGTCCTGGAAAACCGCGAATTCGTGGCCATCTCCCCCTTTGCTCCCCGCTCTCCCTTTGAGACCTGGATCATGCCCAAGGCCCATCAATCCTCTTACGTGGATTTGAAGGAAGACTCCTTCCGCCTGCTGGCTGAGGTCTTTTCCGAGACCCTAAAAAAACTGGAAAGGGCACTGGGAAAGGTTCCTTATAATTTTATTCTGCACACCTCGCCCATTGGGGAGCCGGAGTTGCCCTATTACCACTGGCATTTCGAGATCATGCCCAAGCTTACCCTGATCGCCGGTTTCGAGTGGGGCTCGGGGTTTTACATCAATCCTACACCACCGGAAGATGCAGCCCAGTATCTTCGCGAGGTGAAGCTGTAACCTGAGGGGGATAACAGATGCGTATCCTGATGGTTACCCCGGAAGTCAATCCCTTCGCCCACAGCGGCGGATTGGCGGAAGTGATCTTTGCCCTGGCCCAGACCCTGGTGAAGTTGGGACACGAGGTTGATGTGGTGCTGCCCCTCTATCGCCAGGTTCAGGAATCGGGCCGCCCCTTGACCGACTCGGGCCATAGCCTCTCGATCCCGCTCTCCTGGAAAAATTTGCCGGCAAAGATCTTTACCACGGAGATGGAGCCCCATCTGAGGTTCTACTTTATCGCCCAGGACGCCCTGTTCAACCGGAATGGCCTCTACGGCACCGCCTACGGCAATTTCGAGGATAATGCGGAGCGCTTCATCTTCTTCAGCCGGGCGGTGGTGGAGATGATGGAGGCACTTAAGATGGATTGCGACATCTGCCATTGCCACGATTGGCAGACCGGCCTGGTTCCCATCTATCTGCGAACCCTTTACGCGGAGCGGCCGCGGTTCCAGCGGATGGCCACGGTCTATACGGTCCATAACGTGGGCTACCAGGGCCTTTTTTCTTCCTATGACCTGCCTCTCACCGGCCTGGGGTGGGAGCTGCTCTCCCCCAAGGCCCTGGAGTTTTATGGCCAACTCAACTTTATGAAAGGCGGTTTGGTGTTCGCCGATCTCCTCAATACGGTGAGCAGCAAGTACCGGGAAGAGATCCAGACTCCGGAATATGGTTTTGGACTGGAGGGCCTCTTCCGGGAACGGGCCCAGGAGCTTTACGGCATCCTGGAAGGGGTCGACTATCTTCGCTGGGATCCCGGCCAGGATACCTTCCTGGAGGCTCCTTACGACCGGGAGCACCTGGATGGCAAAAAGGCCTGCAAGATCGCCCTGGTTAAGCGCTTCGGCCTAAACCTGCAGCCGGACGAGCCCTTATTGGGCATGACCACCCGGTTTTTTGAGCGCAAGGGCATCGACCTGGTGGAGCAAATCCTGGATGACTTGATGGCCCTGCCGATGGGCTTCGTTATCCAGGGGACCGGGGAAGAGCGGCACGAATATCTGCTGCGGGAGATCGCTAACCGCTATCCCGAAAAGATGGGCCTGGATATCGGTTATTCGGAAGAACTGACGCACCAGATTATTGCCGGGGCCGACATCTTTCTCATGCCCTCCCGCTACGAGCCCTGTGGCCTGGACCAGCTCTACTGTCTGCGTTATGGCACCATTCCGGTGGTGCGGGCTACCGGCGGCCTGGATGAGACTATCCAGGAATACGATCCCCAAAGCGGAGCGGGCACCGGCTTCAAGTTCCCGGGCTATACCCCGGCGGAACTCATGGTTGCGGTGCGGCGGGCCCTGGCCCTTTATCAAGACCGGCCGGCCTGGGAGGCGTTGATGAGACAGAACATGGCCCTGGACCATTCCTGGATTAATACCGCGGGCCCCAAGTATGCAGAGCTGTACCGTCTCGCCGTGGAAAAACGGCAGCGCTTGTTAGGAGGATAAATTTCCATGATTTCGGAGCACGCTGCCTTCTTGACCCAGATGGTGGAGGTGTTGACTTCCACCATCAGTTTTGGGGAGCGGCTCAACAATATGGTCCATCTTCTGGCCCGTCACCTGAATTTGGATCTGGCTCTCTATTTTGGTTTGGATAAGGGCAGGGAGACCCTGGTTCTGAATATCAGCAGCCAGGGACCCGTGACGCCGCAGCAGCGCCTGGAATTTGCCTTGGGGGCCGGTCTGGTGGGGGAGGCGGCCGTCAGCCGCAAGTACCGGGTAGTCCATCGGTCTCAGCCGGGGGTCGCCGAGGGCAACGCCATCCTGGAGAAGTTAACCCCTGCCTATCAAACCCTGGCCGCCTTCCCGGTATCCGACGACAATTTCCTCTATGGCGTTTTGCTGCTGATGGACCGGAAAGAGCGGCCCATCACCCCGGCGGAGCGCCAGAGCATTCACCTGGCCTGCCTGATGTTGGCGGGCGCCCTGCGCCAGGCCATCGTCCAGGATGACGCCAAGAAGCGCATCGCCGAACTCTCGGTGCTCTTCGAGGTGGGCAAGGCCCTTAGTTCCACGGTGGAGCTGGATGAACTTCTGGAGCGCATCGTCAGCACCACCGCCAAGGTAATCACCGCTCGGGGTGCGGCCCTGGACATCATTGATAGCGACACCGGGGAACTCAGGGTTGCTTCCCGTTACGGCGACATCCCGCACGAATGCCCATCCTTCTCCCTATATCCCCCTGAAACAGGCGGGGCCAAGGAGCCGGGCCACTTAGAAGGGCATGCCCTTAACGCCGAAGGCCTCACCCACTATTTTCTGGCGGTGCCCCTGACCTTCAAGGGGCAACTTCGGGGCACCTTGTGCGTCTATGACAAGTTGGTCCCTGGCGGGCAGTTCGCTTCCTTCGATCCGGAAAACCGCCAGCTTCTCTTTACCATGGCTGGGGTGGTGGTCAACGCCATCGAAAACGCCCTCACTTACCAGCAGGTGGAGAGCCTGGCCGAGAAAAACGAACGCATGGTGCGGAACCTTACCACCCTGCAGGAGATCTCCCAGGTATTGCTCACCACCGTACAGCAGGACCGGCTGCTGGAGATCGTCCTCCAGGGGCTGACCCTGAAGCAGGGTTTGGGCTTTGGCCGGGCCATCGTCTTCATGGTGGATGAAGAGACCCAGACCCTGAAAGGGATTAAAGGGGCCCGCCGGGTCGAAGACCCGTCCCTGAGTTTCCAGGCCCTGCTGGCGCCGCCGCCGGAGCCCATTGCGGTGGAAGATTGGGAGATCCCCATCCGACCCGACCAGGGTCCCCTGGCCCTGACGGTGCTCAGGAAACAATCTTTCCATTATCGCGGCAAGGAGCCCGGCGGGCCCGCTTCCCTGTTGGGAAAATACGCCCCGGGAGAATTTTTCGTCGTCCCTCTGGTGGTGAAAGACCGGGCCACCGGGTTGATCGTGGTGGACAATGAGGATTCCGGGCGCCCCTTGGAGGCGGAGCCCTTGCACGTATTGCAGATGTTCGCCAACGAGGCGGCCCTGGTCCTGGAAAATGCCCGCCTCTATTCCACCATCGAAGCCAACAATCGGGAGCTGCTCCTCATTCGGGAACGGATGCTGGAATCGGACCGGCTGGCGGCTTTGAGCAGCCTGGCCTCCGGCATGGCCCACGAAATCCGCAATCCCCTGGTGTCCATCGGCGGCTTCGCCCGGCGCATCGGCAAGCTGGTGGATGTCAACTCCCCCCTGCATGGATACGTGGAGGTCATCCAGGAGGAGGTGAGCCGCCTGGAGAAGCTCTTGCGGGAGATCCTGGATTTTACCGGGGAAAACCTCTCCTATTATGGGGACTACGAACTTTCCAAGCTCATCGAGGACACCCTCGTCCTGGTGCAGCGGGATCTGGATGCCGGCAAGATCACGGTGGTCAAGGAATTCGCCCCCATGCCCCGGCTTCATTGCGATGACCGGCAGTTAAAACAGGTCTTTTATAATCTCCTGCAGAACGCCGTCCAGGCCATGCCCCACGGCGGCACCCTAACCATCCGCACTAATCAGGTGGAACGGTCCGACGGCCTCTATGAGGCGGCAGCCATCAGCGACACCGGCGGCGGCATTCCCCTGGAGGTACTCCACAATATCTTTAACCCGTTTTTCTCCACCAAAGATTACGGTACCGGCCTGGGGCTGGCCATCGCCCAGCGCATCATTTCCCGGCACTACGGCCAGATAGAGGTCAATAACGAAATGGGCAAAGGGGTGACCTTCATCGTGACCTTTCCGGTGGCCAAATATTGTCTGGTGAAGGGGACGGCCAAGGAGGCGGTTCCGGAGGGCGACGCGATGACATCTAGTGGAGGACGGGGATGAAAAAGATCCTGGTGGCTGACGATGAAATGAGCATTCGCCTCCTTTATAGCGAAGAACTCAAAGAGGAAGGCTACGAGGTCTACATGGCCAGCAATGGGAGGGAAGCCCTGGAAGTGGTGGAGAAAATCCCCCTGGACCTGGTGATCCTGGATATCAAGATGCCGGAGATGGACGGCATCGAGGCCCTCAGGCAAATCAAGGAGAAGCGGCCGGACCTGCCGGTGATACTCAGCACCGCCTACGGCGAATACCGCCAGGATTTCGCCACCTGGGCCTCGGATGAATATCTGGTAAAATCCTCGGACCTGGAAGATCTAAAAGCGGTGGTGAGGCGCCACCTGAAAGAACCGAGTAAAGAGAGGCCCTCGTGAGTAGAATCAAAACGGTCCTGTTCGTTATCCTGATCGCGATGCTAGTGGACTTCGCCCTGGAGAACCGCGGTTTGACCCAAGATCTGAAACTCTTCAGATTCACCCTGGGGCAGGTGCCCACTTTTCTGCTGGCTTACGCCAGCGTGGCGGTGGGGCTGGTGCTGGGCTGGGTGGGCCACGTGTTCCGGGTAAGAAAAAACCGGCGCTGGGCCGCCCAGGCGGCGGCCAAGGAAGAGCAGGCCCATCCGGGCCCGCAGACGCAGGACCCGGCGCGCTAAGGCAGTTTTGCTGTTGTTAGGTTTCTGTTTTCCGTGGAAGGCAACGGCAACGGCCCTCAGCAGAAACAGAAAACAGACCTTATGTAGCGACTGTCTTTTCTGTCAAGCTGCCAGAGGCAGCTGTGGGTTCCAGTAGGTACGATTTTTGAGCATGGCATTGAGTATCACCAGGAGTTTGCGCATGCAGGCGGTAAGGGCCACCTTAGG
>JBKQKO010000072.1:0-46947 GCA_052147455.1 Desulfobaccales bacterium | reverse complement strand
CCCCGGGATTGTGTGATCCTGACGCTGGCCTGCGGCAAGTTCCGCTTCTTTGACCAACAACTGGGCGATATCGGCGGCATCCCCCGGCTCCTAGATATCGGCCAGTGCAATGACGCCTACTCTGCGGTGCAGATCGCCGTGGCCCTGGCCGAGGCCTTCGGAGTGGGCGTCAACGAGCTGCCCCTGTCCCTGGTGCTCTCCTGGTACGAGCAGAAGGCGGTGGCCATCCTCCTCACCCTGCTCTACCTGGGGATCAAGGACATCCGTCTGGGCCCCTCCCTGCCGGCCTTCCTCACCCCCAACGTCCTTTCGGTGCTGGTGAAAAACTTCAACATCATGCCCATCACCACCCCGGATCAGGACCTCAAGGCGATCCTGGGCTAGGGTCGGGTTTCAGGAAAGCCTAAATAAATCAACCCGCTTTATTCCTTCCCCCTTGAGGGGGCGACGCCGGGTGCGGGTGATTATTATTCTGTTATCCGCAAATTTTATCACCCTCCCCCCAACCCCCTCCCCTCAAGGGAGGGGGAGTTTTTAGGGCCAAGAGATATTACACATATTCCAGAAACACGACACTAGCGGGCCACTCCTTGAGTAAGATAGGACGACCCAATCACCGGCTGGAAGCCTGTGCCACTGCCGCCCCTACCCTGTTTTCTCCTTCAATGCCTCTTGCAACCGCAAGACCTCCTGCCGCAGACCCAGGCTGATGGCGTCATAGTCGGACGCCTCCGGGGCCACCTTAAGCCCCCGTTCCTTCAGATCCTCCCAGTAATGCGCCCGGCCGAAAATCACCCGGATGGGGCGGGGACGGGGCAGGGTTACCCCGGGAGGCCAGGCTGCGTAGGAGCCTTGAATATAAACCGGGAGCAACGGCACCTCCAGCTCCCTGGCCAGGATGGCCACGCCCTTCTTAAACTGGCCCAAATCTCCGCTGGGGCTGCGGAAGCCCTCGGGAAAGAGGGCCAGGATCCGGCCATGCCTGAGGATATAGGCCGACACCTGCATGGCCTCCACCACATGGCGCGCCGAGTCCACCGGGATCACCCGGATCAGCTTGAGAAGATTCCGGATTACCGGCTGGTCGAAATAGCCGGCGTAACCTAAAGAGAACAGGTGGTGGCGCAACGGGCCGGGAACCGCATATGCCAGGATGAAACCGTCCAGAAAGCTGGCGTGGTTGGGGCAGAGGATGCATCCCCGGTCCTTTAGCCGCTCCCGGCCGAACACCTGGAGGTGGAACAGCAATTTAAACAACGGGCCCATCACCGACGCCAGCCCCTGGGTGGCCAGCCGGGCCGTCCACCCTCCTTCCAGACCGATCTGCCGGAGCAGGGCCGGGGGCGGATCGATCCTCAGAATGGTGTCCCAAGCCGCCATCTCCTCCTCAGGCTTCCCAGCCGCCTCAGGATTCTTCTCCTGGATAAAGCCGATAAGCTCTCTGACCGTGAAGATGCCCAGGAAGTCCTCGTCCCGGATCTTGAGGTTGCACCGACTCTCCAGGGCCGCCAGTAGTTCCACCAGGCCCAGGGAGTCCAGTCCCAGGTCCAGCTCCAAATGGTCGTCCAGGGAGATCCGGGCGTCCCCCGTCTGGCGGATCAGCACTTCCAGCACCATCTCGCCCAACGGGGACAACTCTGATGAAAGATCCTCCCTGGCCGGCCTTCTCTTTGGGTAGTTCCGGCCAGCCCGCTCCTGATAAAGACGCTGGGCTTCGTGAATCTTGACCTTTCCCAGGCGAGTCTTGGGCAGCTCTTCGTTAATCAGGACGAAATCCCGCACCCGTTTGTAAGGCTCCAGGCCTTGGGAGCGGAGCTCCAGGTCCCACTTCACCCTGTCGAGAATATCCACTTCCCCGGTTTTTCGGAAAAAGTCCAGGTCCGGCGCCACCAACGCGACCAGCTTCTCGGCGCCGGCGTCGGTAGTCACAAAGATCTCTTTGATGGAAGGAGCCTGGAGGTAGTGCTGTCCCACTTCCTCGGAGGAGATCTTCTTGCCCGAAGCGAGGACGATGATTTCCTTGATCCGTCCCTTGAGGTACAGGTAGCCGTCCCCATCAAGATAACCCAAATCGCCGCTGCAAAACCAGCCATCTTTGAGGGCCTCCCGAGTGGCCGCCTCATTTTGGAAATAACCGGCCATGACGTTGCCGCCCCGAATGAGAACCTCTCCGACACCCTGGGCGTCAGGTTGCCAAATCCTGATCTCCACCCCCTCCAGTGGCCGACCCGCCGACCCCAGGCGGGGAGCCTCCGGGGGATTCATGGTGACCACCGGCGCGGTTTCCGTGAGGCCGTAACCTTCCAGCACCTCAAACCCCAGCAGGGCCAGATCCTCCGCCAGAGATTCAGGGAGTTTGGCCCCGCCACTGACAAAAAACCGAAACTGCTCCCCCAGGGCGCGGCGGAATTTCCTTAACAGCGGCCGCGCCGGATTTACCCCCAGAAATCGAAAGACCCTCCGGGAAGCCTGGAGATAGCTGAACAGCAGTGGACGCACCGGCCAGGGAATCAGCTGCAATCGCCTTCTTACTCCTTGATAGAAGTGCTGGAGCACCTGGGGGGTGACCACCAGGATAGTGACCCGCTGCTCTTTGATACACTTCAGGACGGCCTCGGCCTTCAGGGTATCGAGATAGGTGATCTGCGCCCGGGAAAAGAGGGGCGCCAACAGGGTGCCGGTAAAGGGAAAGGCATGATGCAGGGGGAGGATGGAGAGCAAGTTGTCATCCTCCCGGATGGCCTTGAGTTTGGCGATGCCCTGGCAATTGGCGGCGAAATTCCGGTGGGTGAGCATCACCCCTTTGGGCATCCCGGTGGTGCCCGACGTATAGATGATGGAGGCCAGGTCCTGGAGGCCCGGCACCGGCAGCCCTGCCTCACTTCCGGATGATTGCAGGACTTCCTGGAAATTCGTCAGCTTTTCGCTGGAGTCCTCGCGGTTCCCCACCACCACCAGCCTGTCCAGGAACGGCAGCTGTTGCAACTCTGACAGGGGGGCCTGGGGAAAGGTAAAGATGATTTTAGCCCGGGTCTGCTCCAGGGTGTAGTGGATATGATCCCAGCGGGAGACCGGATCCAGAGGCACCGCCACCGCTCCAGCCAACAGGATGCCGAAATAACTCATGGGCCATTGGGGACAATTCTCCAGGAGGATGGCCACCCGCTCCCCCTTTGCCACCCCCCGGGCCTGGAGCCACCCGGCCACTGCCAGGCTTGACCGGTAAAGTTGGCCGCAGGTGTACTCTCGCACCAGATCCCCTTGCCGGTAAATAATGGCCACCCGGTCCGCGGCTTCCCGGGCCACCCCGGCTAACCGGCAGGTCAAGGTTTCCATGGTATCGGTCCTAATTTACTGGCGGCAGGGATTTCCATCCACGGTTCACTTAGGCGGTTTTTTTCTAAGGAATTGGTGGGCAGTGCCCACCCTACATTTTTCTGTCATGCTGAGCGAACCATCATGACCTGACAGCCACAACGAAAAATAAAGATGTAGAACCGCCGCCCCCGGCGGTTCCTGCGCCGGCGAGGGCGCCGGCGCTACATTTTCATAAAAATCGCAGCATCTCGTTTTTAGAGATTCTTCGGTCGCCTTCGGCTCCCTCAGAATGACAAAAGAAATGACTTCCCATCAGCTCCTGGGGCCTTTCGTATGTCCCTTTTACCCCTTGTGCGGACAGGCCGATTCATATATTAGATGAAAGACCGGTGGCTGGCAAGCCGAAGAGGGGGAGACGTGAACTGGCTGGGGTATTCCTTGATAGCCGTGGTCCTCTGGGGGTTCTGGGGGTTTTTCAGCAAGGTGGCCACCCTTAACCTGCCCCCCGTAGCCGCTTATCTCCTCAGCATTACCGGACATCTGGCGGTCATCGGCTACCTGGCGGCCGCAGGCTCCCTGGCCATCCCCTGGCATGCCGCCGGGGTAACCGCAGCCCTGGGCGCCGGGCTCTGCATGGCCTTCGGCCTGCTCTTCTTTTTCAAGGCCATGGCCGGGGGGGCGGCTGCGGTGGTGGTGCCCGTCACCGCCTTGTATCCCCTGGTCACGGTGATCTTGAGCTGGACTTTGCTCCGTGAGAGCTTAACCCTGCGCCACCTGGCCGGCGTGGCCCTGGCCCTGGCCGCCGTCTGGCTGCTGTCCAAATAGGAGACCCGCATGGCCGCAGAGCCGCCAGGAAAGCGCCGGGAGGTGCGGATTCTCGCCCTGGACGTGGGGGCCAAGCGCATCGGCCTGGCGGTCAGCGACCCCCTGGGGATCACCGCCCAGGGGCTGGGGGTTGTGACCCGCAAGGACCGCGCCGAGGTCCTGGCCCAACTCCTGGAGGTGGCCCGGAAGTGGCAGGTGCAGCGAGTGGTGGTGGGGCTGCCCCGGCATATGGACGGCCGCCTGGGGGCCGCGGCCCCGGAGGTCCTGGAATTGGCCGGCGACTTGGGGGAGGCCCTGGGAGTCCAGGTGGTCCCCTGGGATGAACGCCTCACCACGGTGGAGGCGGAGCGGGTCCTGCTGCAGGCGGACCTGAGCCGCCGCCGCCGCCGCCAGGTGTTGGACCAACAGGCCGCGGTGCTTATCTTGCAGAATTACCTGGACTACTGCCATCTGCAAGGTGATTAGTTCCAGGGAGAACCTGATATTCCCCTGCCCTGCCCCCCTTGACTCCTGACCCAGGTTTTCCTTAACCCTCAATATGGTTCACTTAAGCGGTGCTTTTCCAAGGAATTGGTGGGCAGTGCCCACCCTGCATTTTTTTGGTCATGCTGAGCGAAACTAATCAGAATGACCCAAGAAATGACTTCCCATCAGCTCCTGATGCTTGAATGAACAGGATTACCCTCGACCTTTAAAATTTCCCCATCTCCGCTAGAACCCCGCCGCCCTGAAAAATGGGCCGGGGCCAGGCCCTCAGACCCGCCAGTGGGGAAGTGCCGGGCCATTCTGCCGCCGGAATTCCGGCAAATGGGTTGGCTATCCATCCGCGGGGTCCCACGGACTCCATCTTTTCATTATCCTTTTAGCCCCCAGGATCGTAACCACTTGCCGCCCGGGGAATTTTTTTGATTTCGCCCCATTTTTTTCCTTGACAATTCCCTATGAAAGACCGTATTTTCTCTTAGAAGTGGAAAAAAGTGGAATAAAATGGTAGTTAGTGGGGAGTAGTGGCGCGATGTTCACGGGCATGCATTTCCATTCTATGGATAGCAAAGGGAGGGTCAGCATCCCTTCCCGCTACCGGGAAATCTTGCAGGAGCGCAAGGAACGCCAGCTCGTCCTCACTAATTTCCACCAGAGCCTCCAGAAGGAGTCCCCGGATCATTTCCGTTATCTTCTAGCCTTCACCCTGGAGGAGTGGCAGAAGATCGAAGTCAAATTGGCGGAGCAAAATCTGTTCCGGGGAGATCTGCGCAACTTCCAGCGCTTTCTCACCTCCAAGGTGGAGAACTGCCCCCTGGACCGACTGGGCCGCATCCTGATTCCCCCCAATCTGCGTGACTATGCCAGGCTTTCCCGGGAAGTCTGCCTGGTGGGAACGGTGCGCTCTATTGAAATTTGGGACCGGGCCTCCTATGAGGCCCATATGAAGCAGTTGGAAGAATTTAATTTTGAAGGGATATTGGACGAATTGTCGATCTAAACACAGACCTTATGCCGGTGCACCAACCGGTCATGGTGAAGGAGGCGCTGGTGGGCCTGAACTGCCGGCCTGGCCGTCTTTATGTGGATGGTACTGTGGGTGAGGGGGGTCACGCCACCGCCATCCTGGATTGCAGTTGGCCGGACGGACAGCTTTGGGGCCTGGATCGGGACCCTGCTGTCCTGAAGACGGCGGCTACGCGGCTGGCCCACCACACCTCCAGATTTCAACTGTTTCACCAATCCTATTGCCAGTTAGGGGATTTGCTGGCAGCCACCCACCTAAAAGGAGTGGCCGGGATCCTCCTGGACCTGGGCCTCTCTTCCCGCCAATTGCAGACTTCACAGCGGGGCTTCTCCTTTTGGGGAGATGAGCCCCTGGACATGCGCTTCAACCCGGAAAACGGGGAATCCATTACCGCCGCCCAACTGCTCAATTCCGCGCCCGAGGCCGAGTTGGCCAACATCTTTTATGAATACGGGCAAGAACCCCGGTCCAGGCGTCTGGCACGGGTAATCGTGCAGGCCCGGCGGCGGCAACCGTTTCGCACCACGCAGCAACTGGCGGACGTTTGTAAACAGGCTATGGGGCCCGGGTGGCGCAGGGGGAGACTGCATCCAGCCACCCGGGTCTTCCAGGCCTTAAGGATCGCGGTGAACGGGGAATTGGAGGAAATCGCCGCATTTCTAGAGCAGGCCCCGAGCTGGCTGGAAGGGGGCGGCCGTCTGGTGGTAATTGCCTACCATTCCCTGGAAGACCGGCTGGTAAAGGAAAAGATGGCGGCCTGGGACCGGGCCGGGGTGATGGCGCGCCTGACCCGCAAACCGCTGACCCCCACGCCGGAGGAAGTGGCCGGCAATCCCCGGGCCCGCAGCGCCAAGATGCGCATCGCCGAAAAAATCGACGCAACGAACTGGGAGAAAGCCCATGTCTCTTGAAATCGGTAAGGGCCTGAATCCAGAGGAGGAAAGGCCCGCGAGTTTCCGCGGCAACCGCACGGAAACCGGCCAGGATGGTTACTGCCAGTCCATCCCGCCTTGGGATGAGATTGCCCAAAAATGGCCCAAAGAACGGTTTCCCAGCCTGTTCTCCATGGACCACCCGCTTGATCAGAGGAGGTAAAAGGAGATGCCCGCTAATCTATCTCTCCGCCTGAGCGCCGCCGGACAGGTGTTCATCCCCAGGAATCGCAAGGTCAGCTACCCCTGGCGTTGGGGGCGCGCCGTAGTGGCCGGGCTGGTCCTGGGTGCGATGGCGGTATTGTTCACCTGTCTATTTCTGGCCTGGGCCGATTTGCAGGATATTACCCAAAGTTACCAAATTTCCCGGGCTCAGGAGAGCCAGAAGCAGCTCCTCGACTTGAACGGCAAGCTGCGCATCGAGCTCTCCAACCTGACGGCTATCTCCCGTCTGGAAAAACTGGCGGCCCAACTGGGCATGGAGGCGCCCAAGCCCTCCCAGGTTGTGAATTTGCCGTGAATCCCACCATCGGCAAGTGGGTGCGGTTTCGCATCGCCATGTTGGGTCTTGGCCTGGCCCTGCTGGGATTGCTGATTATTGGCCGCTTCTTTTATCTCCAGGTGCTTCGGGGCCCGCAGCTCCGGGAGGAAGCCACCCGGGAATACAAGAAATTTTCCCCCGTGCTGCCGGTTCGGGGCATGATCCTCGACCGCCGGGGCCTGGAGCTGGCCATCAGCACCCGGGTTTCCTCGGTGGTGGCTCATCCCACCCAGGTCACGCAGGCCGAGCGCTTGAGCCGGGAGCTGGCGCCCATCCTGGGTTATAAGCCTAAGGAACTCAAAGAAATCCTCACCCGGGCCTGTTCTTTTACCTGGATAAAACGCCAACTCACCCCGGAGCGGGAAGCGGCCTTCCTGGCCTGGCAGGCAGAAGCGGAGCGCAAGGCCGCGGACGCCAAGATCACTGGACGCCGGGACACCGACGCCATCTACCTGTTGCCTGAGGCCAAACGCTACTATCCGCAGCTCTCTCTGGCCGGGGAGGTCTTGGGGTTCTGCGGTATCGACGGCAAGGGATTGGAAGGGGTGGAGCACCAGTTTGACCAGCTCCTCTATGGCAAACCCAAGCAATGCTCGAAGATGCTGGATGGCCGGGGACATATCGTCTCCTCGGGGGAAAAGGCGTGGGACCCGGAGGTCATGGGCGACAACGTGGTCCTCACCCTGGACCGCACCTTGCAGTACATCGCGGAAAAAGAATTGGCCCTGGGGGTGGAGCATGCTCATGCCGCCGGCGGCATAGCCCTGGTGGTCCAGCCGCAGACCGGAGAGATCCTGGCCATGGCCCAGTTGCCGGTCATGGACCCCAACCGTTACGTCCAATCTCTCGAAGCGGCCCGGCGCAACCGGTTAATCAGCGATTGCCTGGAGCCCGGCTCCGCCTTTAAGATCTTCATCACTGCCGCGGCCCTGGATGGCAATGTGGTGAAGCCCAGCGACCGTTTCAATTGCGAAAACGGCCACTGGGTCCTGGGCCCCAAGGAAGAGATCCACGACGTGCATCCTTACGGATGCCTGACGGTGCAACAGATCATCCAAAAATCCAGCAATATCGGGGCCGCCAAGATAGCCGGCAAACTGGGCGGCCCCCGCCTGGAGCAATATCTCCGGAGTTTCGGCTTTGGGAGCAAAACCGGGATCTCGTTTCCCGGGGAAAGCAGCGGGCTGCTGAAGAGTCTCCAGGCGATCAAGTCCGGCATCGATCGAGCCACTATGGCCTTTGGTCAGGGGGTGTCCGTCACTCCCTTGCAACTGACCATGGCCCTGGCCTCCCTGGGCAATGGCGGGGTCCTCATGGAGCCTATCCTGGTGAAAGAGGTTGACGATCCCTATGGGCGGAAGGTGCAGGAGTTCCCACCCCGGCCGCTGAGAAGGGTGTTGTCCCAGCGAGCCGCCCAGCAGATACTGGAGATCATGGCAACGGTCACCCAGCCGGGCGGCACCGCCAAGGATGCGGCACCGCCGGGTTTCACCGTGGCCGGCAAGACGGGCACCGCCCAAAAATTGGAGGGCCGGGCTTATTCCCACAACAAGTTTAATGCCCTGTTCATCGGCCTGATACCCGCGGAAAAGCCGGTTTTAGCCATCAGCGTCATCATCGACGAACCCAAGGGGGCCATCTTCGGGGGGGTGGTGGCCGCCCCCGTCTTCCGGGAAATAGCCGCCCAATCCCTGCGGGTCCTGGGTTATTATCCCCAGCAGGCGCCGGACCGGGACCAGAACCTGCCGGTCCAGGCTAAAGATGCGGCCGCCCCGGATCAGGCGCCGCGGACGGCCAAGGCGGCCCCCGGCCAGCCGCCGGCTCCCACTTTGGCCCAATTGCTGCCGGACCGGCTGGAGATCCCCAAGGAACCGTTGACGGTAATGCCGGACCTGAAGGGCTATACCATTCGGCAGGTATTAAAACTGCTGACCCCCTCCGGATTGACATACCGCCTGGAGGGCAGCGGCATGGCCGTGAGCCAGGAGCCCTCCCCGGGGACCACCATCTCCCCCGGCGCCACCTGCCTGGTGAAATTCCAGTCCAGTACCTGACGCGCCCCAAGAGGTTGGTCCTTGTCAAGACCCGGATGTTTTTATAAGATTAACCAAAAGGCGGTGGGACTTAAAAGTGGGCCTCGAGCTGCCAATCCTTAAATGACACATCCGGCGGGGGCAGGCTGCGGGCCTGCCCTTTGGCTTATCTGACCATCATTCCTGCGGTATCATATTTGCTTACTTGCTTCACCGTTTGATAGCTGTCAAGGCCGCCATCGGCAATGGTTCTGAGCCCCCGGGGAATCAGACCTGTTTGCGAGGGAACCGTGCACCGCGAGCCTACGTCCCCCATTCCTTTAAAGCGGCTGCTGGCCGGCCTGGAGGGCTGCCGCCTGCAGGGCGACGAAAATCTCGCGGTAACCGGGGTGGCCTATCACTCCGGAGAAGTGGTCCCCGGTGGGGTTTTCGTGGCCCTTAAGGGGGCTCGTACCGATGGGCACCGCTTTGTGGCCGAGGCCATCGCCAACGGGGCCGCGGCCATCGTCAGCGAACAGGGACTGGAGGTTCCGGCCGGCCTCACCGCCGTCCGGGTGGACCAGGCCCGCCTGGCCCTGGCCCATCTCAGCGCCGCATTTTACGACCACCCCAGCCGGGAATTGACCCTGGTGGGCATCACCGGCACCAACGGCAAGACCAGCACCGCTTACCTGCTGGAGGCCATCCTGAGCAGCGCCGGCCGCCAGGTCGGGGTAATAGGCACCGTCAATTACCGCGCCTTACCAAAAATCTGGCCTGCCGCGGTGACCACCCCGGAATCCCTGGACTTACAGAGGCTCTTACGGGCCATGCGCTCCCGGGGGGTGAGCCACGTCTTCATGGAAGTCTCCTCTCATGCCCTGGACCTGCGGCGGGTGGACCGGACTGCCTTCGACGTGGGGGTCTTCACCAACCTCAGCCAAGACCACCTGGATTATCACCGGGATCTGGAGGATTACTTTGCCGCCAAGGCCCGTCTCTTTCTGGAGCTGCTGGCCAACGGCAGCGGCGCCCCCGGTCTGGCGGTCCTCAACCTGGACGACCCCCGGGGTCAGGAACTGCGCGCCCAGGTGCGGGTTCCCTGCCTCACTTACGGCTGCCACCCCCAGAGCCAGGTGCGGCCATTGAGCCACCAATTCCACCCCCAGGGGATCAAGGCCCGCCTCACCAGTCCGGCGGGGGAGGTGATGATCGACTCCCGCCTGGTGGGGCCCTTCAACCTGGCCAATATCCTGGCGGCCACGGCCACTGCCCTGGGGCTGGGCCTATCCCCCCAAGAAGTGGCCCGGGGCATCACCGCCCTGAAAGGGGTGCCGGGCCGGCTGGAGCGTTTCGGCCCCGCGTGCGGCCCCGGCGTCTTCGTGGACTACGCCCATACCCCGGCCGCCCTGGCCCAGGCCCTGGGGGCCCTGCAGCAACTGGACTTCGCCCGAATCATCACCGTCTTCGGCTGCGGCGGCGACCGGGATCGGAAAAAGCGGCCCCTCATGGGAGCCGCGGCTGCCTTGGGCCACCTGGTGGTGGTCACCAGCGACAACCCCCGCGGCGAAGAACCGCTGGCCATCATCCGGGAGATCGAACCGGGTTTGGCAGCCGCGGGTTTGACCCGGATAAGCGGGGCGGCCGCCAGGAAAGGTGAGCGCGGCTATCTGGTGGTCCCGGACCGCCGGGAGGCCATCCGCCTGGCGATCAGTCTGGCCCGGCCCGGCGACGCGGTGCTGGTGGCCGGCAAGGGGCATGAAAACTACCAGATCTGGGGCTCGGAACGCCGCCATTTCGACGACCGGGAGGAAGTTGCTCTGGGTTTAAAGGAGTATCACGGCTGATGGCCGCCTCCTTCACCATCGCGGAAATCCTGGCCGCCACCCGGGGCAACCTGATACGGCGGGGTGGGTGGGACACCTTTTGCGGGGTGTCCACCGACTCCCGCACCACCCAGACGGGCCAGATATTCATTCCCCTGTCCGGGGAGCGCCACGACGGCCACGACTTCATCGCCCAGGCCCTGCACCGGGGCGCCCGGGGCGTCCTGGTGGAGAGGAGGGGTGAAAGGGCGGCGGCCGGTGTCAGTGCAGGTTTGCAACCGGCTGCGGCCAGCGCCATAACCGTAATCGCCGTGGATGCCGCCCTTACCGCCCTGGGGGACCTGGCCCACGCCTGGCGCGGCAGATTTGCCCTGCCGGTGGTGGCCATCACCGGCAGTTGCGGCAAGACCACCACCAAGGAGATGACCGCCCAGGTCCTGTCCCGGACTTATCAGGTGCACAAAAATCCCCTGAACCTGAATAACCTCATCGGCCTGCCCCTCACCCTTTTGGAGCTGGATGCGGGCCATGAGGCCGCGGTGGTGGAGATGGGCATGAACCGCTTCGGAGAGATCCGCCGTCTCACCCAAATCGCCGCGCCCACCGTGGGGGTGCTCACCAACGTTTACGGGGCCCACACCGAGGGGGTGGGGGACCTGGCCGGAGTGGCCCGCGCCAAGGGCGAGATCATCAGCGCTCTGGAGCCGGAAGCCCGCCTGCTTTATAATGCCGATGATCCCTGGATTGCCGAGTTGGCCAAAAGTTTCCGGGGGCCTTCCTTGAGCTACGGACTGGGTCCGGGGGCCGCCCTGCGAGCCGAAGGACGCCGCACCCTGGGACCTTTCAATCAGAGCGCCATGCTGCATTATCAAGGGCAAAGCTGGCCCCTGCAGCTGCCCGCGGCCGGAGAGCATATGCTGTACAACGCCCTGGCCGCCACCGCGGTGGGCCTGGTCTTGGGGCTGCCGCCGGCGGAAACCGCCGCGGCCCTGGCGGAATTCCAGCCCATCGCCCGGCGCTCCCAGGTGGTCACCCTCTCCATGGGGGTCCACCTGCTGAACGATTGCTATAATGCCAACCCCGGCTCCATGGCCATGGCCTTGCAGACCTTGATGGAGCTCAAGGGTCATGGCCTGGCCGCCGCCGCTCTGGGAGACATGCTGGAATTAGGCCCGGCCGCGGCCCAGGAACACCGGAACCTCGGACGCCTGGCCGCCCGGGCCGGGGTGGATTACCTGGTGACTTATGGCGATTTCCGCCTGGAGGTGGCCGCCGGGGCCCTGGAAGAGGGGCTGCCTGCCTCCCGCCTATTTGCCATCAGCCGCCAGGCCGACGGGGCCCGGGTGCTCCGGGAATTGCTGGTGCCGGGGGACTGGCTCCTGGTAAAGGGCTCCCGCAGCATGCACATGGAGGGGCTTATCGACCTTTTGGAGGAGACCTAAATGTAGGGTGGGCACTGCCCACCATCATTAAGTGGCGAGCCGACGGCTTCTCTTGCAACCGCAGGTATGGATCTAAAAGGGGAACAGGCAGTTGCTCTACTATCTCTTATATCCACTGAAGACGGTGTTTGGCGGCTTTAATGTCTTCCGCTACATCACCTTCCGGACCATCTTCGCCATTCTCACCGCCCTGACCATCTCCATGGTGATGGGCTCCTGGTTCATTAACAAGCTTAAGGCGCTGCAAATCGGCCAATATGTCCGGGAAGACGGCCCCCAGTCCCACTTTTACAAGAACGGCACCCCAACCATGGGCGGCCTGATGATCATCTTCGCCACCCTGGTCGCCGCCCTCCTCTGGTCGGAACTCAACAATCCCTTCATCTGGATGATGGTCGCGGTAACCCTGGGGTTCGGCTTCATCGGCTTCTATGACGACTATCTCAAGGTCATCAAGAAGCACAACCGGGGCCTGAGCGGCCGCACCAAATTGATGGCCCAGACCCTGGTGGCCCTGCTGCCGGCGCTCTTGCTCTATGCCGACCCGTCTTTCAACACCACCCTGACCATTCCCTTCTTTAAACAACTGCAACCGGATCTGGGCTGGTTCTTCATTCCTTTTGCCGTGTTCATCATCGTGGGCAGCGCCAACGCGGTGAACCTCACCGACGGCCTGGACGGCCTGGCCATCGGCCCGGTGACCATTGCCGCCGGCTTTTACATGATCTTTGGTTACCTGGCGGGGAACATCAAGATCGCCGCTTATCTGCAAATCCCTTACATCCGGGGGGTGGGGGAGCTCTCCATCTTCCTGGGGGCCCTAATGGGCGCCGGGGTTGGTTTCCTGTGGTTCAACACCTACCCGGCCCAGCTCTTCATGGGAGACGTGGGGGCCTTGCCCCTGGGGGCGGTCTTGGGCACCGTGGCCCTGGCCACCAAACAGGAAATCCTGCTGGCCATCGTGGGCGGGCTCTTCGTGGTGGAAGCCCTGTCGGTTATCCTGCAGGTGGGCTTCTTCAAGGTTTCCAACGGCAAACGCATCTTTCGCATGGCGCCCCTGCACCATCACTTCGAACTCAAGGGCTGGCCCGAACCCAAGGTCATTGTGCGCTTTTGGATCATCGCCATTATCCTGGGGCTGATATCTCTGAGCGCCTTAAAATTAAGGTAAGGTAGTTTTTTCCCATACTCGTTTCCGGATCTGGCGCCATGGAACTTCATCAAAAAAAAGTCCTGGTAGTCGGCCTGGCCCGTACCGGGGTGGCCTTGTGCCGCTTCCTGGCGGCAAAGGGCGCCCGGGTGACGGTGACCGACCAGGCGCCGCCGCAGGCCCTTGAGGAAGCCCGCCGGGAGATCGCCGGATTGGGAGTAGCCGAAGACTTGGGGACGGCCCGGCCTGCCTGGCGGGGCTCTGACCTGATCATCCTCAGCCCCGGGGTGCCGCCGGAACTGGAATGGCTAAAGGCGGCCCGGAAGGCGGGCATCCCCGTCTGGGGGGAGCTGGAATTGGCCGGCCACTTCATCGAAAAACCCTTGATCGCGGTGAGCGGCACCAACGGCAAGACCACCACCATCACCCTGGTGGGGGAGTTCCTCAAGGCCTCCGGCCGGAAACCCCTGGTGGGTGGGAACATCGGCACCCCGGCGATCTCCTTGTTGTCGCGGCAACGGCAGGCGGACTGCCTGGTGCTGGAGGTGAGCAGCTTCCAGTTGGACACCGCCCCCAGCTTTCATCCCCAGGCCGCCGCCCTCCTCAACATCACCCCGGACCATCTGGATCGCTACCCTTCGCTGGCCGCCTACGCCGCCTCCAAGGCCAACCTCTTTCGCAACCAGCGCGCAGGCGACCTTAAGGTCCTCAACGCCGATGACCCCGCGCTGGCGGCGCTGGATACCGGGCCGGCCCGGGTCTATCACTTTTCCAGCAGCCGCCCCCTGACCCGGGGCGCCTGGCTGGCCAACGGCTCGCTCCACCTCAGGCTGGCGGGCGCCGCTGCAGAGAAGTTTCCCCTGGCCGGGATTCGCCTCTCCGGGCGCCACAACCTGGAAAACGTCATGGCGTCCCTGTTGCTCTCCCTGGATGCGGGCGCCAGTCCCGAGGCCTGCCGGCGAGTGTTGGCCTCCTTTGGCGGCCTGCCCCATCGCCTGGAATTTGTGGCGGAGGTGGGGCGGGTGGAGTTTTATGACGACTCCAAGGGGACTAACGTGGGGGCGGTGGCCGTTTCCCTGGGCCACTTCTCCAAACCGGTGATCCTCATTGCCGGGGGCCGGGACAAGGACAGCGACTTCCGCCTTCTCTCCCCCTTGATCAAAGAACGGGTCAAGGCCTTGGTTCTGCTGGGCGAGACCCGGAAGCGCCTGGCTCAAACCTGGAAGGACCTGGCGCCCATCTGTCTGGTAAATTCCATGGACGAGGCGGTGCGGCGGGCCTATGATTTGGCGCGTCCCGGAGAGGTGGTGCTCCTGTCACCGGCCTGCGCCAGCTTCGACATGTTTAAGGACTATGCCCACCGGGGTGATACCTTCCAAAAATTGGTGCAGGAGATGAGACATGCAAAGGGAAGCTAAGGCCATTGCGGCCCCGGGCGTCCACGACGACCTGATCCTGCTGGCCAGCGCCTTCTCCCTGATGTGCCTGGGCCTGGGCATGGTATTCATCGCCAGTAACGTCATGGCCCTGACCAATTACGGCGATCCCTTCTACTTCGTCAAGCGCCAGGGGGTTTATGGATTACTGGGAGTGGTGGCGCTCCTTTGGGCGCGGAGGATCAAATATCAGAATTATCAGCGCTGGGTCTATCCCCTTCTGGTCCTCAGCCTGATCTGCCTGGTCCTGGTATTTATCCCGGGCATCGGCGGCAAGGTGCGGGGCGCGGCCCGCTGGATCCACCTGGGGCCCTTCACCCTGCAGCCCTCGGAGTTCGCCAGCCTGGCGGTGGTCCTTTACCTGGCTTATTCCCTGGCCCACAAACAGGAAAAGATGAAGTTTTTCAGCATCGGCTTCCTGCCCCACGTAGTGATCTCCGGGCTCTTCATCGGTCTCATCGGCATCGAAACCGACTTTGGCACCGCCCTGACCCTGGCGGCCATCGTCTTCACCATGCTCTTCGTGGGCGGCACCCGCCTCAGCCACCTCCTGCTGGCCCTGGGCGGGGTCAGCACCCTGGCGATCCTGGCGGTATTGAAGGACCCGAAAAAATCCAATCGCATCCTCTCCTTCCTGGACCCCTGGAAATACGGGGCCGATGTAGGCTACCAGTTGAAGCAATCCCTGCTGGCCATCGGCTCCGGGAATCTGCTCGGCCTGGGGCCGGGACAGAGCCGGGCCAAGCTCTTCTACCTGCCGGACGCGCATACCGACTTCATCCTCTCCATCTTCAGCGAGGAGATGGGCTTCCTGGGGTTTCTCCTGGTCCTGGCCTTGTTCGCCCTCCTGGTGGTCCGGGGAATTCGCCTGAGCCTCAGGGCCCCGGACATCTTCGGCTCATACCTGGCCCTGGGGCTGACCCTGGTCATCGGCCTGCCCGCGGCCATCAACATGGGAGTGGTGAGCGGCATCCTGCCCACCAAGGGGCTATCCCTGCCCTTTCTCAGTTATGGGGGCTCTTCCCTGATTGCCAGCATGCTGGCGGTGGGCATCCTCCTGAACATCAGCCGTCAGATCAAGGGTCCCGTTGGGCCGCGGCCCGTAAAGATCCCGGCGCCGAGCCAGGACGAAACTGCCCTGACTTAGCCGGGCAGGCCCGATCCGGGACGAGCCGCGCCCCCCGAATTGCGGCGGCGGTGAGCGCCCGAGTATCTAGCAACGACCGGACCAGAGCGAGGCGCGGTTTTCATTCCTCCCTGGCGCCGGCGGGATGCCGGGATTAATGGCGCCTAAGGCGCAGCCTGCCAAAACCCTAATAATTAAGCTAGGGGTAGGAAAGTTCGATGGACCTCAGGGTAGTCATTGCCGCGGGGGGCACCGGCGGCCACCTCTTCCCGGGGATCGCGGTGGCCCGGGAGTTTGAGACGCACCAGGGGGTTGCGGTCAGCTTCCTCACCAGCCCTCGCCCCGTGACCACCCGGATACTTACGGGCGCCGGGTTCCCCTGGGAGACGGTGGCCAGCCAGGCCTTGCAGGGCCAGGGGATCGTCTCCCGGCTGCGCACCTGGTGGCGCCTGCCGGGGAGCGTTCGGGAGGCCCGGGCACGTCTTCAGGCCCTCCGCCCCCACCTGGTGCTGGGCATGGGCGGCTATACCTCCGGCCCCGTGGGCCTGGCAGCCTGGTCTCTGAAGATTCCCCTGGCCCTGCACGAGCAGAATGCCCTTCCCGGCTTCACCAACCGCTGGCTGGCCCATCTGGCGCAGCGGGTCTTCGTCTCCTTTCCCGCCTCCCTGGGCCAGTTCCCCCGTAACCTGGCGGCCTGGACCGGCAACCCGGCCCGGCAGGAATTTTTCCGGGTTATGCCGCCGCGGCCAGGGGCGCCGTTTACGGTGCTAATCACCGGCGGCAGCCAGGGGGCCCGCCACCTGAACCTGGAAGTTTTGGCCGCCTTGCCGGAACTGACCGACCTGAAGGAGCGGCTCCGGTTCCTCCATCTCACCGGGGAAGCGGACCGGGCAGAGGTGGCTGCGGGCTATGGCGCCGCCGGGTTTGCGGCCCAGGTGGAGGGATTCTCCCATGATATGGCCAGGTTGATGAACCTGGCCCACCTCATCGTCTGCCGGGCCGGCGCCTCCACCCTGACGGAGATCACCGCGGTGGGCCGGGCCTCTCTGCTGGTCCCCTACCCGTTCGCGGCCAACAACCACCAGGAGGTCAACGCCCGCTTCCTGGGGCAGGCCGGGGCCGCGGAGCTCATCCTAAATAAAGATTTTACCGGGACCGTTTTCGCTGGTAAGATAAGACAATTTATCTCTGCGCCCGATATCCTGGCCGGCATGGAGGAGGCCGCCCGCCGTCTGGCCCGCCCAGACGCCGCTCAAGAGATCGTCCGGGGCTGCCTCGAGTTGCTGGAAGGTAAAATGAAATGATGGTGCGCAGTGCGCACCCTACATTACCGCAACCTCGGAAAGATATTTTATGTGTTATCTGGACCTCCTGCTGTTTTTGAAAAAAATTTACCTGTCCCTTAAAAACCGGTTCGAAAAAATGTGGGGAGGCTCTTCCCGGCTATAAACCAGGACCGCCATGGGACAAAAAACTCTTGCCATTTTAATTGGGGTGACAATCTCTGCCTGAAATATCTTTTAAGTAATTGGGGGCAGTGCCCACCCTACTGATGAGAAAGAAAAAGGACATTTAATCGAGTCTATTTTAACAATTATGTAGGGTGGGCACCGCCCACCATAATTCCTTAAATATGACTAATCTGACCTCCTACCACTTCATCGGCGTTGGCGGCATCGGCATGAGCGGGCTGGCGGAACTCCTGGTGCGCCGCGGCCACCGGGTGAGCGGCTCCGACCTGGCGGCTGGGCCCCTTACCCGCCGCCTGGAGACCCTGGGCCTGAGGTTCCATGAGGGCCACCGTCCTGGGCAACTGCCGGCCGGGGCCATTGTGGTGCACTCCACCGCCGTGAAGGAAGACAATCCGGAGCTGGCCGCGGCCCGGGCCCGGGGTCTCACCGTGTTGCGCCGGGGGCAATTACTGGCCCGGCTCATGGAGGGACATTTCCAGGTGGCCGTCACCGGGGCCCACGGCAAAACCTCCACCACCGCCATGGTGGCCGCCATTCTCAGGAACGGCGGCCTCGATCCCACCGTGGTGGTGGGGGCCCTGTGGGACCACCTGGGCTCCAACGCGGTCCTGGGCCGGGGGGGCTATTTTGTCGCCGAAGCCGACGAAAGCGACGGCTCCTTCGCCTATCTCTCCCCCCAGATCACGGTAGTCACCAATCTGGACCGCGAGCACCTGGACCACTATCGCGACCTGGCCCATATCCAGGAGACCTTCGCCGCCTATTTTCAAAAACTGCCTCCGGAGGCCAAGCTGGTGGCCTGGGCCGACGACCCCAACCTTGCTCCCCTGCTGCGCCGGTTTTCCGGCGAGATCACCACTTATAGCCTGTCTCCCGGGGCCGATTTCCATGCTACCGAACCTGAGCCCCAAGGTCTGGGCTGCCGTTTCCGCCTGTGGTATCGGGGCCGGGAGCTGGGCAGAGTTACGGTGCCCATGGCGGGGAGCCACTACGTCCTCAACGCCATGGCCGCCTGTGCCGTGGGCCATAACCTGGGACTCGATTTCCCCGTTTGGCGTCAGGGGCTTAAGGGGCTGGGGCAGATCCAGCGGCGCTGCCAGGTGAAGGGCGCCGCCCGGGGGGTGCTGGTGCTCGACGACTACGGGCATCACCCCACCGAAATCTCCGCCACCCTGGCGGGCCTGGCTCAGGCCTTCCCGCAGCGCCGCCTGGTGGTGGCCTTCCAGCCTCACCGCTACAGCCGCACCGCGGCCCTGCTGGAGGAATTCACCCCGGTCTTTGCCCGGGCCGGGCTGGTGTTCATCACCGAAATTTACGCGGCAGGCGAATCCCCCCGGGAAGGCGTCTCGGGCCGGACCGTATATGAAGGGGTCCGCGGCAGCGGCCATGCCGCGGTGCACTTTGTGGCAGAAAAGGACGCGGTAGCCGCGGCCCTCCTGGAGCACCTGCAGGAAGGCGACCTGGTCCTCACCCTGGGGGCCGGGGATATCTGGAAGGCCGGGGAAGACCTGCTGGCCCGACTCAACGGCAAACCCGGTGGCTCGGGGGAGGCTCGCCCCTAAGGAAAACCGCCATGGTTCGAAATCCGCGGCATTCCCGCCTGCTGCCCCAGCAGCCGCTGAAGAAGTCCAGCCTGATCTCTCGGAGAAGGCCGCGTAACAGCTATCGCCGGACCCAGGGCGGCGAGTCCTCCAGGTCCTGGCTGTGGCTGGCCGTTTTCAGCGGGGGACTCATAACCCTGGCCGGGGTCTGCCTGGGTCTGGTGCTCCTCTATCATCAACTCTTGATTTGTTCCTATTTTTGCATTAAAGATATCAAGAACATCGAGATCGAAGGCAATCGGCGCCTCACCCCCGAGGTCATCCTGCAACTGGCCAAATTGGGCCCCGATACCAATCTCCTGGCCCTCCGGCCGGGGCAGGTGGAACGGGCCCTGCAGGCCCACCCCTGGATCGCCCGGGCCGAAGTGACCCGGAAATGGCCCGACCGGCTGCATCTGCGCCTCCAGGAGCGGGAGCCGGTAGCCCTGGTGCAGTTGGGACAAGAACTCTTTTACCTCGATCGCCAGGGAAGTCTGTTTCACCCGTTAACGTCCGGGGATCCACATAACTTCCCGGTAATTACCGGGCTGAAACCGGAGAATCTGCAACACCCGGAAGGGGTGCTGCCGCCCCTGGTGGCCCAGACCTTTCAATTGCTGGACGTGCTCAAGCAAGCCCCAGCGCCGGTCAACCTGGAAAACGTCTCCGAGGTTCACCTGGACCCGGATCGGGGCTTCACCCTTTATGTTAACGGCCTGGGGGCAGGCCTGGACCTTGGCTTTGACGACTATTTGGGAAAGCTGCGCAAATTCGCCCAGGTTTTGCCGGTGATGGCCCAAAAGGGCTATCTGTCCCGGACCGGGCGCATCAACCTCGACGCTCCCCAGCGGGTCCTCATCAACCTGAAGGAGACGGACGAGGGTCAATAGGATAACTCACGTGCCCCAAGAGCTCATCGTTGGTTTGGATATCGGCACCACCAAGATCTGCGCGGTGGTGGGAGAAGTGCGGGAAAACCAGGTAGAGATCGTCGGCCTGGGATGCGCCCCCACCGCCGGCGGCCTGCGCAAAGGGGTGGTGGTCAACATCGACAATACCGTGCGAGCCATCCGCAAGGCCGTGGAAGAGGCGCAAGTCATGGCTGACTGCGAAATCCGCTCGGTTTATGCCAGTGTCGGCGGCGGCCAGACCAAGGTGATCAACAGCCAGGGGATCATCGCCATCAAGGATCGGGAAGTGACCCCGGCGGACATGGATCGGGTCATCGACACGGCCCGCACCGTGGCCATTCCCTCGGACCGGGAGGTGATCCACACCCTGGTGCAGGATTTTTTGATTGACGGCCAGGACGGCATCAAGGACCCGGTGGGCATTCACGGAGTGCGTCTGGAATGCAAGGTCCACATCGTCACCGGCGCGGTCACCTCCCTGAATAATATCATCAAATGCTGTAATCGGGCCAACCTGGAGGTGACCGGTATCGCCCTGAAAAGCCTGGCGGCGGGGGAGGCGGTGCTCACCGAGGAAGAAAAAGAGCTGGGAGTGGCCCTCATCGATTTCGGCGGCGGCACCACCGATCTGTCCATCTTCGCCGAGAATGCCTTGCGGCAGAACTTCGTCCTGCCGGTGGGGGGCAACAACCTCACCAACGACATCGCCGTGGGCCTCCCCACCTCCCTCTATAATGCCGAGGGGCTAAAAAAGGAATTCGGCTCCTGTCTCAATGTCCTGACCGACCCCACGGAAATGCTGGAGGTTCCGGGGCTGACGGGCCGGGATACCCAGCAGTTGCCCCGGGCCCGGCTGGCGGAGATCATGCATTTGCGGGTGGTGGAGATCATCAACTTGCTGGGCAAAGAACTCCAGCGGGCCCGCTTTAACCATCCACTGCACTCCGGCGCGGTGCTCACCGGCGGCAGCGCCTTGGTGGACGGACTGCAGGAGTTGGCCGGCGAGGCCTTTCAGATGCACACCCGCATCGGTTACCCCATGGGGGTGGGCGGCCTCGTCGACGTCATCCATGACCCATCTTTTGCCACTGCCGTGGGCCTGGTGCTCCATGGTTTTAAGACCCAACGGAAGGCCCAACGCCAGACCGGCCGCTGGGCCCCTCCGGCACGCTGGGCGGGAAGCCGCTCCTCCCGCGGGTTCTGGGGACGGGTTAAAAAATGGTTCCGGGAAGTGGTATGAATCTTCCAAAAGTGCTATGATGGCTACGAGGGGGTTTTCAGGATGAAGATTCAATTGGTCCCCAACGAATTGACGGCCAAAATCAAGGTATTAGGCATCGGCGGCGCCGGCGGCAATGCCATCAATGACATGATCGCCTCCCAGATGGTGGGGGTGGATTTTATCGCCGCCAATACCGACGCCCAGGCGCTGGAGCGGAGTCTGGCCCCGGTGAAGATCCAACTGGGTCTCGGCGTCACCCGGGGGCTGGGGGCCGGCGGCGACCCGGAAATAGGCCGTAAGGCGGCCGAGGAGGAGGCTGAACGCCTCAAGCAGGTGCTCCAGGGCGCCGACATGGTGTTCATTGCCGCGGGCATGGGCGGCGGCACCGGCACCGGCGCCTCTCCCGTGGTGGCCGACCTGAGCCGGGAACTGGGTTCTCTCACCGTGGCCGTGGTGAGCAAACCCTTTGAATTCGAGGGCAAGATGAAGCGGCGCCTGGCCGAAACCGGGGTCGACGAACTGCGTAAGGTGGTGGACACCATCATCACCATTCCCAATGACCGCCTCTTCAGTCTCAGTTCCAAAAACTCCCGCATCAAAGATGTCTTCGGCATGGCCAACGAAGTCCTGGGCTTTGCAGTGCGGGGCATCTCCGACCTCATCATGGTCCCCGGTTTCATCAACGTGGACTTTGCCGACGTCCGCACCGTCATGAAGGAGCGGGGTATGGCCCTCATGGGCACCGGCATCGCCAACGGCGGCAACCGGGCTGCGGATGCCGCCCACAAAGCCATCTCCAGTCCCCTCCTGGAAGACGTCTCCATTCGTGGCGCCCGGGGTATTCTGATCAACATCACCTCCGCCCCCGACATCTCCATGGAGGAACTCAAGGAAATCTGCGGCATCGTCCAGGAGGAGGCCCACGAAGAGGCCATCATCAAGTGGGGGCTGGTCTACGATGAAGGATTGGCGGACGAGATTCGGGTGACGGTGATCGCCACCGGCATTGGCAAACGCGCCGAAATGGAACGGCCCGTCTGGACTCAGTCGAGCCAACCGCCGGAGGACCTGGAGATCCCCACCATCTTGCGGACTTCGGAGCCGCCCCGGAACTCCGAGGCGCGGCCGGGCAGCCTCCGGCCCGCGGCCAATCTGGGGGTGGTGGGCGCCAAGAGGAATATCGTCCATCCGGACCTCCAATATGAGGAAAGCGAGCTGGACATTCCGGCTTTCCTGAGGAAGGACGGCTGATAAAGACGTTTTCAGTTTTCCGTTTGCCGTTTTCCGTGGGGGCCTGACGAGATCACGGCCCTGGTTCTTAGCTGCAAATGAAGGTAGGGGCGGGATTAACCCGCCCCTACGTGTCTCACCGCCATGTCCGCCAAGATCAAGGCACGTCTGAAGAAAATCCTGGCCCAGGAACGAGGCGCAGTGCTGCGGAACTGGGGGGCCCGCTGGCCCGTGGCCCTGATCTACCCCCAGATCTACCCGGTGGCCATGGGCAACCTGGGCTTTCAGACCATTTACCGGCTGCTCAATGACACCGTAAGCCTCCACTGCGAGCGCGCCTTTCTCCCCAGTCCGGAGGACTGGCGGGAGCACCGGCGCACCCGCACCCCCATCCTCTCCCTGGAGTCGCAGCGGCCCTTGTCAGACTTCGCCGCCCTGGCCTTTTCCATCTCCTTTGAGGCCGACTACCCTTACGTCCTGCAAATCCTGGAGGGGGCCGGGGTACCGCTCCTGGCCGCGGCGCGCCGCCCCACCGACCCCCTGGTCCTGGCCGGGGGAGTAGCCACCTTCCTGAACCCCGAGCCCCTGGCGCCCTTTGTGGATGCCTTCTTTCTGGGGGAGGGGGAGGCCGGGGCGGTCCCCTTCTTCCAGTTTTTGGCCGGGGGGCAGGCGGAGCAGCCGCGCCCCCTGCTGCTGCGGGACCTGGCGCAAACCATCCCCGGGGCTTACGTGCCCGCCGGCTACCGGCCCCGCTACCACCCGGACGGCCTCCTGGCCAGCCTCGATCCTGAGCCGGGCTATCCCCCCCGGGTGCAGGCCCCGCACCTGCCGGAACTGGCTTCTTATCCCACCCACAGCCACCTGTTAGCTCCCCAGAGCGAATGGGGGGAGATGTTCCTGGTGGAGACTGGCCGCGGCTGCTCCCGGGGCTGCCGCTTCTGCGCCGCCGGCTTTGTCTACCGCCCGCCCAGGGAGCGGCCGTTGGAGGAACTCTGGACCCAGGTGGAGCGGGGCTTGCTGGAAAAACGCAAGGTGGGCCTGGTGGGGGCTGCGGTTAGCGACCACCCCGCGGTCAAAGAACTGTGCCGGAAAATCCTGGCCGCGGACGGCGAGATCGGGATCAGTTCGCTCCGGGCCGACTCCGCCGACCAGGAGCTTTTCCAGCTCCTGGCCCGGAGCGGAGTGCGCAGCGTCGCCCTGGCCCCGGAGGCCGGCAGCGAGCGTTTACGCAAGGTGATCAATAAGGGCCTCAGCCAGGACGATCTGGCCCAGGCCGCGGTGAATCTCAGCCGGTCCGGTATCCCGCAGCTTCGTCTCTATTTCATGGTGGGCCTGCCCACCGAGACCCTGGAGGAGGTGGCGGAAATCCCCCGGCTGGTTCGGTTCCTGGAACACTGCGTCCTCAAGGACAGCCGCGGCAAGCGCCACCTGGGCCTTATCACCCTGAGCCTCTCCTCCTTCGTCCCCAAGCCCTTCACCCCCTTCCAGTGGGCTCCGTTTATGGAAGTGGCGGAGCTGAAAAAACGCCTCCGCCTGGTATCCCGGGAATTTCACGGCGTCAAGGAGGTGCGGGTCCACACCGACCTGCCCAAATGGGCCTACGTCCAGGCCCTGTTGGCCCGGGGCGACCGCCGGGTGGGGGAGTTGCTGCTGGCCGCCCATCAGCGCGGCTGGAGCCGGGCCTTCCGGGAAAGTCCCGTCAACCCGGACTTCTTCACCCTTAGACCCCGCGCCCGCGACGAGCTCTTCCCCTGGGACTTCATTGACCACGGCCTGAAGAAAGACTACCTCTGGGAGGAATACCAGCGGGCCCTGGAAGCCCGGGAGACCCCGCCTTGCCGGCCCCTGGTCTGCAAACGTTGCGGCATTTGTCGGGGAGGGGGAGAATAGAGATTTGTGAGCGCGGACATGCCGCCTGTGGCATTTAAACTACTCTTTTTTTACCTTGCCGTTCCCCTCATAATTTAAGTCGAAGAAATAACTTGCCAAAACTGACCTCATCTTCTACTTAAAATATAGTGGTCATTAATAATTTATCGAATGCGAAAAAGGAGAAAAGCGGTGGTGAATTTCTTTCGCAAAGCGCCGCATGGTTACCGCCTTATCAGAGTTACCTTGACAATTTTCTGCCTGGTAATGGTCTTCTTGGTGTTGATTTTCATCATTGTGAAGGTCCCCCAATGGGAGGTACAGAATTCGGGCCTGGAACTTAAAGATCAGATGCACCAGGAAAATGAAAACCGCAGGACTGTGGCTCAGATCATAGGGGGGGTCTTTGTTCTCGTGGGCCTTTATATTGCCTGGGTACGCTCCAAGGCCATGCGGGACCAAGCGGAAGTGGATTGGGAGCGGCAGCTCACCGATCTCTATGTCAAGGCCATTGAGCAATTGGGCAGCGAAAACCTCCAGATTCGCCTGGGGGGCATCTATGCGCTGGAACGCATCGCCCGGGAATCGGCCAAGGACCATTGGCCCATCATGGAGGTCCTAACCGCCTTTGTGCGGGAAAATGCCCCCTTAACAAAAGTATCTACTACGGAGAACCCGGAGAGAAGCGAAATAGCGCCACATCCGGAAAAGCCGCCAACTGACATCCAGGCGGTTCTCACCGTCCTGGGCCGCACGGCTATAGATTACGCCCAGGAGGGAGAGACACGGTTTTTGGACCTTCGAGCCACCAACTTGACAGGCGCGGACCTTAGGCTTGCCAAGCTACAAGGCGTAATACTCGAGCAAGCCGATTTGCAAAAAGCTCTTCTTATGGGAATTAATCTCAATAATGCGGCCCTTCAGGAAGCTAATCTTCAGGAAGCTGTCCTTATTGGAGCCAACTTGCAGAAAGCCTATCTCGGTGATGCCAACCTCGAAAAGGCCATTATTATTTTAGCAAATCTCCAAGGGGCGTACCTTGGAGGAGCTATCCTGCGCAGAGCAGACCTTATGGGTTCGAACTTACAAAGCGCGAGATTTGTAACATCCGACCTCCAAGGAGCAAAGCTTAGTGCACGGCTCAACGAAGTGGACCTTGCGGGGGCCAATATAAAGGGGGCGGATTTGGCGCGATCCAAGGGCCTCACTGCCGAGCAAGTCGGCGTTACCTTTTATGATGCGACCACAAAATGGCCGGAAGGTTTTACCCCCCCCCGCCAAACCTGAAAAAAGAGTAATAAACTAAATTAATAACTATTTGATATCTCATTTAGCTCGTAGGGCGGGAAAGCGAAGCGCATCCCGCCATTAGCATTATTCCATCTATAGACTGTGAACGTTATCATCTGCGCCCATTCAAGGATATAAATGCCGCGTTCCACAAATCGATGCAAGCTTGAATACGGCGGGATGCGTTTCACTTTCCCGCCCTACGGCCTGTGCCTATTAAAGCGGCTGGCGAGGAATATAAGGTGCGCAGTGCGCACCCTACAAGGCTTTCTCGTCCTACACCCTGCACGGCTCACCTAATAAGGGACTATTTTCGGTCCGACAACTAAAAATGCGCTTTCCCCAGCAAATATTAGGCGCTTCCCATACGGATATTTTCAGAAAAATGTCCCGGCCTGGACAAAAAATTTTCCCCGGCGTCCCAACCAGTGATTATAATTACGACAAGAATTTAGGAGGTCATTCCCGGCCGCTCCCAGGCAAGCGGCGGGCTATTCTGGAGGGGTCATGCCCAAGACCGCGGTCTGCCTCATCATCATCTTCACCCTGCTCTTCATTCTGGGGATCAACAGCGGCGAGCTGAGTTTTCTCCAGAACCTGGGAAGCACCATTTGCCTGAATTGCATCGGGGTGGGTTGATGGTCAGATTACGGACCCTGGTCCAGACCCTGGTGGCCTTCGGGACCAACGCCTACCTTCTCTTCCCCTTCGGCGGCTCGGTGATTTATCAGGGGCCCCTGAAGGCGGTGTGCCATCCGGGGCTTAACTGTTACTCCTGCCCCGGGGCCCTGCTCTCCTGCCCGGTGGGCGCCTTCCAGAACTTCCTGGCCACCATCCGTTTCCACGCCCCGGGCGGCATCCCCCACCCGGGGGCCATCGTGGTGGGGTATCTCGGCTTCATCGGCACCATGGTAGGCCGCCTCCCCTGCGGCTGGCTCTGCCCCTTCGGCTTCATCCAGGACCTGCTCCACAAAATCCCGGTGCGCAAGTATTCCCTGTGGGAGCCGCTACGCTGGGTGAAGTACGGGGTCCTGGGGGTCTTGGTGGTGATCCTGCCCCTGTGGCTGGTGGACTCCTCCGGCCTGGGATCCCCCTGGTTTTGCAAGCTGCTGTGCCCGGCGGGAACCCTGGAAGGGGCGCTGCCCATGATCTTACTGAAACCCAGTCTGTGGGCCACTCTGGGTTTTTATTTCTGGAATAAGATTACCATCTTGACGCTATTGCTGATCCTGATGATCCTCATCAGCCGTCCCTTTTGCCGCATGCTCTGTCCCCTGGGGGCATTTTACAGTCTTTTCACCCGCATGACCCTGGTGCACCTGGAGTTCATCGAAGGCAATTGCGTGGAATGCGGAGCCTGCACTCGTAAATGCCCTACCGGCGTCAAACCGGCCCAGGAACTCGACAGCCCGGAGTGCATCATGTGCCTGAAATGCCTGGACGCCTGCCAGTTCCGGGCCCTTCAGTTCGGTATTCGCCGGCCCCCGGCGCCCGAGAAAAAACTGACCGTTTCACGCCGGTGAATCGAGAAAAAAAGGCTTGACAGCCATTTTATTTTATTCATAATAAATCAAAGGAGTTACCGCGGACAGCCGCAGGGGAGATCTCATGGCCCTCACCAAGGAAAAGTTGATCAGCCGCTTACAGACCCAGGTCGGTTTGAGCAAGCAGGAATCCCGCGCGGCGGTGGAACAGGTCCTGGACATCATGAAAGAATCCCTGGCTCGCAGCGAAGATCTGCTCATCAGCGGCTTTGGCAAGTTCTCGGTGAGGCAGAAGAACGCTCGCCGGGGCCGGAACCCGCAGACCAAGGAAAATCTGATCCTCAGGGCCCGCAAGGTGGTGGTCTTCAAAACCTCCGGCGTGCTGCGCAACCGCATCAACGAAGGCAAGTAAACCTCATAATCTTTTCATCCCAGCCCGCAGCCTCTTTAAAGACCCCGGAGCTGGCCTGTCGCTTGCACTTAGGGGGCTCGTCGATTTCCACCACGAGAGGACCCCGGTATGAAAGGCTGTGGCGTTGATCAGACCGGGGGGCGGCTCCCGGGCACCCGGCGCCTTAGCCGCCGGGCCTTTGTCCGGGGCAGCCTCGGAGCCCTGGCCCTCCTCTTGCCTCTCCCCTGGCGGCCTAAGCCCGCCGCCT
The DNA here is from genome assembly GCA_052147455.1 of Desulfobaccales bacterium. GTDB lineage: Bacteria > Desulfobacterota > Desulfobaccia > Desulfobaccales > 0-14-0-80-60-11 > JAPLJC01. The sequence goes on along the minus strand of JBKQKO010000072.1, from coordinate 19,112 downwards.
CCCAGGAAATCCAGCAGGGTTTCAGCCGGCCGTATCGAGCCTCCTTCCAGAAAGTCATGCCCAGCCGTATGGTGCAGTGCTTGCTTTGCCCCCGGAATTGCGAGGTCAAGGACGGCGAACGAGGGGAATGCGGCGTCCGGGAGAACCGCAAGGGCATCTATTATTCCCTGGTTTACGGCAACCCCTGCGCCGTCCACGTGGACCCGGTGGAGAAGAAACCCTTCTTCCACGTCCTGCCCGGGAGCCGCTCCTTCTCCATCGCCACCGCGGGCTGCAACCTGCACTGCAAATTCTGCCAGAACTGGGAGATTTCCCAGGCCACCCCGGAGAAGACCGATAACTTCGACCTGCCTCCGGAAAAGGTGGTGGCCGGGGCTAAGGCCGCCGGCTGCCTCTCGGTGGCCTATACCTACGTGGAGCCCATCATCTTTTATGAATACATGACCGCGGTGGGCCGCCTGACCCGAGAGGCCGGTTTGCTCAGCACCTGCCACTCCGCCGGCTATGTCAATCCCGAGCCCCGGAAGAGTTGGCCCAGGTCCTGGACGCGGCCACCATCGACCTCAAGGCCTTCGATCCCCATTTTTACAAAGAGCTGGTGGACGGGAAGCTGGAACCGGTGCTCAACACCTTGAAAACCCTGCGCCGCCGGGGGGTGCATCTGGAGATCGTCAACCTGGTCATCCCGCAGTTCAACGACCAGCCCCAGACCATCTCCGACATGTGCGCCTGGATCCGGGATGAGTTGGGCCCGCTCACGCCTCTGCATTTCTCCCGGTTCTACCCCTTATATAAGATGCAGAACCATTTCCCCACCCCGGTAAGCACCCTGGAGAGCGCCCGGGAGCTGGCCTTAAAGGCCGGGATTAAATACGTTTACCTGGGCAATATCCCCGGGCACCAGGCGGAGAACACCTATTGCCACGGCTGCGGCAAGTTGCTCATCGCCCGCCGGGGCTACCAGGTGGGCGAGATGCACCTGAAGGAGGGCGCCTGCGAATATTGCGGCGTCAAGATTCCCGGCATCTGGAAGCAAAAGGCGTAAAAGACGGTTTCCAGTTTCCAGTTTTTGGTAAAAGCGTAGCTTCCTCTGGTTCCCAGGTGAGAGCTGGGGAACCAGGATTTCCCAACCGGTTTAGTTTCAGTTTTCTATCACTGAGACCAGCAACCAATAACAGAAAACCGTCTTTCCTCCGATTTTTTAGCTCCTGCTTGGCGAATTAACAAAAACTGACAACTGGCAACTGACTACTGGCTACTGACTACTGACTACTGACTACTGACCATGTCCTGGACCTGCGGCATCATCGGCCTGCCTAATGCCGGCAAGACCACCATCTTCAACGCCCTAACCGCCGGGCAGGCCGAGGTGGCCAGCTATCCCTTCAGCACCATCGCCCCCAACATCGGGGTGGTGCCGGTGCCGGACCCGCGCTTGGCTCGCCTGGGAGATCTCCTGCACCCCCAACGCCTCACGGCAGCCACCATCTCCTTTGTGGACGTGGCCGGGCTGATTGAGGGCGCCTCCCGGGGGGAGGGCCTGGGGAACCAATTCCTGGCAGCCATCCGGGAGGTGGACCTGCTGGTCCACGTGGTCCGCTGCTTTGGCGGCACCGCCTGCCCCCACCCCCTGGCGAACCTGGACCCGAAGCGGGACGTGGAGGTGGTGGAAACCGAGCTGCTGCTCTCGGACCTGGAGATCCTGGGGCGCCAGCTCCTCAAGGTGGAGAAAAAGGCCAAGGCCGGCGACCGGGGAGCGGCCGCGGCCCTGAGCGTCCTGCTCCAGGCGGAGGAGGGGCTGAACCGGGGGAAATGGGCCCGGGACCTGGGGCTGGGCCCTCGGGAACTGGAGCAGCTCCAGGCCGTCCCGCTGCTCACCCTGAAACCCTGCCTGTTCGTGGCTAACGTAAGTGAGCCGGAATTAAGCGACGGTTTTCATTACACCGCCCTGAAGCAGTTGGCCGCGGCCCGCAACCTCCCGGTGGTCCCTATCCTGGGAGACCTGGAGGCGGAGTTGCAGGAGTTCTCCCCGGCAGAGCAGGCTGAATTCCTCGGGGGCCTGGGATTGGCGGAGCCGGGCATTTACCGGCTGGTGCGGGAATCCCAGCGGCTCCTGGGGATGGTGACCTTTTACACCAGCGTCGGCCCGGAAGTGCGGGCCTGGCAGGTGCCGGCCGGCACTTCGGCCCCTAAGGCCGCGGGCCGGGTCCACTCCGACATGGAAAAGGGTTTTATCCGGGTGGAAGTGATGAGCCTGGACGATCTGAGCCGCCTGGGCTCTCCCGCCAGGGTCCGGGAGGAAGGCCGGCTCCAGGTGGAGGGCCGGGATTATCTGGTGCGGGACGGCGATATCCTGCTGTTCCGCTTCCAGCGCTGAACCCGATGGCCGCGGGGCAGTTGCTTTTTGGGAAGCGTTGTGATAAAAGAGATCAGGGAAAGGAGGTGGCTAGATGTTCCAAGTAGGCCAGTTGGCCGTATATCCCGCTCACGGGGTAGGAAGGATCGAATCCGTCCAAGAACGGGAGATCTCGGGAACACAGGCACAATTCTACATCATGCGTCTGTTGGACTCCGAAATGATCATTATGATCCCCACCAATAACGCCAGAAGCATCGGCCTCCGGGACGTGATCGACAATCAGGCGGTGGACCAGGTTTACCAAATCCTGCGCTCCCGCCCCTCCCGTCTCAGCAACCAGACCTGGAACCGCCGCTACCGGGACTACATGGACAAAATCAAGACCGGCTCCCCCTTCCAGGTGGCGGAAGTATTGCGGGACCTCACCCTCCTCAAGTCCGAAAAGGATCTCTCCTTCGGGGAGCGCAAGATGCTGGATACCGCTAAGAATCTATTAATCAAAGAGCTTTCCCTGGCGCATGAAAAGGAAGAAACGGAAATCGAGGCCCAGCTGCTAGAGTTGTTGGGTAACTCCTGAACCGGTCCACCCTGCCGACAACATGTCAGCAACCTTTAACTGTTCAGATGGTCAACCTTTCTTGTAGGGGGCGTATTTTGCCCTGACACCGGCAGCGGCCGAGACCTCCGCTGCACCTCTAATGGGTTCCTGTTAAAGAAATTCCCGCCCGTCATGTCTCCGCTGCAAGGGGGGTGAAGGCTGAGTGTTACAAAAGTCAGTCATCGGAACCATCCTGGGGATAATCTGTGCGGTGAGCGGCTATCTCATCGCCTCCCAGATCCCCCAGTTTGGCCATGTCTGGTGGGCCGGCTGGGTGGGGGGCGTGGCCGGCCTGGCGGTGGCCTTCATCACCATGGGCCTGGAACGGGTAATCAAGCGCATTCCCCTGAAGACTATCCTCGGCAGCACCCTCGGGTTGTTTGTGGGCCTGGGGATCGGTAAGCTGGCCAGCTATCCCTTCGATAAATACCTGGAGTTACCTAACCTACAGATTCCTTTATATATTTTTTTCTCGGCCATCTTTGGTTATATCGGTTTGGTGCTGGGGGGCAAGAAGATGTCGGAGATCAGCACCCCCTATTTTCTGGAGCCCGGGGGCAAGCCGGCCCTCCGCCTGCCTCTGAAGATCCTGGATACCAGCGTCATCATCGACGGCCGCATTGCCGACATCACTGAGACCGGCTTCGTGGAAGGCACCCTCATCGTGCCGAAATTCATCCTGGAGGAACTGCAATACGTCGCCGATTCCTCCGATGATCTGCGGCGCACCCGGGGCCGCCGCGGCCTGGACATTTTGAAGCACCTGCAACAGCAAAATCACCTCCGGGTGGAGTTCAGCGACGACGACATCCCCAATGCCGCGGGGGCGGATTCCAAGCTGGTGGGCCTGGCCTTGAAACTGCACGCCAAAATCCTCACCAATGATTTCAACCTGCACAAGGTGGCGGAACTGCAGGGGGTGGAGGTCCTCAACATCAACCAGTTGGCCAACGCCATGAAACCCGCGGTGCTGCCGGGGGAAAGCATGCAGGTGCAGATTCTCCGGGAGGGTAAATCCCAGGGCCAGGGGGTCGCCTACCTGGACGACGGCACCATGGTGGTCATCGAAAACGCCCGCCGCTATATCGGCAAAGATGTGGAAGTCGCGGTCACCAGCGTGTTGCAGACCACCGCCGGGCGGATGATCTTTTCCGAGATCAAGAACAGCGGCCCCGGGCGTAAGGCGTGATTGTAGGGTGGGCACTGCCCGCCAATCCATGGGCACTGCCCACCAGGCCTTCTGATTCTTGGAAACCAACCCCAATGACCTTGAGACCCTGAAGCAGGTGGTGGCGCCGGATCAGGCCGGCGCCCGCCTGGACCGGTTTCTGGCCCAGACCCTGGGCTGGTCCCGGGCCCGCTGGCAAAAACTTCTCAAAGCCGGGCTGGTTACGGTCAACGGGGGAGCAAAAACCGCCTCCTACCGGGTGCGGGCTGGAGAAGCGGTCACCGTGAGGGTGCCGCCGCCCGTGCCCAGCCCCCTCACCCCCGAGCCCCTGGCCCTGGAGATTGTCTATGAGGACCGGGACCTGCTGACGCTCAATAAGCCTCCGGGGCTGGTGGTCCATCCCGGGGCCGGCCGCCGAAGCGGCACCCTGCTGAACGCCCTCTTGCACCACTGCCCGGAGCTTAAGGAAATCGGCGAAGTGAGCCGCCCCGGCCTGGTGCACCGTCTGGATAAGGACACCAGCGGCCTGCTGGTGGTGGCCAAAACCGCCCTGGCCCACGCCTCCCTGGTGAGCCAGTTTGCGGCCCGGGAAATCCAGAAAAGATACCTGGCCCTGGTCTGGGGCCGCCTGCCCGAGGCCGCAGGAAGGATCGACAAGGAGATCGGCCGCCACCCTACGGTCCGCCAGCGCATGAGCGTCCGGCCGCGCCGGGGCAAGGCCGCGGTCACCCGCTGGCGGGTGCGCCGGGAGTTTCCCGGCCCCCTGACCCTGGTGGAACTCACCCCGGAAACCGGCCGCACTCATCAATTGCGGGTTCATCTGGCCTCGGAGGGCCATCCGGTTCTGGGGGACGCCACCTACGGCGGCGGGGCCAGCCGCCTGCTGGGCCATCCACATTTGCAGGGCCTCAAACCCCTGCTGCACCGCCAGCTCCTGCACGCCTGGCGGCTTACGGTGACCCACCCCCGCAGCGGCGAGCGGCTTCGCTGGGAAGCCCCGCTGCCGGAGGATTTTCAGGCGGTCCTGGACAAATTGGAAAAACTCAATTAAGTTAGGTTTTATATTCTCCCGAGGGGAGGAAAAGCAATGGATACGAAAATTAACGATTTGATGGCAAAGGTTAAGGAAATCGCCGCAGGCCCGGATGGCGATCTACTCCGGAGACTGGTGGACATCCTTTATGACCGGTACGATTACGAACCTTTGTCTCCGGAAGAATTGGCCGCGGTTCAGGAAGCGGATGAGGCAATCCGTCGAGGTGACAAAAGTTACTTTACCCCTTTAGAGGAATATGAAAGGAAGCGGGGACTTGACCTACCAAGTGAAATTATCTCGACAAGCGGAGAGGACACTGGAGCACCTGGACCGAACGACAGAAAAACGGTTGCGTGACCGCCTGAAGCAAATTTCCCTGAATCCTTATTCTGTTAGATTAGCCAAACCTCTGATCATGGGGGAAGGAAAATTTTCCTCCCGGGTGGGAGGTTGGCGAATTATTTATCTGGTTAGCCGGACCGAAAAGATTGTTTTTGTGGAAGCTATTGACCCCCGTCAAAAAGCCTATAGGAAACTATAGAAGCAAATATTAGCTGGCCATGTCTATCCTGCACGCCTGGCGGCTTACGGTGACCCACCCCCGCAGCGGCGAGCGGCTTCGCTGGGAAGCCACTCTGCCGGAGGATTTTCAGGGGGTCCTGGACAAATTGAAAAATATGTAAATGTAGGGTGGGCACCGCCCACCAAAAATATAAATGAAAAGATGGGCAGTGCCCGCCCTGCATTTTTGCTACCGCGGGCAATTAGAAAATAATGAGTTGCTGGGCCAAGCCCGTACAAAGATGTAGGGCGCGTCTTACGCGCCGCTCTGGGAAATAATTGCACAAGGAAATGTAGGGTGCGCATTGCGCACCACATCTCTCCTCCCTTAAGGGGAGGGAGTTTGAGGGAGGGGGCAGGGGCCTCGGGCCCTGGCCTCCTCCCTCAATACAAATTTCCACTCACATGTTAAAAATCGCGATCACCGGGGGGGCAGGCAGCGGCAAGAGCACCGTGGCCCGCATGTTTCGGGAGCTGGGGGCGGAGGTCCTGGACGCCGACGCCGCCGCCCGGCAGGCGGTGGCGGTGGGGAGGCCCGCCTGGCGGGAGCTGCGCCGCCTCCTGGGTCCGGAGTGCTTCCTCCCGGACGGTGAGCTCAACCGCGCCAGGGTGGCCCGGCTGGTCTTCTCGGACCCTGAGTACCGCCGGCGTCTCAACGACATCATCCACCCGAGGGTGGCCCGAGAGCTTAAGAAGCGCTTCCGGGAGCTTATGCGCCAGGGCGCCGGGCTGGTGCTGGTAGAGGTGCCCCTGTTGTATGAGGCCGGGCTCGAGGCGGCTTACGACCGGGTCATCGTGGTGGAGGTGGATCCGGAAGACCAGGTGCGGCGTCTTCAGGAACGGGACGGCCGCGGCGCTCTGGAGATCAGCGGCATCCTGCAGGCCCAGGCCCCCCTGGCTGAGAAGGCCGCCCGGGCCGACGCCGTCGTGGACAATCGCGGCTCGGTAAATGATACCCGCGGCCAGGTGGCGGCTATCTGGCGGGAGCTGCAGGATCTTTTGGAGCAGGAACGGAAAAAGGCGGCGTCTCCATAACCCGGCCCTGACCCTGGCATCTTTAATGCAGTAGCAATACTTGGCCTGAGGTTAAGATTAACAAAGAATCCAGGTGCTCAGGGGCGTGGGATAAGGAAGATGGTGGGCTGCGCCCATCCCACATATTCACAGGAGAGACGCCTGTGCTAACTGGACTAGGTAGCATAATTTGTTATTAATCAGAGCATTAAATAGATGGCATTTAAAAATCTAGCCGCCAGCTTTGGCGGGCGCAGGCTAAAGCCTGCGGCTACAGTTAATTTTTCCAGCAGGAGCTTATTGGGCCCCTGATTAATAAATCTGGGGCCAATGGCAAAAATCATCTTGACAGGCGGGGCTAAAAGGATTAGGCTGGCACAAAACCTGCCCTTGAGTGGTCTTAAGTAATCCCGGTTTTGGCCGATACTTGACAACGAGGAAACCCCGTATAATCCCCGGTTTGATTTGAAACTTGCCCATTCCCTCTCCGAATTAAGGCTGCCGGTCTTTCTGGGTCCCTATGGAAGCCAGTCTTAAAAATTGTAGCCCTCGCGGCAAGTACCCGTGGATGTGCCCGCACATCATAAACTTTAGCTCAGCGTATGGGAATTGGCAGCATGAGCACTAAAGAGGCAACCATGAACTTATCCGAATTGAAGCACAAGAAGATCAACGAACTGGCGTCGCTGGCCCGGGACTTGAATGTAGAAGGCGCGGCCGGGATGCGCAAGCAGGATCTCATCTTTGCCGTCCTCCAGGCCCAGGTGGAAAAAAACGGCGTCATCTCCGGCGGCGGCGTCCTGGAGATCCTGCCGGATGGCTTCGGCTTCCTGCGAGCCCAGGACTACAACTATCTGCCCGGCCCCGACGACATCTACGTCTCGCCCTCCCAGATCCGCCGTTTCAACCTGCGCACCGGGGACACCATCTACGGCCAGATCCGCCCTCCCAAGGAGGGGGAACGTTACTTCGCCCTGCTCAAGGTGGAGACCGTCAACTTCGAAGACCCGGCGGTGGCCCGGGATAAGATACTGTTCGACAACCTCACGCCCCTTTACCCGGATGAGCGTCTGGAGCTGGAAACCGAGTCGGACAACTTCTCGGCCCGGGTGATGGACCTGATGGACCCGGTGGGCAAAGGGCAGAGGGGCCTGATCGTCGCCGCCCCCCGCACCGGCAAAACCATGCTCCTGCAAAACCTGGCCAACAGCATTGCCAAGAACCACCCGGAGGTGGTTCTCATCGTCCTCCTCATCGATGAGCGGCCCGAAGAAGTGACAGACATGGAGCGCAGCGTCAATGCCGAGGTGGTCAGCTCCACCTTCGACGAACCGGCCCAACGCCACATCCAGGTGGCGGAGATGGTCCTGGAGAAGGCCAAACGCCTGGTGGAGCACAAGAGAGACGTAGTCATCCTTCTCGATTCCATCACCCGCCTGGCCCGGGCTTACAACACCGTGGTGCCGGCCAGCGGCAAGATTCTCTCCGGCGGCCTGGACGCCAACGCCCTGCAAAGGCCCAAGCGCTTTTTCGGAGCGGCCCGGAACATCGAGGAGGGGGGCAGCCTCACCATTATCGCCACCGCCCTCATCGACACCGGCAGCCGCATGGATGAGGTGATCTTCGAGGAGTTCAAAGGCACCGGCAACATGGAGATCCACCTGGACCGGAAGCTCACTGAGAAGCGCATGTTCCCGTCCATCGACATCAACCGCTCCGGCACCCGGAAGGAAGAACTGCTGCTGCCGCCGGAGGACCTGAACCGCATCTGGATCCTGCGCAAGCTCCTGTCCCCCTTAAGCTCGGTGGACAGCATGGAGTTCCTGCTGGAGAAACTACGGGGGACCAAAACCAACGCCGACTTCCTGGCGGCCATGAACCGCTGAGGATTAAAAGGCGGGATAAGTTGTAGGGGCTGGGTTTCCCCGCCCAGGGCGGCGAGACGCCGCCCCTACGGCAGAGAAGGAATTAGGAAGTCAAATATATAATTCCCCAAAAAAGCCTCAAACCCATTTGCTCTCTTTCTTGTTCCAGTTCTTCCGGATTTCGTCCTTATCCTTCTTGGTGGCGCCGAAGGCCGATTCACACACCGACTCCCATTTATGCGGATCGGAGCGGAAGTCCTTTTTATAAGGACTGCTCTCCGAATTTTTGCAGAAAATGGTGGGCATGCCGATGAGCCGCTCCACTTCGGAGTCGCAAATCTGGCAGCTGGTCAGGGGTGGATCGCTCATCTTCTGCTCCACCTCAAAAACATGGCCGTGGTCTTTGCACTTATACTCGTAAGTCGGCATGGCGCTCTCCTGGGCTTACTCTTCCAAATTGCTTGACAGGCGTCCGCGGGGGCGCTAATTTTAGTCTTAATCTTAACAGATTTTTTTCTGAGTTCCGAGTTCCGTGTTTTTGTTTTTAGTTTTTAGTGAATCCGGCAAGGCCAAATTGCATTTGAGCGTCAGCCGATTCCAGGTTTCTGTAAATCCACCTGACCTTGGTTAAGGACGGCGGGCTGGGACGCCCGCCCTAAGGGAAACTCGAGACCAGGAAACCCTTCTGGAGCCACCCATGCAGATACCCGCCCTGCAATCCGTCACCGTGGAAATCCTGGTGGACAATTTCTATGACGTCTTTGAACCCTCCCGCCCCGGCATCGTGGAACGGGTGACCCCCGGCCGCCTGCCCAAGCCCCTGCTGGCGACCCACGGCCTTGCCTATCTCGTCACCCTGAACCACCAGGGCCTTCTGACCCGCATCCTCATGGACGCGGCCAACGACCCCTTGCCGTTGTACAACAACCTGGAGGCCCTGGGCCATCAGCCCGAGGAGATCGACGCCGTGGTGCTAAGCCATGGCCACCCGGACCATTACGGCGGCCTCCTGGGATTTCTGGCCCGGCGTTCCGGCCCGCCTCCGCCCGTTTATCTTCACCGGGACATCTTCCACCCCAAACTCTTCCTCACCCCCCGGGGCCGCGTTGGCCCCTGGCGCCTGAAAATGGAGCAACTGCAGACCGCCGGAGTCCAGGTTTACCAAAACCAGGGCCCGGAATTGATATTGGACCAGCTCCTGCTCACCGGCACGGTGGAGGCCACCACCCCTTATGAAAAGGGCCTGCCGGTCTTCAAACGTTTGCTCCAGGGCCAAGAAGAGCCCGACCCCTTCAGCGACGAGCAGGCCCTGGTGGCCCTGGTGGAGGGCCGGGGCCTGGTGGTCATCGGCGGCTGCTGCCACCCGGGTATCGTCAACATGGTGAAGTACGCGAAAAAACTCACCGGAGTGGATAAGGTCGCCCTCATCCTGGGAGGCTTCCATCTCACCGCCGGGGGGGATGACCTTATCCAAAATACCATCCAGGGACTCCGGAAAATCGACCCGGAATTGATCATGGCCGGCCACTGCACCGGCTTCCGGGCCCTCAGCCGGCTGGCCGCGGCCTTCCCCAATAACTTCATGATTAGCTGCGTCGGCACCAAGGTGCTGGTGGCGGGGGCTTGATGATTTTTGGCGGCGAGGGCCTGGGACCCTTACAAAAAATCCCTGCCTTCTCCACTCCCCCCACCCAATCCGATTAAGGACCTGGTAAGGGGGAGCCTCCGGTTTCGACTTTCCAGTCCCAGGATAACACCTTAGGGATGAGAGGGCGGGGAGCCTGGGGAGTCTTGGCAGGGATAAGGGCCGCCGGCCATTTACCATCCCTCCCCAAAAACCAAATATTATGGATAAGCTAACCTTTGGCGAAGAAGTGATGATCGGGGCCCTGGCCCGGGAGGTGCGGGACGGGGAGTGGGCCGCCTGCGGCACCCTTTCCCCCATGCCCGCCGCCGCCCTCTGGCTGGCCAAACTCATCCAGGCGCCCCGGGCCCAAATCTTTGTGGCCGGCAGCGCCGATTGGCCCTTTGAAGGCGAATGGCAGGGATTCTTCGACCTGGCCCAGACGGGAAGGTTGAACCTCTTTTTCCTGAGCGGCGCCCAGATCGACGGCCAGGGAAATATCAACCTCATGGCGGTGGGCGATTACCGCAGGCCCAAGGTCAGGCTGCCCGGTGGGGCTGGCTCCGCCATCCTGGCCTACGTGGTGGCGCGGCTGGTGCTCTTCAAAACCGCCCACGAGCCCCGGGGGCTGGTACCGAAAGTGGACGTGATCACCGCGCCGGGATTCACCCCCCATTTAAGCGCCAGGCAGCGCCCAGGCCGCCTCACCCGGTTGGTCACCCCCAGGTGCATCTTTGCCTTCCATCCTCCTGAGGCGCCGTGGCTGGAGAGCCTCCATCCCGGGAACACCCTGGAAGAACTGCGCCGGCTCACCGGCTTTGAGTTCCGTGCCCCGGTCCAGGCGCCGGAGACCCCGGGGTTATCCGCCGGGGAAAGGGAATTGCTCTATGGACCGGTAAAAGAGAAGCTGGCCCGGGTCTATCCGCAGTTCGCGGCCCGATTGCTTACGGCCTGAAATTCACGCAAAATATTCCCGGCATTTCTGTTCGCTTCCGGCACCCCCTTGGCCTCTACTTCCGTGGCCTCTGAAAGCCGAAAAGGTAGGGGCGCGCCAAAATTGGTAACGCCCTGCAAATTTTTGCATTTTTTGCATAAAGCCCTTTATGATTTGAAACCGTTAACTATCTAATATATTAAGGTTTGACTTTCGGGACTGGTTCGCCATCTCCGGTAAGCTGGAGATGGCCAGAATATCCGGAGCACGGCATATGCGCACTACCTGTAGCGGCGGGGCTTTTGGCTGGTTCCGTGCAGAAGATTGAACCCAAAAAATTTCAAGGGGCACAAGGAGCAAGAAGATGAAAGGAAGACGCCGATCTCCGGGGGTTATGGCAATCCTGGCCATAACCCTGGCCCTGGCGCTGGGAAGCGGTTTCAGCCAGTCGGCCCGGGCAGCCTCAGTGGACGTGGCCATGTTCTATGACGACCTGGCCCCCTACGGCCAGTGGGTGGATTACCAGGACTATGGGCCGGTTTGGGTGCCCAGCAATGTGAGTGATGATTGGCGCCCCTATACCGACGGCCGCTGGGTGCCCACCGATGACGGCTACGTGTTTGAGAGCGAGGAGCCCTGGGCCTGGGCCACCTACCACTACGGCAACTGGATGCCCACCTCCGGCTATGGCTGGGTCTGGTCGCCGGGGCGCACCTGGTACCCCTCCACCGTGGAGTGGCGCACGACTTCCGACAACTTGCCCGCGGACGAATCTTATGTAGGCTGGGCCCCCGTTCCTCCGCCCGACTATACTCCGCCGCCCGACTATGCGCCGGCAGGATATTATTCCGGGATGCCGACAGACAACCTGCTCACCTCTCCCTTTTGGATCTTTGCCCAGGCGGCCAGTTTTCTGCTGGGTTTTGGACAACCCTATACACCGGCCTATAGCTATCTCAACCAGCCATGTCTGGTGCCGCCGGATTATGTCCCAGTCTTTTTTGGGCAAACGGGGTTCGTTCCCGGCTATTATGCGCCGAGCTATTATCCCTCTAGCTACTTCACCCGTGGATTTGTCGGCGCCTATAGCTATGGACCGCCGGCGAGTTTCATCTCCCGGCACAGCAACATCAGCCCGACGGCATTCAACCAAACCATGAACTACAATACGGCCAACATCACCAGGTTCCACAACGTCACGGCCCCTGCCGGGGTGTTGAGCGGCAACCCTGCCATCCGGAATATCCAACCGCAGGCCCTGACCGAAGGCAGGCCCATGCCGCCGGCGGTGCGGATCGACAACGTCAACCTGGCCCGGGCGAACCTGAATAAACCTAACATTTTGCCGGCGCCGGCCAACGTTAAGCCGCTGACCGCCCGGATTCCCAAGGCTTCGCCCGGGGCGGCCCAGCCGGTACTAACGGGCATCCCCGGTACGGCGCTGCCGGCCAGGTCCATGATGAAGTTGACCCCGGCGCAGCAGGCAGCCATCGGTAAGGTACCGGGGGCGCAGCAGATCCACCCGGTGGTGCCACCCCTGAGGTCCACGGTAAGCGGGAAACCTACGGCGCCCGCCGGGGTTTTCAGACCGGTGGCGAGACCCGGCGTCACGCCGTCGGAGCGGCTCGGCGCCACTCCGCTAGCACGACCCGGCTACACGCCGCCAGGGTGGCCCGGCTATAGGCCTGCAGGGCGGCCCGGCTATACGCCTGCAGGGCGGCCCGGCTATAGGCCGCCAGCACGGCAGAGAGTAACACCGTCGAGGCCAGCCCCGCAGAGGGTAGCACCGTCGAGGCTAGCCCCGCAGAGCGCGGCTCCGTCGAGATCGGCAGCGCCGTCGAAGACAGCACCGCATGAAGAGGAAAAACCGCATTAGCCGTAGCAGGCGGTTCCTTAGAGAAGCTACTCCAACCCCAGGCTTCCTCCTCTTGTGGGAGGAGGCCTGGGATTTTTCCCCATCGTCAGACCTCTGATCCTCCCAGCCAATATGGATCGTTTCACCTCCCGGAAACGTGTGGCTTCCCCTCAGGCCGATAGCCTTACCTCTTGTTTGCCATTAATCCCGGGGCGAGCCGAGAGCCCCAATCTGTTTGCTCCTTCCTGGGCAAACGAATCCTGCTAGGTAAATAAGTTATCCTCGGCTCCAGGAAGGAATAGAGCTTTTTTTCCCAGTCTGATAGGATAGGTGCAAACCGGAGACGTGAACGGGACCGGCCCGCGGGGGCCGTGCGAGAATTTTTTTTTAAAGGAGGAGAAGATGCCCGCTATCCAAAGGATTCGCGGCCAGGAGATTCTGGACTCCCGGGGCCAGCCTACGGTGCTGGCCGAACTGACCCTGGACAACGGCCTGCGCACCTTGGCCATGGTGCCTTCCGGCGCCTCCACCGGGGAAAACGAGGCCCTGGAGCTGCGTGATGGCGGCCAGCGCTATCTGGGCAAAGGGGTGCTGCAGGCGGTCAAGAATATCCATGAAGTCATCGCCCCCAAGCTCCAGGGGCTGGACCCCGGGCATCAGGCAGCCATCGACCAACTGCTCTGCGAGTTGGACGGCACCGCCACTAAGAGCCGCCTGGGGGCCAACGCCATTCTGGCGGTTTCCATGGCGGTGGCCCGGGCCGGGGCCGCGATGGCCGGCCTGCCACTTTACCGATATCTGGGAGGCGTGGCCGCGGCCACCCTGCCCATGCCCATGCTGAACATCATCAACGGCGGGGCCCACGCCGGCAACAACCTGGATATCCAGGAATTCATGATCATGCCGGTGGGCGGCGCCACCTTCGCGGAGGCCCTGCGAATGGCCGCAGAAGTCTTCCAGACCCTGAAGAAGGTCTTGTCCTCCCGGGGTCTGGCCACGGGAGTGGGTGACGAAGGCGGCTTCGCCCCGGACCTGCCTTCCCACGAAGCGGCCCTGGACCTGATCATGGCCGCCATCGAGCAAGCCGGCTACCAGCCGGGCACAGACCTGGTCTTGGCCCTGGATCCCGCGGCCTCGGAGTTCTTCGATAAGGGCTCCGGGGAATATGTGTTTAAAAAAGGAGACGGCTCCCGCCGGGATGCCCGGGCCATGACCGAGTATTACCGGGACCTGGCCGCTCGCTATCCCATCGTCTCCATCGAAGACGGCCTGGCGGAGGACGACTGGGACGGCTGGGTGCACCTCACCCGGGAGCTGGGTGGCAAGCTGCAACTGGTGGGCGACGACATCTTCGTCACCAACATACGTTACCTGAAGCAGGGAATCGAGTTGGGCGTGGCCAACGCCATCCTCATCAAGCTGAACCAGATTGGCACCGTTAGCGAGACCCTGGAGACCATCAATCTGGCCCTGCGCCATGGTTACCGGACGGTCATTTCGCACCGCTCCGGAGAGACGGAAGACACCTTCATCGCGGACCTGGCGGTGGCCTGCGGTACCGGCCAGATCAAGACCGGCTCGGCCTCCCGCTCGGAGCGCATCGCCAAATATAACCGCCTGCTGATGATTGAAGCGGAGTTGGGCGCCGCCGCCCGCTTCCGGGAAGACCCTTTCTGGCAGCGCTGATGCCCGTTGCTGGCTGTCGCGGCGGCTTGGGTCACCTCGGCTAAGCGCTCAGCTCGCACCTTTTTTGTTTTTGACAATACTGCGGCCCGGTGCTATTCTGGGCCAAATCTTCAGGCAGGCCTGCAGCGAAAAAGGGGGAGACGGTGGTGCGGCGAATTTGCGCCAAAGGTGTGGTGGCTTTGGTCCTGGCTTTGGTTCTGGCCCTGCCGGTCCTGGCCCTGGGAGCGGATTTCGACATGGACAAGTTCAACCAGGAACTGGGCCTGAACTTCGCCTACGGGAAGAACGACCACCACGCCAGCGTCCGGCTCTTCTCTTTGCTGCCCCACTGGGGCATTTTTCTGGTGCGGCCCTGCCAGAAACTGGGCCCCTTTGGCCTCTCCTTCGTGGCCGAAGGCATCCTCAGCGTGGCCGATGCGGAACAGACCGGCTTCGAGGTGGGCATCACCCCCATGCTGAAGGCGAGTTACCTGCTCCTCCCCGGGGTCATGCTTTACGCCATAGGGGGCGCCGGCGTAATCAGCGAAAGCATCAATAGCCCGGCCATCGCCCACGCCTTTAACTTCACCCCTCAGATAGGAGGCGGAGTTGACATTGCCCTCACCTCCCAAATGGCCATCGAGGTGGCCTACCGCTTCCGCCATTCCTCCAATGCCGGCATTTATCCGCAGAACCAGGCTTTTAATGTCACCTTCTTCCAGGCCGGTCTGAATTATTATTATTAGTTTGCCGCGGTTTGCCGCAGCCCTGCAGGGCCCTTGCCGGATAGCCAGGGCACTGCCTGGGCGTCTTCCTGCCTTATCCTCCCTTCCCAAGCGGGTGGATTAGGCACTTTTGCCTAGGGCAGAATAGGCACTTTTGCCAATTGCCCGCCGGTTCCCAAGAATTATCTATTAAATTAAAAGAAAAATTGCCCCATCGAACTTTTGGCCGGATCCTGGGGCGGTGGCCTCCGGAGAGCCCCGACCAGCGGGAGGGGAAGATTATGTCCAGCATGTTATTTTTTTTCGGCCTGAGTATGGGCATTGTTTTCGGCTGGATTAGCATGGCCCTGTTGATTAATTTGCAGATGGTTTGGCATGGCCCTGTTGACCATGATAGCCTGAGCAGGCATGGAATGGCGAGGGCCCTGGCCCAGACACCGGAATCTCTCCGGTAAAGAGGCCGGCAACGGTCTCTCACCCTTCCCGGGCAAGACCTTGGAGAAGCGGGGCTCATCGGAAGATCACCCTGCAAGACCGGGCCGCCCCCTCCGCCCTGGGAGCTACCCGGCAGTGGCGGCAGCCGCCATCCAGTCACCCGGACGATTTTCCCCCCGCTCATCCGATCCCTAATTCTGCCTTAACAAATTCAACCTAATAAATGAAGCAAGCGCCACTTTATCGTTGAGCCCCTTGACAGGTCAGTAATAATTATTAACTGATAACTTAACCATGGAAGACTTGATCCAAAAGTTGCGGGGCCACGGCATTGCCGTAACCCCCCAGCGCCTGGCGATCCTGGCCAGTCTGCAGGGCCGCCATGACCATCCCAGCGCCGAGAAGATCTACCAGGAGGTGCGTCCCCAGCTTCCGGCCATCTCCTTCAACACGGTCTATAAGAGCCTGGAGATCCTCTGCCGGAAGGGCCTGATCCTCAAGGTTAACCCGCTCCACGAGACGGCCCGCTATGATGGGGAAACAGGCTTTCATGCGCACCTGGTCTGCCGTCGCTGCCAGACCATTGCCGACCTTTGCCGGCAGCCGGAGGTTCCGGCGGACCTGGAAAAAAAAGACAAAAAAGCCGCGGCAGAGATCCAGGGCTTCCGGGTGGAGTATCAATCCCTTACCCTTTGGGGGCTTTGTCCCCAATGTCGGGGGCGGGAAGGCGGGAAGGAATGAGGCCCACGGGAGTCGGCCAGGCAGGGCTCTCGCGGCTACATTTAGGGCAACCGGGTCTTTGGGTATTTTTTTGTTTTTTGTAAGCGTGCTGGAGACAGATGGCGGTGTTCCGGTCTGTGTGCGGCGCGCCCGTGAAATTGTTGATCACAAAAATAATCGGGAGGTTAAATGATGGAAAAGAGCACCCAGAATCTCAAAGAGGCCTTTGCTGGAGAATCCCAGGCCAACCGGAAGTATCTGGCCTTCGCCGAAAAGGCCGAGAAAGAGGGTTATTCCCAGGTGGCCCGGCTTTTCCGGGCCGCGGCGGCCGCAGAAACGGTTCATGCCCTGAATCACCTCAAGGCCCTGAAGGCCATCGGGGGCACAGCCGACAACCTCAAGGAGGCCATTGCCGGGGAGACCACCGAGTTCCGGGAGATGTATCCGGGCATGATCGCCGCGGCCCAGGCGGAAGGAATGGCTGAGGCCCTGCGCAGCTTTAATTTTGCCAACGAAGTGGAAAAGGTCCACGCCCAACTCTTCCAGAAAGCCCTGGCGAATCTGGAGCGCAAGGAAGCAGTGGACATTTTCGTTTGCAGCATCTGCGGCCACACCGTGGAAGGGGAAGCGCCCGACACCTGCCCGGTGTGCAAGGCCGTGAAAAAATTCTTCCAAAAGATCGACTAAAGCCGGGGCGACCCAGGTGGGTCGCCCTTCCTCGAGGGGAGGGTTCGCTGCAATCAAGACGGGGGCGGCGGTTCTGGATCAGCACCCTGAGCCAGTGACCTTTGGGTCAGGTGGTTCGCTCAGAATGACCTTGTATGCAAGAGATGGATGAACCTGGTTGCTAGTCCCCTGCCCTCTCCTGGTCTCCGGCCGGCTTCAGCAAGGTCTCCAGAGCCTCTCTGGCCGCCATCTGTTCGGCCTGTTTCTTGGTGCGGCCCTGGCCCCGGGCCAGGGGGCGCTCCCCCAGGCGCACCTCCACCAGGAACTGGGGGGCATGGCTGGGGCCGCTTTCAGAGAGCACGCGGTAAGCAGGCGAGTCCTGGTAGGCGGCATGGCTGAGCTCCTGCAGCCTGGTCTTAAAGTCTTGCCGGATAGACTCGGCCAGCCTTCCCAGCAGCGGCTGAAACCAGCGACCGGTCAGAGCCGCCGCCGCTTCGAGGCCGCCGTCGAGAAAGATGGCAGCCACCACCGCCTCCAGGGCATCGGCCAGCAAAGAGGGCTTCTCACGGCCGGCCTGCAGTTCCATACCCCGGCTCAGGAGGAGGTAAGAGCCCAGTTCCAGTTCCCGGGCCAGGGCCGCCAGGCGCCGGGCGTTAATCAGGGCGGCGCGCCCCCGGGACAGCTCCCCTTCGGAACTCTGGGGAAAATGCTGCAGCAGCAGGGTACTCACCGTCAGGGCCAGGACCGCGTCCCCCAGGAATTCCATCTGCTCGTTGCTGGGGGCAGTCTCCGGATTTTCATAGACAAAAGAACTGTGCCGCAGGGCCTGGTCCAGCCGGAATAGGTCCCGGAAGCGGTGGCCCAGAAGGCGGGCCAGTTTCTCCAGTTCCCTTTGGCGCCCGGGCGCCAAAGGGAGCTGGCGGCCTGTGGGAGTCTTATCTGGTCCCATGGCTCACTTAGCTCCTTGGCGGATGAGATGAAACAGCGCTGAGCCTCGCCTGAGAAATACCGCAATTCCGGCCCCAAGGGAAGCACCGGGCCACAAAAAAGTGGCGCCCAACCCAAATCTGTCCCCGCCACCTCAGATCCTGCTGAAATCAACAGGGTGGGCGCCTCACCCTCAGGGGGTATGATTCATCTGCGGCCGCATAATCTCTGCTAAACAAAATGATACCCCCCTTCGCCGGCCGCCGCGGACCTGCCCGGCTATTTTTATCCCCAAAGATTTTTTTTCATTTTCCAAGAGCATCTCGCGCCTCCACACTCCTGGCCGCGGTTCCAGCTCGAGCCCCATATTGGCTAACCATCGGTAATTTTAGGATATATTTTCCTGGCCCACCTCGGCATGATCCTTGGGTCAATCCCCGGCAAAGCCTTGGCCGCCGATATTTTCGGCCAACCCTGGTAAAGGAGACACGGATGCGAGACTCGGTCGAAGGGTTATCGTCCCCTCAGGACCCTGCGAAAAGTGGTGGCCGGCAAAAGTCGGCACCGGCCGGCCCAGGGGCGCGCCGCCTGAAAATCAGGGTTTTCACTGTCAAAATCAGGGAAACCCTTATTGTCAGGTATTCGCTTTAACCATATCCTTTTTTCAAAAAAGCGGGTAAGCATCGCTGCGGGAAGAAGGGCTCATGCAGGCCATCATCCAGCTCATGGAATTAACCATCGGAGCTCGGGATCCGTACACGGTTGAGCATCAGCAGCGGGCGACCCATATCGCCACGGTCATTGCCGAAGCTATGGGTCTCTCCCCGGCGATTCTCGAAACCCTGCAGGTTGCCGGTAGACTCCATGACCTGGGGAAGATCGCAGTGCCCATAGAGATTCTCTCCAAGCCCGGAAAGTTGACGGACCTGGAATTCGCCATTATCAAGACCCATCCGCAGG
>JBKQKO010000071.1:0-12650 GCA_052147455.1 Desulfobaccales bacterium | reverse complement strand
CCCAATTTTTGGCCTCGTTGCCTGCCTCAGAAATAGGGCGGCCTGTGGCCGCCAAAATTAGGCGGGCACAGGCCGCCCTATTATGTCTATAGTACGGCACGGAATTGGTGGGCAGTGCCCACCCTACACTTTATGGTTTTTAGTTTTCGGTTTTCGGCAAAAGGAGAGCTTTTCCTCAGAGGCACCAAGGGCCTAGAGAAAAAACCGCCAATATAACCAGCGACAAGGGGCCGCCCCGGGCTCAAAGCCAGGGCGGCCCCCAATTTTTGGCCTCGTTGCCTGCCTCAGCCGAGTTTACAGACTCCGGCCCGGCATTTTTTCTCCCGGATGTGCTCCTCGAATTCAGCGCGGAAGTTCTTGAAGGCGCTCATCATGGGTTGAGCGGCGGTCTGCCCCAGGGGACAGAAGGAGGAGTCGGCCAGGACGCCGGCCAGCCGCTCCATCAGGTCCAGGTCGGCCATGGTTCCGTGGCCCGTGGTGATGCGGGTCATGGTCTCCAGGATGAGGGGGGTGCCTTCCCGGCAGGGGGTGCATTGGCCGCAGGACTCGTGGCGGAAGAATTTAGCCACGGAGCGGATAAAATCCACCACGCAGACACTTTGGTCCATCACCAGCATGGTCCCGGAGCCCAGGGCGCCGCCCGCCTTGGCCATGGAGCCGAAGTCCATAGGGGTGTCCAGGGCTGCGGCGGTGACGATGCCTGCCGAGGCGCCGCCCGTCTGGCACATCTTGAACTGGCGGCCGGGGCGCAGACCGCCGCCATAGGTATCGATGAGTTCCCGCAGGGTCAAGCCCGCCGGCGTTTCCACCACATGCGGGGTCCGCACCTGCCCGATGATCTGGTGGATCTTGGGGCCGCTGGTGTCGGCGGTGCCCAGGGATTTATACCAGGCCCCGCCCTTGCTGAGAATGGCCGGCACGCTGGCCAGAGTCTCCACGTTATTGACGATGGTGGGTTTATGCCACAGGCCGGAAACCCCGGGGAAAGGCGGTTTCATGCGAGGATAGCCGCGCTTGCCCTCGATCGATTCGATCAGGGCGGTCTCCTCGCCGCAGATGTAACAGCCGGATCCGGAACGGACTTCGATGGTGAAGGAGAAATCGGTGCCAAAGAGTTGCCGGCCCAGGAATCCCCTGGCGGTGGCCTGCTCAATGGCCTGGTTTAGACGGGCCTGGGAGAGGTAATATTCCCCCCGGACATAGATGAACCCCTGGGACGCCCCCACCGCGAAGCCCGCGATGGCCATGCCCTCCAGGACCTTGTGGGGGTCGCCTTCCATGAGGTAACGGTCCTTGATAGTGCCTGGTTCCCCTTCGTCGGCGTTGCAGATAACGTATTTGGGAGTGTCCGGCAGGGGCCGGGTGAAGGACCACTTGAGGCCGGTGGGAAAACCGGCGCCACCCCGCCCCCGCAGCCCGGAAGTCTTCACTTCCTCCACCACCGACTCCGGGGTCATGGTGGTCACCACTTTCTTCAGGGTCTCATATCCGCCCTTAGCCAGGTAAGCCTCGATCCGGGTGGGATCGATGACCCCAACGTGGTCCAGTAAGATCAGGTCGTAGGGGCTTTGCTGATATTGGCGAAAGTCCTTGGTGCTGTAAGGCAACCGCCGGTAATCGGGGACCTGGCCGGTCCGGTAGTCGGCCAGCACCTGTTTGATTTTGGCGGAGGTGAGGTTGCCGATGACCACTTCATTGATCTGCATGGCGGGGGCCACTTCACAGACCCCCAGACAGGCCGAGAGTTCCAGGGTGAAGAGGCCGTCGCCGGTGGTTTCCCCCACCGCGACCCCCAATTCTTGCTGCAAGGCGTGCAGCATATCTTCGGCGCCGACAATATGGCAGGGCGGGGATTCGCACATGCGGACGACGTATCGGCCTTTGGGTTTCCAGGAGAACATGGAATAGAAGCTCATCACCCCAAAGACCTCGCTTCCCGGAATATTAAGGCCAGCGGCGATGCGCTCCTGAACCGCGGGAGGCAGATAGCCCACCGCCTCCTGGACCTCCTGCAGGACCGGCATCAGGGCCCCGTCCTGATCCTTATGGCGGTTGATGATCTCATCCACCTTCTGAATAATTTCCGGGCTGAGAGCAGTTGCCGTTTGGCAGGCGCATCCTGAATTTTTTGTCAGTGCGGTCATGGTCGGCCTCCTCAAACTTTCTCGATCTGCACCGCACAGACCTTGTATTCCGGAATCTTGGAGACCGGATCCAGGGCGGCGTTGGTCAGTTTATTGGCCGAGGCCTCGGCAAAATGGAACGGGAGGAAGATGGTGCCAGGGACGGCCTTGCCGGAGATTTGCGCCTTGGCGGTGATCTTGCCGCGGCGGGTGCGGAGGCGCACCTGCTGCCCATCGGCAATGCCATACCTGGCCGCATCGGCGGCGGCCATTTCCACCCGGCATTCCGGCGACTTTTCCACCAGGCCGGGGGCCCGCCGGCTCATGGTGCCGGAATGGTATTGATACAGGAGGCGCCCGGTAGTGAGATAGAGCGGGTACTCGGCGTCGGGCATCTCCGCCGGGTCCCGGTGCTCAATGGCGAAGAACATACCCAGGCCCCGGGAAAAGCGGTCCTTGTGGAGATAAACCGTGCCCGGGTGCTCCGCATTGGGACAGGGCCACTGCAGGCCGCCGGCCTCCAGGCGTTGATAGGAAATCCCCGCATAGGAAGGGGTCACCCGGCGAATCTCTTCAAAGATTTCTTCGGGGTCGGCATATTTCATGGGGTAGCCCAGTCGCCCGGCGATCTCGCAGATGATCTGCCAATCGGGTTTGGCCTGCCCCACCGGCGGAATGGCCTGGCGCACCCGGGCCACCCGCCGCTCGGTGTTGGAGAAGGTGCCGTCTTTTTCGGCAAAGGAGGCCGCGGGCAGGACCACGTCGGCCAATTTGCCGGTCTCGGTGAGAAAGAGGTCCTGCACCACCAGGAGTTCCAGGGCCAGCATGGCCTTAATGGCATGGTCGGAATCGGGGTCGGTGAGGGCCGGGTTTTCTCCCATGATGTACAGGGCCTTGATGCCGCCCTGGGCAATGGCCGGGAGCATCTCAGTCATGGCCATCCCCGGCCAATCAGGGAGGGTGGCCACGCCCCAGGCCTCCGCCATCTTCTTACGGTTGGCGGCGTCGGTGACCGGCTGATACCCGGAGAAGACGTTGGGTAAACCACCCATATCGCAGGCCCCTTGTACGTTGTTCTGGCCCCGCAGGGGGTTGACCCCTCCCCCGTGAATGCCGACATTGCCGCAGAGCATGGCCAGGTTGGCCAGGGTCTTGACATTGTCGGTGCCCACCGTGTGCTGGGTAATCCCCATGCAATAAACGATGGAGCCGGCCCGGGCCCGGGCGTACATGCGGGCCGCGGCCGCCAACTGCGCGGCGGGCACCCCGCAGATCCTTTCCGCGTATTCCGGCGTATATTTGGCCACCGTCTCTTTGAGGGCCTCGAAGTTCTCGGTGCGTTCCGCTACATAGGTTTGGTCATAGAGCTGTTCCTCGATGATGACCCGCATCATGCCGTTGATCAGGGCGATATCGGTGCCGGGAATTTGCCGGAGCCAGAGGCGGGCGTGCCGGACCAGGTCCTGGCGCCGGGGGTCGATGACGATGAGGTCCTTATTTTTCAGCCGGGCCGCCCGCTTGATGCGGGCCGCAATCACCGGGTGGTTTTCATTGGTGTTGGAGCCGATCACCAAAATGCAATCGGCATCCTCCAATTCGGCGATGGAATTGGTCATGGCTCCGGAACCGAAGGACGCGGCCAGTCCGGCCACGGTGGAGCTGTGTCAGAGGCGGGCGCAGTGATCCACGTGGTTGGTGCCGATCACGGCGCGCAGCAGTTTTTGCATCAGGTAATTTTCTTCGTTGGTGGTCCGGGCCGAACACCAGCCGCCAATCTTTTCGGGGCCGTGATTTTTTTTCACCTCCCGGAGGCGGCGGGCCACGAAATCCAGGGCCTCATCCCAGGTGGCCTCTTGCAGCTCGCCGTTCTTCTCCTGGCGGAGGAGCGGGGTCTTGAGGCGATCGGCATGCTGGACGA
This sequence comes from Desulfobaccales bacterium, assembly GCA_052147455.1. Classification (GTDB taxonomy): domain Bacteria; phylum Desulfobacterota; class Desulfobaccia; order Desulfobaccales; family 0-14-0-80-60-11; genus JAPLJC01. The sequence goes on along the minus strand of JBKQKO010000071.1, from coordinate 8,609 downwards.
ACCCCATGCCGAACCGCCCCTTGACGCACAGCCGGCCGTCGTTGGGCTGGGCATCGGCCCCGGTCACCTTAATGAGGTGTCCGCCCTTGACGTGGAGATCCATCTGGCAGCCCACCCCGCAGTAAGCGCAGGTGGTGCGGACGCGGCGGTGTTCCCAACTGCGGCCCTGATGCATGGCGTTTTTGTCCAGCAGGGCCCCCACCGGACAGGATTGCACGCATTCGCCGCAAAAGACGCAGTCGGAATCGATATAAGGGTAATCGGCCTTGCCCACGATCTTGTTGTGGGAACCGCGGTAGCCGATGCTGATGGCCAGGTTCACCTGCCGTTCATTGCAGGCCTGGACGCAGCGGCCGCACATGATGCACTTGGAAAAATCCCGGACGATCATGCGGTTGTCGTCTTCGTAATAGTATTGGGTGTCCGGGGGATTGGCAAAGCTGGGGGTGGGCACCTGATAACGATAGGCCAGGGCCTGCAATTCGCACTCGCCGTTGGCCTCGCAGATCAGGCAGTTATGGTTGCCGGAGCCCAGCAGCAGTTCCAGGACCATTCTGCGGGAGGCGTCGATCCTGGCCGACTCGGTCTTAATCACCATCCCGGGGGTGGCCAAGGTGGCGCAGGCGGGCAACAAGGTGCGGGCCCCTTCCACCTCCACCATGCACATCCGGCATGACCCGGTGGGAGTGGTATCTCTCAGATGGCAGAGGGTGGGGATGGTGTAGGTTCCATTCCCCCAGGCCACTTCCAAAATGGTCTGGCCGGCCTGAAACTCCACCGTCATCCCATTAAGGGTGAGGGTTGCCTTGCTCATGCCTTGGGTACCTCCATCTTGAAGTCGGCAAACCGTGTTTTTCGAAGGTTTTTTTAAGTGAGAGTTTTGCCCTCTCGCCAAGAACCCCAGCGGCCGCGGGGGTGGACGCCGATATCCTGAAAGCGGCCTGGAAAGCGGATCCCGCCGCAAATTTTGGTGGCCGCAGGCTTTGGCCTGCGCTTACGCAGGCGAGCCGCCGGCGCCGCCGGAAACCGAAAACCGAGGGTTAAACCCATGTACATATTAGCACAAAGTAAGGGCCTGGCAACAGGAAATTCCAGGTTTACCCAGGGAGCTTGCGCCAGCCCCCCCCCGGACGTTTAGGGTGATGCTTCATAATTGCTATGATATTTCTAACTAAGGTTTTTTAACCCCCCTTGGCAAAAGGGGGGCAGGGGGGATTTAAAATAACCTCCTGAAATCCCCCTAAATCCCCTTTTTCCAAAGGGGGATTTTAATGCCCTTGGAACCTGGGTTTTCTTGATAATGCCAAATTATTTATGAAGCACAACGATAGGGCAGCGGGTGGCGGCCCATGAAAAATCAGGGCAATCCCCTCACAGGCTGGAAGCCTGTGCCGCTAATCGCCCCTCGGCTCGGCGGCAGCCGCGGGAATGCCTCGCTATTTCGGAAGGAGGGGATGTTTATGGGAGAATTGGGAGGATTCCAGGACTACCTGCTTCCCCAGGCGGGCGCCCGGGTTGATGAGGATGGGGCTCACCAGGTTGGCGGTGGTTTCGGCGGGCCGTCCCGGCGGGATGGTCAGGGGGACGAAAACCTGTAGTTCTTCGAGGGCTTGGGCTTCCAGTTCCTTCAGGACAGAATGGGAGCGGTCCAACTTAAAATGGGCCCCCAGCCGGGAGTTTTCGGCCACCAGCAGGGCCAGCTCAGGGTGCTCCAGGGATTGCAAGAGGCAGAAAGGAGCGGTGTCCGGCGGGGCCAACAAGGCGTAGCGGTGAGGTTCCGCAAATCCCAAAAGTCCTTGGTGGAAGGAGATTATCCGGTCTTCCGGAACCTGGATGGCCCCTAATCTGCTGCTATCGAGGCGCAACCGGGGAACCTGCGGCGGGGAGGGGGGCAGGAGGCAGCCAGCCGGGAATTCACGGCCCACCAACGGTTGCAAGGCCTGCAGGTCGCTGAAGACGAAGGCGGCAGCCTGCCGATTCTCTTGGAGAAGCCGCTGGAAAATCTCATCCCGCAGGACCACCACGCCCACGGGGGCCTCAATCCCCAGACGGATTTGCTTGCCCCGGAGTTCCAGGACCACCACCCGGCACCCGTCCCCGATGATGATCCCTTCGCCAATCTTGCGAGTCAGTATCAGCAAACTTTCCTTCCGATCCCTTGCTAGGCGCGGGTAAAATCAAGACCGCGCCGGCCTGAGCCAAATCTCCTGCGCCCGGATCCTGGTGGCGCAGAACTCCAGGCCTGGAGGATTTTCGTGCCGCAATAAACTTAATATGGCTATATATGATTAATCATCGGCATATCCCGAAGAAGTATGAATCTTCGGGTTATCCGCCCCAAAGTTTACCGGGTCCTCTGCCACGGCCCTCATGATGCTGCCAGGTATTAAAAGCCACTTTTTCTGTGGCCGCGGCGGCGGTCGCTTCCCTGCCCCAGCCATTTGACAAAGCCACTATCCGTGCCTAATTTTAATGCAATTCCCCTGGCCGGAGTGACGGAAAGTAAAGGTCCGGAGGCTCGCCGAGGCCCTGGGGCGGCAGGGAGGGCGGGGTCTTCTGCCCCCTCGGATAAAGGGGCAGCCGGGATTACTTTCGCAACTCTCCTGAAAGGCAGGCAACCCATGGCAAAATGGCTAATCAACACCTCCCATAGTGCGGCAGTCTTCTCGGTGCGCCACCTGATGGTGACCTGGATAGTGGGTATGTTCCCCAAAATTAGCGGCCGCCTCGATTTTGATCCTCTGAATGTGGCGGGCTCCATAGTGGCGGTGGACATAGAGGCGGCGTCCTTATGCACCGGGGTGGAGCAGCGGGACGAGCATCTGAAGAGTTCCGATTTCTTCGACGCGGCGCAATACCCCACCATCACCTTCAAGAGCACCCGGGTGGAGGCGGCAGGACTGGACCAGGCCTGGGTCCACGGGGACCTGACCCTGCGCGGCGTGACCCGCCGGGTGATGTTGGACGTTCACTGGGCCGGGCCGGCGTACCTGGAGGATCAGGGCGCCATCTACACCAGCTTCGGCTTTCAGGCCAAGGCCCGGCTCAACCGCGAGGATTTCGGCATGACCTATAACGTCGAGCTGGAACACGGAGGGGTCGGGATTGGCAGGCAGGTCTACCTCAGCCTGAATTGCGAAGTAGATTTGGCTGAGGTCGGAGGAGTGACCGCCGCCCTGGCAGCCAGGAGCCAACCCGCTCCTGATGCCTAGGTTGGTCCGGCGCCTCCCGGTTCTATAACCAGCGCTTCGGTGGGAACGAAAAAGAGTCCCACCGATTATCTCGAGTTTCGTATCCTGAATAGAATACACCGGCGGGACGCCCAGGCTACCTAAAACTGGTAGTTTAGGCCGCTGGCCGGTGTAGTCACTTATTAACGGGAGCATAAAAGGGTTCCAGCTTTATCCCATCTCCCCCAAGGGTGAGGGGAAATCTACCCCAGAAATCTCATAGGGCGGTTCGAAAAGCTGTCCGCATGTGTCTGATTTTTGCATAGGACTTTCACCAGCCCCCAAGTCGGTCTTTATCCTACATTTTAAGTAAGAATAGCTTCCAGGCTGCCCGGCATTGGTAGCCTGGGCCTCTGGTTTGGGTGGGTTATTTGATGCGCAACTTGAGTTAGTTAAATGCAGGAAAAATACGGGCGAATGCAGAGGGAAATTCCCGGGAAAAAATCAGACTATTCCGGACAGCATCCAGATCGGGGCGGGGCAGCAGGTTATTATTATCTTTATCGGCACGGACTCGATAACCCCAAAATTCCCTTGGAATCACCGCCGCCAGGCCAGGAACCGGGCAAACATCCATTTGACCCCCGGGGTCAGTTTGGTCCGGTTGTAGAGGTCGCCGATCTGACGGATGGCCTCCGCCTGGGTGGGATAGGGATGAATGACCGCGGCCAGGGTTCCCAGGCCGATATTGCCCACCATGGCCGCGGTGATCTCACTGATCATCTCCCCGGCATGCCGGGCCACAATGGTGGCGCCCAGGATCTTGTCGGCGCCTTTCTTGACGTGAATCTTCACAAACCCCTCTTCTTCCCCGTCCAAGATGGCCCGATCCACCTCGCGCCAAGGTTTTATGAAGGTCGTGACCGGGATACCCTTCTTTTCCGCCTCTGCTTCATTCAAGCCCACGTGGGCCACTTCCGGGTCGGTGTAGGTGCACCAGGGAATGGTCAAGGCGCTCAGCTTCTTGCGCCCAAAGAACAGGGCGTTCTGGATGACGATACGCGCCGCAAAGTCGGCCAGATGGGTGAACTGGTAGGGCAGACAGATGTCCCCCGCGGCAAAGATATGGGGATTGGTTGTTTGCAGCCTGTCATTGACTATTACGCCCCTGCCTTTCCCGGCTTCATACCTGACGCCGGCGGCTTCCAGGTTGAGGCCTTCGACGTTGGGGGCCCGGCCGGCGCCGATAAGTATCTCGTCAACCTCGATTTCTCCCTGTTGGCCCTCGCTTTCATACTGGACCAGCTTGCCGTTGCCGGTTTTGGTTACCTGGAGAGGCCTGGCATTGAGGATCAGGCCGATGCCTTCCTTTTGGAAGGTCTTCTGGATGAGTTCCGCCGCGTCCGCATCTTCTTTATTCATGATGCGGGGGTATTTGTGCAGCAGGGTCACCCGGCAGCCCAGGCGTTGGAAGGCCTGGGCAAATTCGCAGCCGAGGGGCCCGCCACCCATCACCAGAAGACGCGCCGGGCGCTCGGTCAAAGAGAAGACCGTCTCATTAGTCAGATAACCGGCTTCCGGTAATCCCGGCACCGGCGGGCGCACAGCCCGGCCGCCGGTGGCGATGACCGCCTTTTGGAAGCGCAGGGTCTCGCCTCCCACCTCTACGGCATTTGGGCCGGAAAACCTGGCCTCGCCCAGGAAGACGTCCACCCCCAAATCCCGGAAGCGCTCGGCTGAATCGTGGTGGCTGATCTTCGCCCGCAGGCGCCGCATGCGCTCCATGACCGCGGCAAAGTCCACTTCAGCCGCGCCCGCGATCTTTAAGCCAAACAGGCCGGCATCCCGGATGTCGGCATAAACTTTGGAGGAGCGGATAATGGCCTTGGAGGGTACGCAGCCGTAATTGAGGCAATCCCCTCCCAAAAGATGGCGCTCCACCAGGGCCACTTTGGCGCCCAGCCCCGCGGCGCCGGCTGCGCTTACCAATCCCGCGGTGCCCCCGCCTATGACCACCAGATTATACCGGGGTTGAGGCTCAGGATTCACCCAGTCCGGCGGCCGCACATTGGCCACCAGGGCTTCATTATATTGGTCCAGGGGGCTGACCTCGGGCATGGCAACGGTCTCTGCGGCTCACTGCTTTTGGGAGAACAGGCGGAGATACTGGCCGTAGCCTTCCTTCTCCAAATCCTCCTTGGGAATGAAGCGCAAGGCGGCGGAGTCCATGCAATAGCGCAGGCCGGTGGGCGGCGGCCCGTCATTAAAGACGTCCCCCAGATGGGAGTCGCCATGCTGGCTGCGCACCTCGGTGCGCACCCCGAGCCACTCCCGCTTTTTCCGCTCCACTAGATTGCCGGATTCCAGGGGTTTGGTGAAACTGGGCCAACCGGTGCCGGAATCGAATTTGTCCGTGGAGCTGAACAGCGGTTCGCCGGAGACGATGTCCACGTAGATGCCTTCCCGATGGTTGTCCCAATATTCATTGTGGAAGGCCGGCTCGGTGCCCCCCTCCTGGGTCACCTGATACTGCAACGGGGTCAACTTCTTCCGGAGGACTTCATCACTGGGTTTCGTGTATTTTGCAGGCTGGTCGCCGGGAGGATCGGGAGGGGCCGCGGGCTTTCCGCCCCAGACCTTTTGCAAAAACTGGTCACGGCCGGCATTCCAGCGGTAATACTTATAGCGCAGCGGATTCTTATGGGCATAATCCTGGTGGTAATCCTCCGCCGGGTAGAAATTGGTGAACTTGATGATCTCCGTGGCCACAGGTTTCCCGAGTTTTTGTATAGGTCCGGAACTGGCCAGCTTTTTTTTGGATTCCTCCGCCAGGCGCCTTTGCTCCTCGTCGTGGTAGTAGAAGACCGACCGGTACTGGGGCCCCCGGTCCACGAATTGGCCGCCGGCATCGGTGGGATCGATATGCCGCCAGAAGTAGTCCAGCAATTCCTGATAAGAGACCTTTTGGGGATCGTAGAATACCTGGACCGCCTCCACGTAGCCCTTTTCGGCGTAGTTTTCATAGGTGGGATGGTCGCCGATGCCGCCGGCATAACCGGAGATCACTTTCACCACCCCCGGGACCTTTCTGAAGTCCGATTCCGTGCACCAGAAACAGCCGCCGGCAAAGGTGGCCACTGGCAGATGTTGCTTTTCATTCATGGCACTCCCCTGTGTCTGCCCTTTTTGGGGCTGGGCCTTGGCTGGCCGCGGAGCCGCCACCAGGATTGCCAGGGCCATTAATAATGGGAACATTGGTGCGGTTTTCATGATTTTTCCAACCCTTTGCAGACTAACCGCAGCCACCCAACCCTTATTCGCCTGGGTGGACCAAGGAGGCTCCTTCACCGAGACCGCATGGAGATGGGGTTCCTTTAGGCTTCTCATAAAATAAAGAGTTAATCGGAATTTACGGAAAGTCAAGAGAGCCTGGAAGTGGGGGGTCACTGGTTTCAGGACCCGCCTTGCCTTAAGCGCCGTTGAGACGCCTGCTTGAAAATCGCGCCAATTCTAGATAAAATTAAATAATGCCTTCTGCTGTGGCCATGGGGGACGAATCCCCCAATCTCTTGACGGCGTTCGCCCGGGACCCCAGCCAGGTCTATCTGCAAGGTCTAACCCCCGCCTGTGGCGCCTACCTCCTGGCCAGCCTTTTTCGCCAATTAGGAAGGCCCTTCCTCCTGGTGACCCCCAACGGTGAGGGCCATGAGACCTTTTTGAAGGACCTGGCCTTCTTCCTGGGAAACCCGGCGGACCAGGCCGGCGGCGCCCGGCGCCTCTTCCTGTTTCCGGACCACGAAGTCCTGCCCTTCCGGGAGCTGAGCTTCGACTCCGAGGTGAGTTGCGCCAGGATGGCCTCGGCTTATGTGGCCCTGACCGCGGCGTCCCCTTTTCTCATGGTGGCCCCGGCCCTGGCCCTGCGCCAGAAGCTCCCCCCGGCCCAGCGGCTGCGGGATTTGCTGGCCTACGTGCTGCCCGGCGAGACCCTGAGCCGCCCGGAATTTCTGCAGAACCTGCTGGATGGCGGCTATGCCCGCCGTCCGGTGGTGGAGGAGAAGGGCGATTTCAGCGTCCGTGGCGGCATCATCGACCTGTTCCCACCCCTCTATGAGGAGCCGGTGCGCCTGGAGTTCTGGGGGGACGAAGTGGAGTCCATCCGGCGCTTTGACCCGGCCAGTCAGCGGTCCCTGGGCCAGCTTCCGGAGCTGGTGGTGCTGCCCGCCAGCGAGGTGGTGCTGGACGGAGCGGCCCGGGAACACGCCCTGGCCCGGCGCAAACGCCGTCAGGACCCCCAGTTCTGGGAAAACGTCCGGGAAGGCCGCCACTTTCCCCGCATCGAGCGCCATCTAGAGGAATTTTACCCGCAGCCCCAGACCTTGTGGGAGATGCTGCCGCCGGAAACCGTGGTGGTGGTCTGGGACCCCCTTAACCTGGAGCGGGAGCTGAAGAAGATGGCGGAGGCCACGGCCCATGAACCCCGGGGCTGGCTGGATCAAACTCCCTGGGAGGACCGCCTCGGCCGGTTCAGCACCGTCTTCTGCCCGCTGCTGCCCTGGGGCCACCTCCATCCGGAGCGCGACCTCCATTTCCAGGTGGAGAGAAACGACGGCCTGGCCCAGGAGTTGTCCGCCGCCGGGGCCGAAGCCGGGCGGCTGGTGCCGGCCCTGGCAGCCCGCCTGGGCGAGTGGCGCCGGGGCGGATTTCAGGTCCTGCTGGCGTGCAAAAGCCGTCATCGGGGCGAGCGGCTGGCCCGGCTCCTTCAGGAAGAGGGCCTGGAGGCGCCGCTCAACCTCAACCCCACCTGGGAGCCGGGCAGCCGGGTGGAGCTCACCGTAGGCGAACTCTCCGGGGGATTCCGGCTCCTTTCCCAGGGACTCATCGTCCTCACCGAAGACGAGGCCCTCGGGTTCCGCCCCGAAGGACGGCGCCGCAAAGAGGGCCGCTCCCCCCAGGACCTCACCTCCCTGGCCGACCTCCAGGAAGGAGATTACATCGTGCACCTGGAGCACGGGGTCGGCATCTACCGGGGACTGGTGAAACTCTCCGTCGGACTTCAGGCCAATGATTTCCTGGAGCTGGAATACCAGAACGGCGACCGCCTCTACCTGCCGGTGGATCGCCTCCACCTGGTGCAGAAATACCTGGGGGTGGAGGGCGTGGAGCCTCGGGTGGAGCGTCTGGGGGGCAAGTCCTGGGAGCGCACCAAAAAGCGGGTCAAGAAGGCGGTGGAAAAAATCGCCCGGGAACTGGTGGAGCTCTATGCCTTGCGCCGGGTCCTGCCGGGGCACCAGTTTTCGCCCCCGGACCCGGCATACCGGGAGTTCGAGGCCACCTTCGAATTTGCCGAGACCCCGGACCAGGAACAGGCCATCCAGGAAGTCCTGGCGGATCTGGCCTCGGATAAGCCCATGGACCGGCTCATCTGCGGCGACGTGGGCT
>JBKQKO010000070.1:0-31577 GCA_052147455.1 Desulfobaccales bacterium | reverse complement strand
CAGCCAGGCGGCCCGGGAGCCGAAGCGGTCCGCCAGGGGGCTCCACAGGACCTTGAGGCTCCAGGCCAGGCCCATAAGGCTCAGGATGCCGATCTGCTCCAGGGGCACCCCCCGGCTGCGGAGGTAGTAGGACAGGGTGGTGTAGACGAAGCCGAAGGGCACTCCTTCGGCGAAATAGAGGACGAAGACCACCAGCATCTTCAGGCGGCCGGAGAGTTGGGGGTGGAATTCCTGAGGCATCTCGGCATTAACTTAGAAGCTGCCAGGAAGAAAGTCGAGCCTTTTTTCAGGCCTTACTTAACCAGATAAAAAGATAGGGCGACCCTGGAACAGGCTGGAAGCCTGTGCCACTGCCGCCCCGACGCATTGGGAGGTAAATTGGGGTGGGATGGTGAGCGGGCCGGTGACGCCCGCGTCTCGCGGCGGGAGGTCCCCCTTCCCCCCTCCCTCAACACTTACCCTGCGCTCAACTTCCCGGCGATGGTCGCGGCCACCTCCAACAGCTCCGGGACGGCCTCATAGGGGGGGATGCCCTTCAGGTCGGCTTCGATGATCCTTTCGTCAAAGGGAATGAAGCCCAGGAAGGGGAGGTCCGGCAGGTTTTTTCGTAAGAAGGCTTCGTCCGACTCCCCGCGGATTTTATTGCCCACTACCCCCACCTGGCGCAGTCCCAGGTCCCCGGCCAGCTGCCGCACGTGCAAGGCCGTCTCGACGCTGCGGCGGCCCGGCTCCACCACCACGATGAGCCAGTCCACCCCCTTGGCGGTGGCCCGCCCCAGGTGCTCGATCCCGGCCTCCATGTCCATGACCACCACTTCATCCCGGAGGAGCACCATGTGGGTCACCAGGGTGCGCAGCAGCACGCTCTCCGGGCAGATGCAGCCGCTGCCGCCCTTCTTCACCCCGCCCATGACGATGAGCTTGACGCCGTCCAGTTGCCGGGCATACTTCTCGGGGATGTCATCCACCTTGGGGTTCAGCTTGAAGAGGCCCCCCATCTTGCCGGGCTCGGATTCGGTGCGCTCCGCTACCATGTCCCTCATCTGGCTCAGGGGCACGATGCTCTCCGGATCGGACACCCCCAGGGCCAGGGCCAGGTTGGCGTCCGGGTCGGCGTCCACCGCCAGCACCTTTTTACCCTGGTCCCGAAAATAGTTGATGAGCAGGGCCGCCAGGGTGGTCTTGCCCACCCCGCCTTTGCCGCTGATGGCAATTTTCATGTATAATCTCCCGTGGCTATTTATTTCCCTGGATTATAGATATTTTATCATAGAGACCCGGATATTCGTTTTAGATTCCAGTTTTTCGTTTTGGGTTTTGCGTTTTTCGTTTTTTTCGTTTAGGCCCCTGGGCGAGTTTCTAATAAAAAGCCAACAAGGGAAAACTAGAAACCGATCTGCCCCTCCGGGTGTCTGGGTTAAAGATTTTTTGCGGAGAATCTCATGCAAAGCGCAATCGAACCCTTGGCGCCGGAGGCGGAAGCCGCCCTGCGCGCCCGTCTGGCCGCCAACCCCTTCGTCCGCTTCGTGGGCATCCAGGCGCCGCAATTGGGGCGGGGCTACGCCCGCTTCCTCTTACCCTTCAGGCCGGAGCTGGCCAATTCCATCGGCCTGTTGCAGGGCGGCATGATCGCCGCGCTGGCGGACGAGACGGTGGCCTTCGCCCTCTACAGCCTGGTGCCGGCAGGGGAAACCATCAACACCGTGGAAATGAAGATCAATTTCCTGGCCGCGGTGAAGGAGGGTGAGGTGGAGGCGGTGGCCCGCATCAGCAAGCGGGGCCGCACCATCTCCCTGGGGGAAGTGGAGGTGCGCCAGGGGGAGCGCCTGGTGGCCAAGGCCATGTGCACTTACATCCACCTGGAAAAGAAATAGGGGTTAGGGGCCGATTTTCTTTATCCCCGGCTCTTTGCCCCACCGGCCTCAGTCGAGGTCATATGTCTCCTGCAATTCCTTCAGCAAATTGTTTTGTGATCCTTCCGGGTTGGTTTTTCGCCGCCGGGCAGCCTTCTTAAAGGTGTCTGGAGACCACCAGGTGGGGAACTTGATCTTCTCGCCGGCAAAAATCTCTTCAATGGTGAGAATTTGTAGACGCGGAAAACGTTGCTCCGGGAATCCAGGATCTATGAAAGAGCCCGCCGCGGCGGCCTCCTCCCGCATCTGCCGGGTGGGGCGTTTAAGCGTCAGAAACACACCGATCTCCGACTTCTCCCGGTCCAAAACCCCCTTCAAATCCCTGATTTGGGAGACTGTGGCCTGACCGCCTTTCACCTGTAGGATAATTTTCTTATATTCGCCGCTATATTCATCCCGCAGGATCATGACCCCGTCAATGCCCCGGTCCGCGCCTCTCTTGTCCCGGGCGCTGCGGGCCCCCACCGTGGCCAGGGCCCAACATTCAAATTGAAAAGGGTTGAGCTGGAACAACCTAGCGGCGCCTGGAAGGTCCTGGGGAATCCCGATTTCTACGTAAGGGGCGAGCTCGCCTTTGAAGGAATCTTGCAGCCTCTGCCGGATGAGGTCGATGGCCAGATAAGTGACGTCGATGCCGATCCAGCGGCGTTGGAGGTGCTCGGCCACCGCCACCGCGGTGCCGCAGCCGCAGAAGGGGTCCAGCACCACATCCCCTTCGTTGCTTCCGGCCCGGATGATGCGCTCCAGCAAGGCTTCCGGTTTCTGGGTCTGGTAGCCCAGATATTCATGATGGGAGCCGTGCAAATGTTCGATGTCGTACCAGATGTCTTTTACCAGGGTGCCGGCCATCTCATCCAGGTAACGTTTATATTGGGCCACCTCACCCTTATCCGGAATCACCACCCGCCCTTTGGCCCAGGCCTGCAGCATCCGCTCTCGGGTCCAGCGCCAGACCCGCACCGTGCCGCTGCCGGGGGGAAACTCATAAGTCAGGTTCGGCCTCTCTTTGTTAGGGTTGGCCAAATTATCTAAACGATACCGCCTGCCGCTTTCCGGCTCCACATGGCGGTAAAACCTTTCTAAGTAAGCCGGGTCGTGCTCCGTGAATTGTGGGTTAAACACGGACTTTTCCGACTTGCTGTAAAAAAAGATGGTGTCGTGGGCCCGGGAGAAACGGGTAGTCGCGTGGCCCTTGGGTTGGGAGCGCTCCCAGATGATTTCGTTGCGGAAGTTTTTCGGGCTGAAGATGTTGTCCAGGATAAGTTTGATATAGTGGCTGGCGGTGGGGTCGCAGTGCAGAAAAAGGTTCCCGCTGGGTTTCAGCGCCCGGTGCATCTCCACCAGGCGCACCGCCATCATGCTGAGGTAGGCCAGCATATTGGTGCGGCCCAGGACCTGCCGCAGGGCTCTGAGCAATTCGGCCAACGGCGGCGGCCCCGCCATAACCGCTTCATCAAAGGCCTCTTCCGCTTGCGTCCCCCATTTCCAGGTGTCCTCGAATGCGGAGATTTGAGCCGCGGATTTTTCCCCGGAAGGTTCTTTGAACAGCATGTTGTAAGTGGCATTGGAGTTGAAAGGCGGATCCAGATAGATCAGGTCAACACTGCCCATGGGGATATGCCGGCGGAGGACCTCCAGGTTATCACTAAAATAGAGCTTGTTCTGCCAATCTTCCATGACTGCCTCCAGGGACTGGAGTAATGCGCCCATTATAATATTGAAATTTCTGAAAAAAACTATTTTTTGCCCGTGCCCTGCGAGGGCTCACGTGGAGAACCCCTGGCCTTTTCCTTAATCGGGCCCGTTTTTTAGGCCCCATTCCGGCTCCAAGCCAGCAGGCTTGCCAGCAGCCGGGAGATGGACGCCATGGTCAGGTGGATGACGAGGTCCATTTGCCGGCTTAAGAGCCGCCTGGTCTGGAAGGCGCCGTTGACCCGCAGTTCCAGGAGCTGGGGGCCGCGGCGGCGTGCCGTGAGCCGGGATGCTTCGCAAAAGATGAAAAGGTTTTGGCCGGGAAGGTGGCAGGCGGCCAGAATCGGGGTCTCCAGGAGTTCGGCCGCGGCCGGCGCCGGCTCCAGGCGCAAATCGTGCCGGGCGGCGAAAGCCTCGATCAGGCCGGCCAGGGACGAGGGCGGGGGCAAAACGGCCTCCAGCCAGATACCCGCCTCCCCTTGGAGTTCCGGGCGCTCCCAAACCTCCAGGCCCTCCACCCGCAGCACGAAGGTGCCCCCGTGTTCATCCCAAATTAGCCGGGCTGGCTCCCGGTTCTGCAGCCTGAGCTTTGCCGCCGGAAAATCGGCCAGCACCCGTGAACAGTCAAATTGCACCCTTCCCCCTCATTATCCGGCGGCCCCTGCCCACCGCGGCGAGCGCTTCCGGCCCTCGCCCCAATTCGATACAGGATGCCGGATTTACCTTAACCATCATCATACCACGCCAGGGCTCCCTGAAATACTTGGGAAGGTTAAAAAAATTTGGCTCGGGCGGCCGCGGCCAGCTTGCCGAGGTTTAATCATCGATTCCACTGGGCAAACCCTAAGAATTATCTCCGCCCAAAGTAACCTTGGTTCATAACTAATCGGATTACTTTGGCTTATCCTTGATTTATCTTCGGGCAAATTTTATATTTAATATAGAGAAAATTTGGTTTAATCCAAAATTTGGAGTCGAGTCTCATGGCTTATTCTCCCGTAGTTATGGAACATTTCAAGAACCCCCGCAATGTCGGAGAAATCCCCGATGCCGATGGCATCGGCGAAGTCGGCAACCCGGTGTGCGGCGACATAATGAACGTCTATATCAAGGTGGCGGACAACCGCATCGAGGACGTCAAGTTCAAGACCTTCGGCTGCGGCGCGGCCATCGCGGTTTCCAGCATGATCACCTCCATGGCCAAGGGTAAGACCCTGGATGAGGCCATGAAGATCAGCAACGCCGACGTGGCTGCGGCCCTGGGCGGCCTGCCACCCAACAAGCTGCACTGCTCCAACCTGGGGGCCGACGCCCTGCACTCCGCCATCAGGAACTACCAGGACCGCCTGGCCGGCAAGCCGGTGGGCGGCGAAGCCGAGCGGGAGCCGCACCACAAGGGTACCGGCCAGTGCTACTGCCCCTACTGCGAGATGAAGGTGGACGAGGAGGCCGATTTCTGCAGGTCCTGTGGGCAGGAGCTGCCCCACGAACACGATCATTAACCCGCCGCAAGGATAAGGAGGTTTTTTTAAAATCATGTCCTTGATCTACCTGGACTATCAGTCTGCCGCGCCCATCCATCCCCAGGTCAAGGAGGCGATGCACCAGCACCTGGAGACCGTGTTCGGCAACCCTGCCACGGACAACCAGATGGGGCAGGCGGCCGCCGCCGCGCTGGATAAGGCCCGCCAACAGGTGGCGGCGCTGATCAACGCCGACCCCAAGGAAGTGGTCTTCACCTCCGGCGGCACCGAGGCCAACAACCACGCCATCAAGGGTGTGGCCATCGCCCTCCGGGAGAAGGGCCGCCACCTGATCACCTCCAATATCGAGCATAAATCCGTGCTCAATTCCTTGCGCACCCTGCGCCTCCTGGACTACCGGGTGACCTCCCTGGACGTGGACCAATACGGCCTGGTGGACCCGGCGGCGGTGGAAAAGGCCATCACCCCCGAGACCATCCTCATCAGCGTCATGTTGGCCAACAACGAGATCGGCACCCTCGAGCCCATCGCGGAGATCGCCGGGATCGCCAAGAAGCACAAGGTGGCCTTGCACACCGACGCAGTGGCCGCGGTGGGCGTCATCCCGGTGGATGTTCAGGAGTTGGGGGTCAACTTCCTGAGTCTGGCGGCCAACCCGTTTTACGGCCCCCCCGGGGTTGGGGCCCTCTTTATCCGCAAAGGCTCCTCCATCTTGTCCTTGCTGGACGGCGGCCTCCAGGAGAACAAGCGCCGGGCCGGCGCCGAAAACCTGATGGGCATCGTCGGCCTGGGCGCCGCCGCCGAGCTGGCGGCCAGGGAAATGCCGGAACGCCTGCCCCGGCTGCAGGCCCTGAAAGAGCGCCTGCGCCAGGGCCTGGCGGCCAGCATCCCGGAGATCAAGATCAACGGCTCCCCCGACCACTGCCTGCCCCACCTCCTGTCCGCTTCGGTGCAATACATCGAAGGTGAGAGCCTGATGATGATGCTGGAAGATGAGGGCATCATCGTCAATACCCGCTCCGCCTGCGCCTCGGGGTCGCTCAGGGCCTCCCACGTCCTTATCGGCACCGGCCTCGACTTCGCCCTGGCCCAGGGCACCCTGGTCTTCACCTTGGGCCGGGAGACCACCGCAGCCGACATCGACCGGGTGCTGCAGGTCATGCCGGGCATCGTGCAAACCCTGCGAGACATGTCGCCCCTCTACAAGAAAGAGCACACCACCTAAAAAAAACGGGGGGAAAGGCCCGGGACTACCGGCTCCTTTCCCCTGTAAAAAAACCCGGTTGCGGCTGAGCCTACCGGGCGGGCGCGCTCAGCTGTAGGGCGCCCGAGAGGCGCCCTATGAGCTGCAGGACTTATGATTACTCAAGCTCCAGCACCACCTTTAAGGATTCCTGGGCCTCGCTGACAATCTTAAAGGCCTCCTGAATCCGTGCCAACGGCAGCTTCTGGGTTATGGTGTCTTTGACATTGATCTTTTTATAGGCAATGAATTGCAACGCTTCTTCCAAATCAACCGGGGCGGCGCCATAGGATGAGGTCACGGTAAATTCATTTCTCCAAAAGTCCGGTATGGGAAGGGCAATATCCCGGTTGGGGATGGCAAAGAGGAGAATAATCCCCTTCTTATCCAGACATTGGAAGGCTTGCTCGACCGCTCCATAGGCTCCGGTACAGATGATCACCCTATCCGCCTTAATATTTAGATCCTGATCGGCGTGCCTCACCTCATCGGCGCCAAACTCTTTGGCCTTCCTTAAGCGATACTCATTTACATCGGTGGCCACCACCCTGGCGCCGGTTAATTTGGCCAACTGAATATTCAGGATGCCGGAGATTCCGCAGCCAAGAATCAGGACGGTGTGGCTTTCCCGGAGATCGATCAGCTTGAGTCCGCGTATCCCGCAGGCCAACGGTTCGATCATGGTTCCTTCAGCATAGGAAACCTGATCCGGTAAGACATAGACCCCATAATCGACGTTAATCTTGGGCGCCCGGATAAATTCACTGTAGCCGCCGGGATCATAATTGCCCCGGTGCAAGGTATCGCACGCCGTATGGTTTCCTGCCCGACAGTATTTGCACTGATTGCAGGGCACGTGATGGCTGACAAAGACCCGCTGTCCTTTTTGGTAGCGGCGGGATTTTGACTCGATGATCTCCCCGGCGATCTCATGGCCCAGGATCCGGGGAGCCTTTTTGATCCGGTACCATTCCATGACATCGGTGCCGCAAATGCCGCTGGCGCGCACCTTTACCAAGATCTCCCCCGGCCCGATCTTCGGGATGGGGAGTTCCTCCAGACGGATATCGTTATTGTTGTAGTATTTGGCGACCAGCATATGCGAGCTTGGAATGAAATCCAGGTCATCCGGGGCGAACCACCAAGGCCCGAAGGTCACTGGCTGCGGATGATCAGGTGGCGCCGCCGCCCCCGGCGGTTCTGCCTGGTAGCTACCTTACGCCCTGGCGGGTGCTTTTTTTTCTTGGCTCTTCTTTAAGACCTCGTGAGCTTGCTTGACGGAAGCCTTTTCATGAACAATGGCCCTTAAGGCCTTGGCCATCGCCACCGGATGAGGGCTCTGCCAGACGTTTCTGCCCAGGTTGATTCCCACCGCTCCCTTCGTGATGCCATCATGAACAAATTCCAGGACCTCCAATTCCGTCTCACACTTAGGCCCACCGGCCATAATGACCGGAACCGGACAGCAGTGAACCACCTTATCAAAATCTTTTTCACACCAATAGGTCTTAACCACTCTGGCGCCCAGTTCTGCCGCAATGCGGCAGCTTAGCGCCAGGTAACGCGCCTCCCGTTTCTCCAGTTCCCTGCCCACGGCGGTAACCGCCATCACCGGGATGCCATAATCCTCGCAGGCATTGACCATGGTGGCCAGATTCTTCAAGCTTTCCTTTTCATAATGACTGCCGATAAAGACCGAGAGCCCCACGGCAGCCACGTTCAAACGAATAATCTCCTCGATCGAGGTGGTGAGTTCCTCATTGGCCAAATCCTCTCCCACCATGCTGGTGCATCCGGACACCCTCAGGACAATGGGCTTGCTGTTCAGAGGATCGATGGCCGCACGCAAGGCCCCCCGGGTGCAAAAGATGGCGTCTACATAAGGAAGCAGCGGTTTTACCGTCTCTCCCGGCCTCTCCAGACCCCTGGTCGGCCCTTGAAAATAGCCATGATCAATGGGCATAAAAAAACACTTGCCATTGGGCATTAGTTGGCCTAAGCGATTTTGCATTCCCCAATCCATCGGTAGCTCTCCTTTTCCTTGGACCTCCACCAATTTCCGCAAAGGTCTGGCGGCTTGTGGGCTAAAATCAATACGGTTTATTTAAGCGGTTCTTTTCCAAGGAATTTGGTGGGCAGTGCCCACCCTGCATTTTTTTGTCAGGCATCGCACCGCGAAGCATCTCCTATTTAGAGATTTTCCGGTCGCCGGCGGCTCCCTGAGAATGACCAAAGAAATGATTGCACATCGGCTCCTAATGCTTAAATGAACCGCATTAGGGCAAAAGTGATTATGTTTCCCGACCTCCGCCCTTACCTGCGGCGCTCCGGCGGCTGGTGGCGGAGCCGCTCGATGGCCGCCTCCTCCAGTTCCAGAAATTCCTCCCGGGGAAAGTCCATTCTGATGGCGCCGCTGCTCCGGGAGATGGAGATCATCAGGGGCGGTCCGGCATACATGTTCTCCCAGGTGACGTGCACCGTGTCGGTTTCCACCTCCAGGTGGACGCCACGCCAGGCGCCGAAGACCGCGTCAAACTCCAGGTCGTAAAGCTCGTTCCAGGCCCGTTCCAGGTAATCGGCCACTTCGGCTTCGTTCAGGCGCCGGTCCCGGTAATATAGCGAATAATCCTTCATGGGGTTGGAGGGGGTGCGAAAAGATAGGGGGCGCCGGCAAGGCGGCGCCCCCGGTTTGAGGTCTATTGTATCCTACTTTTTCTTCTTCTCGTGGAAGAATTTGCATTCCTTGGGGGCCGTCCAGGCCCCGGGCCGCGCTTCCTTGAAAATGCCAAGCAGGAAAGGATATTCAATGGCCCGGCAGTGGCCGTAGAGCATCTTGGAAATCTGCGGGTCATAAGTATATTTGAAATCCTGGCACTGTTCGCAAAGAATCTTCGGCATATTGAGTATTCCTCCTGTGTTCCAAAGTTACCCGGCGGTTACCAGGATTTTCCATACTTCTGCTCGGCGCTGATGCGTTTCCAGCAGCTGCCGTCCAGGTCTTCCGGCTTGAGCTGGGTGCAGGCGACCAGCTTGCCCCGAGCCGATTTGGTCAGGTTCTTGGGTTTCCCCAGGAAGGTGACGTTGGCGAAAGGCGGCGGCGAAGTCTTACCTTCCCCGGAAAGGGGCTTCAGTTCAGGGGTTTCGGCGTAGCCCGGCAGGATGTAATCCTTGCCCCGGGCCTTTTCCGGCTCTACCACCCGCTGGCCGTTTTCCCATTCGGCATAGTAGAGGCCTTCACAGCCGGCGCACTTGAAATTCCCGGAATATTCCCAGAAACTGTAGGGATCGAAGAAGTTACGCGCCTTGCACTTCGGGCAATCATAAAGCAGCGAGATTTTGAATTCAGTCATATCGAGTTATTCCTCCCTTGTCGAAAGAGGTTGGCTCCGGGGAGGCTGCAAAGAAATCCGCCCCCCGTAAGGTTAGATGATTTCTTTGGCTTCACATTCCCGGATTTGCTCCAGACTGAGGCCGCAAACCCGCTGGTAGATCTCCTCGTTATCGGAGCCCACCGGCCGGTGGACGTGCTTCAACCGGGGTGGCGACTCGCTCATCTTGTACATGGTTTTCTGAGTGAAGACGTCGCCGTAGTAGGGGTCGTCGTACCACCCCAGGGAGCCCCGCTCCAGGAAGTGGTCGCAGTTGGCCGCTTCCAGGATGGTGAGCAAGGGTTGAGAGATGATGCCGGCCTCGCTGAAGATTTTGCTGGCTTTCTCCTTGGTCTTGTCTTTCAGGAACCCTTCGATGGCCGGGTAGATCTCTTCCTGGGCCCGGGCCTCGACGCGGGCATCGTGGGTGGCGTATTTCTTGGCCAGGTCGGCCCGCCCGATGAGGTTCATCAACTTGGCAAAGTCTTCATCCTTATATGCCTGGACACAGATATAGCCCTCTTCCTTCTCCGCCGGGTGCTTCGATTGGGGGTGGGAGGAGAGGCCGCATTTGCAGATGCCGTTGACGCAGATCTCGGTGTCCCAGTTGCCCCAGCGCATGCGGACGATGCCGTGGCGGCCCCACAGGGGCAGGCCGTATTCGGTGTACCGGGTGGAACCCTGCACCTGGGAGCACTCGAAGAAGTTGCCCAGGTTGGAGACCGTGTCCCGCCAGTAGAGCCCGGCCAGCACGCCGGTGGAGACCAGCATGCCCACCGAGTAGTCCATGATCCAGGTGGTGTGCTTGCTGGGGAAGCCTGCCGCGGCGCCGGCCCGGTGGCCGGTGAAGGAAAAGACGCCGCCTTTGGCCTGGCCCAGGATGTCGTAGGAGGCCCAGTTCCGGCCGGGGCCGAAGCCGCCGAAGCCGCCGCACCAGGCCAGGACAATTCTGGGGTTCACCTCTTTGCAGGCGCCGTAGCCGATCTTCCAGCGGTCGAAGGTGCCGGGCCGGTAGTTCCAGACCATGAAGTCCGACTTCTGTACCATCCCGTAGAAGATCTCCTTGGCCTCCGGTTTGCGGTAGTCCAGGGTGACGAAGTATTCGTTATGGTTGGCGCCCTGGAAGGCCGGGGAGGTGCCGCGGCCCGGGTTCCACCGGGAAACCGGGTAGAACCAGGACTCGTTGTAAGGGGAGCAGTGGCGCATGGGCTCGCCCAGGCGGGGGACCTCGATCTTGATGACCTCGGCCCCCAACTCCCCCAGGTAGGCGGCGGCCGCCGGCCCCAGGATATACTGGGTGCAGGACAGCCCGCGATAACCTTTCAGGCACTCGGGTTTTTCAAACAGGGTGTCCTTATTGAAAATCGTCTTGCAATATTCCTCAAACGGTAGTTTATCCAGGTTTTCGGACATATTTCCTAACCCCCTCTATTAGATGAGCCCTTTGCTGTGCAGCTCATTCAGCTTAGCGGTGTCGAAGTTCAGGAGCTTGCGGTAGATATCGTTATTGTCGTAGCCTACCGGGCGGCCCAGGTCTTTCACCCGGCCCGGGGTCCTGTGGCTATAGAACACCGAGCCGCAGAACAGCACCTTGCCGTAGTGGGACGTCTCGATGGCCTTCACCATGCCCCGGTACTTGTAGTGGGGCTCTTCCGCCACTTCGTCCAGGAAGGAGACGCCGCCCGCGGCCACTTCCTCTTCCAGCAGTTTGGCCCGGCATTCTTCCCGGGTCCAGTCCTTCATCCAGTCGGTGAGGATGGTGCAGGTTTTGACCTGCTGGTCGTGGCCGACCCGGTCGATGACCACCCGCAGGGTAGGCTCATCCAGGATCATGTCTTCCAACTCGGGGCGGTCCTTGCCCACGGTCTTCCAGATGCGGTACCACAGCCGGTCATGGCCGCCGCCCACCATCATGTAGCCGTCTTTGCAGGGGTTTACCGAATAGATGTTGATGGCCAGGTCCCAGTTGCCGTAGCGGGGCTTGGAGGAGCCGTCCATGCCGTACCAGCCCCAGGCATAGTCATGGATCCGGGCGTGGGCTTCGGACGAGGTCACCTCAAGGAACTGGCCCTTGCCGGAGGCCTTGTCCCGGTAGATCAGGGCGGCGATGGTGCCGTGGGCGGTGAGGTTGCCGCAGAGAATATCGTCGGCCCGCTCGCCGGCCCGGAGGGGGGTGCCGCCGAAGCTCTTGGGCAGCCCGGTGGCATGGCACCAGCCGGAGGCGCAAGGGGAAGACGGATAAAGCTCACCCGGCCTGTCCTTCAAGCTGCCCCACTGGCCTTTCTGGCCGTTCCAGACATAGACCAGGCGGGGGTTGATCTTGGAGAGCTGGCGGTAGCCGATGCCCCAGGCGTCGAACTGGCCTACGGGATAGTTCTCAATGAGCACGTCGACGTGGACGACCAGCTTTTTCAGGATTTCCCGGCCTGCCGGTTTGGTCAGGTCCAGGGTGATGGACTGCTTGTTGCGGCACTCGTGCAGGAAGGTGCCGCCGCACAGATCGCCGTTGACGTTGTCTTTGAACATGTAGCGCTTGCGCCCAAAGGGGGTCAGTTTCCGCAGCGGGGAGCCGCCGGGGGGTTCCACCATGATGACGTTGGCCCCCAGTTCGCCCAGGTAGGCACCGCCGAACATGGAGCTGACCTGCAGGCCGCCGTGGCCGCACTCCAGCACCCGGACTTTCCCAAGGGCCTCGGGTTTGGCCATCTCGTGCTTGGGATGGAGCCAGCCCTCAAAGATGGTGGAGATTTCCCGGGACGCTTCGGTGCAGATCTTGGGATCATACACTTCTTCGAAAGTGGGGATCGGGGTTAGAGGCCAAAGCAGCGGAGCTTCTTGAACCTCTTTCTTCAGATCGGACATTCAAATTCCTCCTTCCTCAACAGGTGAGTCAAGATTACCTCTATGAAAAATTGAATCATCTCAGTTAGTCATGCGCTTCTCCCAACAGTGACAGCACCCCCTTCCATCTGTTTTTTCGGGCTCGCGGGGAGCCATGGCGCGGGAATTCCCGCATATTAATCCAACTTGGTATTAAGCTAAATTTGTGCCAAATGCGGCGATTATTGCGACATTTAACTAATTTAAGGTTATCGTACTTATATTCCTAATGATTTTACATGCAAGCAACTGCCTGCCAGGGCGTTCTCCTGGAGAAAGCCAGGCACCATCGGCCTGCGCCTGGGGGAATCGGTATCAAACGGGGGGTGATTCACCCCAGCCGGGACGGATGGCGGATCAGAGAGTTCAAGATTCAAGGTTCAAAGTTAAAAGTTAAAAAAACCGCGAATATAAGGACCTTGAACCGTAAAACTTGAACTTTGAACTTATTTAGGGGGCGGAATTTAGTATAATTACTGGAAAGGCCCGCTAATGGCCGGGAACGTGCCCCCGCGGCGGGAACGGAAGGCAAGACGAGAACAGATATGGCCGACGCCTCACCGGAGCAGAGCAAGAAAAATTGGTTTGAAGAGAATCCCAAGAAGACCCTGGTCCTGATTTTCTTGACCTTCCTGGTGGCCGCCACCTGGGCCGCCGAAAAGGTCCTGGCCTACCGCAACCATAGCCAAAAACAGGTGCTGTTCACCGAGCGGCGCTACATTAACCTCCGGGAGTTCCAGCCCTCCATGAACGTGGTGGACCTGCCGACGGACAAGGACGTGCGGGAGTCCGACAGCCTGGTGCAGAAGGCCTACCGGGTCCGCACCGACGCCAACGGCTTCATCCTCCCTTATAACCGCTACCCCGATCCCGACCTCACCCTGGTCTTCCTGGGGGGCTCCACCACGGCCTGCATCTACGTCGAGGAAGAAAACCGCTTCCCCTATCTGGTGGGCAACCTCCTGGAGAAGGCGAGCGGCCAAAAGGTCACCTCGTACAACTCCGGGGTGGGCGGCAACAATTCCCTGCATTCCCTGGATATCCTGCTGAATAAGCTCATCCCCCTGAAGCCCGACGTGGTGGTGATGATGCACAATATCAACGACCTGGTGTCCCTGATCTACGACCGGACCTATTGGAGCCGCAATCCTACCCGGGCCCCCATCATCGATTATAAGCTGTATAAGAATTTGACCGGGATGACGGCCATCTCCACCCTGGCCCGGGACACCTACATCCCCAACCTGCACCTGGCCTTCCGCAGCCTGTCTAAAAAGATCTTCGGGAAGAAGGCCGGGGACCCGGAGGATGAATTCGCCCACGTCCGGGGCAGGAAGATCGTCTTCGATCCGGCCCGGATACTGGACGAGTTCCAGATGAACCTGCAAACCTTCATCAATATCTGCCGGGCGCGGAGGATCACGCCGGTGTTGATGACCCAGTTCAGCCGCATCAAGGCCGACCCGGATGACAAGGTCCGCCAGTCCATGAAAGGCTTCGAGTCCGACTCCGAGATCTCCGCCCAGGAGTTCCAGGAGATCTACGATAAGTTTAATGAGGCCACCGTCCAGGTGGGCCGCCGCAACGGGGTCCTGGTCATCGATCTGGCCCGCTTGATTCCCCGGGAGGCAAAATACATGTACGATGTGGTTCACTTAAATACCGCCGGTTCACGCCTGGCGGCGCAAATCATCAGTGAGCAGTTGCTGCCGCTGGCCAAGTCGAAGAAATGACCAGACGACTGCGAAAAGCCAAGATGATTTTTTTGGGGGCCTAAAGGCCCCCCGACCCCTGATTATGGAGAGGAAGAGGCCCCTGGATAAGATCAACGTCCTCTTCATCATCAAGCCGGAGCGGGCCGCGGGCGCCGAGATGGTGCTAATTGCGGCCGCGGCCCGGCTGAACCCGGAGCGCTTCCGGGTCTTTGCCGGGCTGCTCACTGCCGACCGGGAAAACCTCCTGCCGCCGCAGCTCACCCCCATCAATTTTAATCTGCCCGGGCTCAACGGCTGGGTCTGGCTCCGTTTTTTCCTGACCCTCTGCCGGGTGTTGCGCCGCTACCGCATCCAACTGCTCCACACCAACAGCTACGTGCCGGGCAATTACGCCCGTCTGGCTGCGGCCCTGATGCGGGTGCCCCTGATCGTCGACCACTGGCACGGCTTTACCCGCTTCAGCCGCAAACGCCGGCTGATCTGCCGCCTCCTGGGGCGGTTCACCACCCTGAGCCTGGCGGTTTCCCAGGGAGTGCGGGACTACCTGATCGAGCAATGCGCCCTGGACCCGGCGAAGGTACGGGTGGTGGCCAACGGCGTCGACCTGGCTCGTATTCAGGAACACCGGCCCCGGGCCGAAGTGCGCCGGGAATTGCGGATCACTGAGGAAGCCCGGGTGGTGGGTCTGGTGGCCCGCCTGGACCATTGGGGCAAGGGGCATCAGGAATTGTTCACCGCCCTGGCCGGGTTAAAAGATCGTTATCCCGTGGAGGCCCTGATCATCGGCGGCGGCCGGCGGGAGGCGGAGCTGCGGCAAATGGCGGCGGAGCTGGGCTTGGGGCCGCGGGTTAACTTCCTCGGCCAGCGCCGGGATATCCCGGACCTGCTGGCTGCCCTGGATATCCTGGTGCTGCCCAGCCACAGCGAAGGGGTGTCCCTGGCCCTGCTGGAGGCCATGGCCGCGGGCCTGCCGGTGATCGCCACCGCGGTGGGCGGCCTTCCGGAAGTGGTGACGGACGAAGTTAACGGCCTGCTCATCCCGCCCCGGGACCCCGAGGCCCTGGCCCGGGCATTGGACCGCCTGCTGGCGGACCCGGATTTCGCCAGGAGGCTGGGGGAGCAAGCCCGCGCCGAGGTGGAAGCCCATTATTCCCTGGAGCGCCTGGGCCGGGAGATCAATGAGATTTACGGAGAATTAAGCGGCAGCCGCAGGCTTTAGCCGGCGCCTTGGCTAAGGATGGGGCGGGCCTCCCGCGCCCGCCATCTTGGGCGGCCAGGGACAGCCGGCTCACCTGCTATTGATACTACCGGCTGGGGAGATGATTATCGGCAGGGCGCGCTTGCAACTCCCTAAGATGGTGGTTAAATTAAAAACGGTAAATAATCGAAGGGAGATGGACGTTTAATGTTGCCGTTTAAAAGAATTTTGTGTCCCACCGATTTCAGTGAGCCGGCTTTCATCGCACTGAAACACGCCGAGGAACTGGCCCGGTATTTTGAGGCGGAATTGATCGTGGCGAATGTCATTCCGCCGTTGCCGGTCCCCCATTCGTTTCCCGACCCGGGAGCGGACTTCAATTTTGACGTGCCCTTGTTCCAGCAAGAACTGGCGATCAAGGCGGAGCAAATGCTCAAAGATCTGGTGTCCCATCATAAAGTGGGGACCCGGACCATGGTGGCCACCGGAGAAGCAGCTCCGGAAATCCTCCGGATAGCCCAACACGAGCACGTGGACCTTATCGTCATTGCCTCCCACGGGCTGGCGGGCTGGCAGCGGCTGGTCTTTGGGTCCGTGACCGAAAAAGTGGTGCGCCAGGCCACCTGTCCGGTCTTGACCATCGCGGCGCCACCCGAGGAGGAAAGCCCTGCCACCTAAATCCTGCCAAAATTTGCTTCGGGGTGATTTTCTTGCCTCAATCTCAACTTCGGGCAATGACAGGAGCCCTTGCCAGAGGCCGGTTACGCGGCGCCGGCAGGGCCTGAACTTCAGGGTTTTAAGACTATCCTGTACCTCGGTTTGCCGTGCCGTAATTTCTCCAGGGCATCATTAATTTCACTAAATCGATAGCTCTCAACAGTGGGTTGAATGTGGTGCCGGGCCGCAAAGTGCAGCATGGTGGCGATGGCCGCCGGACTGCCCGTCGGACTGGCGGAGAGGGATTTCTGGCCGCTCAATAGAGGAAAAAGCGGCACTGCAATCGGCTGAGTCACCATACCCACCAGGTGAAGATGGCCTTGGGGGCGCAAGGCTTCAATATAGGCTTGCCAATCCAAAGGCACATTCACCGTCGACAAGATAAAATCAAATGAGTTTGCTACTTTTTTTAAAGCATCGGGGTCACGGGAGTTGATGAAGTGATGGGCCCCGAACCCCTTGGCTTCAGCCTCCTTCTCCGGACTGCTGGAAAACGCCGTCACCTCGCAGCCCCAGGCCTGGGCAAATTTCAAGGCCAGATGGCCAAGCCCCCCAATGCCGACAACTCCCACCCGGGCCGTGGGCTTCACCTTCCACAGCAGCAACGGATTGAACACGGTTATGCCGCCACACATCAGGGGAGCCGCGGTTTGGGGGTCGAGTTGATCAGGCAGGGGAATGACCCAGGCCGCGTTGGCCCGGACCCGGTCGGCAAAGCCACCATGGCGGCCGACTATGGTCCTCACCGTGGAGGCGCATAGATGATGATTCCCGGATTTACACCATTCGCAACTCAGACAGGAGTCCGCAAACCATCCCAGACCGACCCGTTGCCCCATCATTAATCCCTTGGCGTGAGGGCCCATGGCCGCGACAGTGCCGATAATCTCGTGTCCGGCAATCAAAGGATATTGGCTCATTCCCCACTCGTTGTCCAACATACTGAGATCGCTGTGACATAACCCGCAATACTCGACTTGGATCTCAACCTGTGCTTCTCCCAGGGGTCCGGGGTCAAATTCGAACGGCTTCAGCGTTCCCTTAGGTTCAGTTGCGGCATATCCTTTTATCATTAATAATCTCCTTTCTCCGAGACCTTCCCCGGACCGATCCGGAAAGACTGAAGGCCCACGCAGGGGGCTTGGTGCTAGGCCCTAAAGAAGGCCAGGAGATCTGCGTTGACCTGGTCCTTAAGGGTAGAGCACATGCCGTGCGGCGCGCCCGGATAGACCTTCAGCGTGGCGCCTTTGACTATCTTGGACGAAAGCAGGGCCGAGGCGCCGATGGGTACGATCTGATCGTCGTCGCCGTGAAGAATCAGGGTAGGTACGTCGAATTTCTTGAGATCCTCCGTGAAGTCCGTTTCCGAGAACGCCTTGATGCAAAAGTACGCGGCAGGAAAGCCGGCCATCATTCCCTGGAGCCAGAATGAGTCGCGCACGCCCTCCGAAATCCTGGCGCCCGGCCTGTTGTAACCGTAGAACGGCAGGCTGAGATCCTTGAAGAACTGCGAGCGGTCGGCGAGGACGCTGGCGCGAATCTGGTCGAATACCTCCCGCGGCAGGCCGCCGGGGTTGGCCGCGGTCTTCAGCATCAGCGGCGTCACCGCGCCGATCAGCACGGCCTTGGCCACCCGTTTCGTGCCGTGGCGGCCGATGTAGCGGGCTACTTCGCCGCCGCCCGTGGAGTGGCCTATATGAATGGCGTTTTTCAGGTCGAGCGCGACGACGAGCGCCGCCAGGTCATCGGCGTAGGTGTCCATGTCGTTGCCGTTCCAGGGCTGGCTCGAGCGCCCATGGCCGCGGCGGTCAGGCGCGATGCAGCGGTAGCCGTGGGAGGCCAGATAGAACATCTGGTCTTCAAAGGCATCGGCGCTGAGCGGCCAGCCATGGCTGAAAACCACGGGCTGTCCGCTGCCCCAGTCCTTGTAATAGATCTGCGCGCCGTCTTTGGTCGAGATCGTGGTCATGAGATGCTCCCTTCCTGTGAACTCTCCATGATGAGATTTAGTTACTTTTTTGCCACTGTCAGCCCTTGAGCAGGTGATGTACGCCGCCCATGAGCTGAACAGCCTGACATCATTTATAATTCCGGTTTAAGATGTGGCTTTGGCTCGTTCTTCCTGGGACATTTTGGCCAGGCGTTCCACTTCCCCGGCCTCTAACCCCAGCCCTGCGGCTACGCGCCGGCCGTAATCAGGGTCAGCCTTGAAGAATAAAGCGGTCTGCCGGAGTTGGATGCGTTTTTGCGCGCCGCCCAGATGATCGACAATATTGCCTATCAGGTTCTTACGGTCCTGATCGGTCATGACTTTGCGGTAGAGGTCGCCTGGCTGTACGAAATCGTCGTTGGGGAAGTTAAAGGGATAGCGTCCCGCCATAACTGACACCTCAAAGGGCGGCTCGCCCGCCCGGGGGTCTGGCGCCGGCCCGCCAGCGTTTAGGGAGGCGGGCCAGCAAGGGCTTCGGATCGATCAGCCGCCTTTCACCCCTTTGGCGATGCGGTCGCCGATCTCCTTATCAATGTTGCGCCAGTATGCGAACGCACGCTGCAGCACGGGCTCGGACACGCCTTTCTTGAGGTGTCCGACGACGTTGGACACCAGCCGGTCACGCTGCGCATCGTCCATTACTTTACGCACCAGGGTGCCGGGCTGGCCGAAGTCGTCGTCGTCTTTGTGCAAGGTGTAGGCGGCGCGAATGAACTCTCCGCTGGCCTCCCAGATTGCTACTTCGGGATAGCGCTGACCGTCAGCCTGCGGGCCGCCCTTCGAGTTCGGTGCGTATACGGGGTCGGACACGTTCTGGACCCGCATCGCCCCGTCTTTGCTGTAGCTGTGCACCGGTGCTTTTGGCCGGTTGACCGGAATCTGCTTGTAGTTGACCCCCAGGCGGTGACGGTGGGCGTCGGCGTAGGCGAAGAGGCGGCCGAGCAACATTTTGTCCGGGCTGACACCGATCCCCGGCACGAGGTTGTTCGGTTCGAACGCCGCCTGCTCGATTTCGGTGTGGAAATCGGTGGGGTTGCGGTCCAACGTCAGCCGACCGACCTCGTGCAGCGGGTAGTCACTGTGTGGCCAGATCTTGGTCAGGTCGAAGGGGTTAAACCGGTAGGTCTTCGCCTCCTTGAAGGGCATTATCTGCACCTTCAGCGTCCAGCTTGGGTAATCACCGTGCTTGATCGCCTCGAACAGGTCGCGCCGGTGGTAGTCGGCGTCAAGACCGGCCAGCCGGTCGGCCTCCTCTTGGGTGAGAAAGTCGATGCCCTGGTTGGTCTTGAAGTGGTACTTCACCCAGAAGCGCTCGCCCTTTGCATTGACCCACATGTAGGTGTGGCTCGAGTAGCCGTTCATGTGCCGCCAGGTCTTCGGGATCCCGCGGTCACCCATCAGCCACGTGACCTGGTGGGCCGACTCGGGCGATAGGGTCCAGAAGTCCCACTGCATGTCGTTGTCGCGCAGGCCGTTGTCCGCACGGCGCTTCTGGGAA
This sequence comes from Desulfobaccales bacterium, assembly GCA_052147455.1. Classification (GTDB taxonomy): domain Bacteria; phylum Desulfobacterota; class Desulfobaccia; order Desulfobaccales; family 0-14-0-80-60-11; genus JAPLJC01. The sequence continues at coordinate 11,879 of JBKQKO010000070.1, read as the reverse complement.
CGGATGAAGTGCTGGAACTTCATGGGGTCACGTATGAAGAACACCGGAGTGTTGTTCCCCACCATGTCGTAATTGCCCTCACTGGTGTAAAACTTCAGCGCGAAACCACGTGGGTCACGCCAGGTGTCGGGGCTGCCGCGCTCTCCGGCCACCGTGGAGAACCGGATCAACGTGTCCGTCTTAGTGCCCGGCTGGAACACCGCAGCCTTGGTGTAGGCGCTGACATCTTTGGTCACCTCGAAGTGTCCAAAGGCCCCGGAACCCTTCGCGTGGGGCTGGCGCTCCGGAATCCGCTCCCGGTTGAAGTTGGCCATCTGCTCGATGAGGTAGTGGTCCTGCAGTAGAATGGGTCCATCGGGCCCCACGCTGAGCGAATACTCGTCGCTGGATACGGGGATCCCGGCATCGGTTGTTGTGGGTTTGCGATCGTCGTTTTTCATGGTAAAACCTCCTTTGTACGGTGTTCGGTGACCTCGAAATAACCGCCCGCGCCCGCACCTTTAGCATGCACCACCCTCTCCGGGATGCGCTCGCGGTCAAAGTGCCCCAGTTTCTCCAAAAGATGAACGTCTTGCATCAGAATCGGCCCGCGCTCGCCGGCGGTCAGGCTGTTCTGATCGTCGGGCACGGGTATCCCCAAAGCCGTGGTCAAGGTCTTTTTATTCTTAGCCATTTTCTTCCTCCTGGGTTGCAACCGCTTGCCCTTCCTTCCGGCACCCGGGGCAAAGGCCGAAAAAGTTTAGCTGGTGATGGGTGATCTGATAGCCGGTCTGCCGCGCCATCTCTTGAGAGATCTCCGCCACGGTTACAGACTCGGGATCGAGGATTAGGCCACACTTGGTACAGATGACATGGGGATGCGGGTACGGTTTATTGCCATCGTAATGGCTGCCCGCGGTAGCAAAATTAAGCTCCAAAACCTCGCCCAGATCCTTTAGCAGGGTCAAGGTCTTATAGATGGTGGCCAGGCTGGTAGTGGGAAAATCGGCTTGCATCTGTTCATAAATCTGCTCTGCATTAGGGTGTCTTGTGCTCGCCGCGATGATCTTCAGCATGGCCAGCCGTTGGGGAGTGAGCCGGTACCTTTTATCTCTCAGCGCCTTAATTATTTGTTCCAGACGGTTTTGAGGATCTGCCACCAAAAGTTCTCCCGGCGCGTCGGTCGCGCAGCTTTATTTATAATCATTATCTTTAGAATATCAATATCAGGAGAAAGAAATTTTACGGTGGTTGCGGCGTTCTTAAAAAGCGGCTTGATGTGGAGAGAGGCGCAGGCCGGCAAAGGCTGGAAACGGGAGACGCAACTGCAGAACCTCATGATCAAATCAAGTTAATTACTCTTCTTCTCCCCCAGGAGTCAATTCGAGGTTGCGCCCAGGTTGGCCTTCTTGGAGGCGAATATGAAATTTGAGGCGATGGATATGAGGAGCCGGGCGAGGCGGAATCCCGGGAGCCGCAGCAGCATCAAGGAGAACCGCGCCGCGCCTCACTGCAGGAGGCAGCAATAAGTGAGATGAGACCTAAATCGATGCATTACCCAAAGCCGGTAATCATCTTGTTTCGCAGCTATCCTGTTTCTTGGAACCGAAGATGAACCCTGGTTAATATCCACTCATTAAAATTTAATTTATAAAAGCGATACACCAAGGCATTATCTGCCTCCGCAGATGTGCATCGCCCCTTGGGTGAGTTGACCGATTACTTCTTGATATCCTTGTCCTTGGTGACTCCTTTTTTTGCGCCTTTCTTGGCCTTTTTGGCCTCTTTCTTACCCTTATCCTTCTTGCCTTTGTCTCCCACAGCTTTCTCCTCCACTTTTCTCGGTTTTTGCCGGTTATCCAGGGCCCTTAACCTTGTCAATTTCTCTTCTGCAATGGTTTGGGACGTCTTCGTGAGGGCTTTAATTTACTTAAGCCGCCACCTAAGGTTTCCTTCCCCCTGGCTTCATCCTCTATCTTTCGCTGTCTTGCTCCGCTGCTCCCCATTCTCCTGGCCAATGGGTGCGGTTGATTTCAGGATTTCAGTGGCCAGGGCCAGGTCCCTTTAATGTTTGACCTGGCGAATTAATCGATATTAAGTATGTCATTAATTTGCCAATTTTTGTCAAGGAAATTGTGTAACGGGCAAGATTCCACCTCGGATTTGGAAATGAAAACTGGGTGGGGTTGACCCAAGGAGAGGTTATCCGGACCTTTACAGGCTGGGGCCCTCGCTGGGGAGCTTAATGGATCGCCAAGCCGGGGGCGGCCTGGCGGCAAGGGTAATCCTGGGATCTCGGATACCTGGAATAATTGGGCCACAGGTTTAGGGGGCATCCTGAACATGGACGTCTCCAATCATCAGCAGGGTGGCGCGGGGGGAATATTGGCTCAAAGTCTGGGTGCCCTCCGTCCTGATCACCTATATACTGGCGATTCTCGCCTCGCTCAGGGCAGCAGATCCGGACCTCTGGGGCTATCTGGCCTTCGGACGGCTGTTCTGGCAGAGCAAGAGCTTCCCTTATCGGGATGTCTTTTCCTATATTCCTAACCCTTGCTTAAGGAAAACCGCGGCTCCCACCATTCCTTAATCAGCTTTATCACCTCAGAGACCTCGATGGCCGACAGGCAGCGGTTATCGAGGCACTTCTTCAACAGGCACGGTTCCAGGGTGCAAACCTCTTGGCGTTTGTGCAGAGAGACGCCCCATTCCACCTGATGCGGCCCCACCCGGGCGGGGTGGTCGGCGCCGATGAGGGCGATGCTGGGTACCCCCAAGGCCAGGCCCAGGTGCAGGGGACCGCTGTCGTTGGCCACCAGGAGGCGGCAGCGGCGGAGCAGGGCGGCTACGGTCAGCAAGGGAAAGCGCCCCCCGGTTACCAGGCTGGGGCCCTGGATGCGGGCCGCGATGGCCTCGGCCTGGCTGCGGTCCTTGGCGCCGCTGATAATCAACAGGGGCGCCCGGTAGCGTTCAGAGAGAAAATTCCCCAATTCTGCGAAAGAGTCCGCCGGCCACCATTTGTAAGGGTCGGAGCCGGTGGGGTGCAGGGCCAACAGTAGGGGAGGGACCTCCCCGAAATGCCCGGATAAGATGGCCTGGGCCTCGGCCGCCTCCTCCGGGGCCAGGCAGAGGTCCATGCGGTGGTGGCGGGTATCGGCCCCCAGGAGGCGCACGTAATCCAGGCGCCGCTCGATGGCGTGGGTAAAGGGGTCCGCCGGCTGGGGCACCCGGGCGGCATAGGCAAAGGACAGGGGGCTGGCCGCAGAACCGACGATAAAGGGGCTGCCGGTCAGATGCGCCACCAGGGTGGCCTCGGGGTCGTTGCCGTGCAGGATGATGACCAGGTCGTAGTGCCGGCCCCGCAGTTCCCGGATCAACCGGAGAAGCTGGCGCCGCCGGCCGGGGTAGGCATAGAGCCGGGCCAGGTGGGGATTATGGGCCAGCAGCGTCCCAAAGACCCGGTGCCCCAGGACTTCCAGCTCCCAAGCTGGAAAACGCTCCTTCAGGGCCCGGATGGCCGGGGTGGAGAACATGGTGTCCCCCATGGCGGTGGCGCTGATGAGCAGCACCCGCCGGACCCCGGCAAAAAATTCCGGCTGCAGGTCCGTAAGGGGCCGGGGCGGCCGCCGGGCCAGGCGGCGCCGCAGATATTGGCGGCTCAGGGTCAATAAAATCTTATGCCACATGGTTCAAAGTTCAAAGTTCCAAAAAGGGAACCAATAAAACCATCGTAATGGGTATGGTTGAACGCAATGGCATTTTACGCGTTGGCCCCATTAAAAACGTCAGAGGCACCACCTTAGAACCTATAGTTTATAACAATGTCGAAACTGGAAGCACCATAACCACCGATGAATGGGATGGTTATAATAAACTAAAATACGGTTATGAATATGGCCGCGTTAATCATCTTCTTAAAGAGTATGTCAATGGCAAGCATCATGTCAATACTATTGAAGGCCATTGGAGCATCTTAAAGAGTTCCATCAAAGGGACTCACGTTCATGTTTACCGCAAGCATCTTTGGAAATATGTTAGTGAGTTCAGCTATCGTCACAATATGCGCAAATCCCATTTGGATATGTTTAATCATCTTGTAACTTCGTTTTCACTGCCGCGCTTACAAGAGACGTGAAATCCTCTTTATGTTGCGGGTTTTCGGTATTTGGAATAGCTGATTCAGGCTCGGGAGGATAGCCAGTTTCTTGAAAATGTGTTTCTAATAATGCATCTTCCTCTATACGTTTATCTTTTAGTTTTTGTATATTTAATAACTCAAGTATCCTATCAGCAGGTATTACACAAGTCATACCGCTTAATCCTTTTGCATATTCCCCTTCCTTTATTATACTTTGCTGTAAAGCCAATTGCTTATATGAAACAATTGGATAGCGCTCTTCAAATTGTCCCCAATGAATACCAAGAAGGTTAAGAAATGACAGCACACGCGAAAATGGCTTGCCAGTCCGAAATGTTTCATCAAGATTCCCGCCCGGCGTGCGATAAACAAATACTGGCGACCCAGAATAGCCACCACGGGAATTAAGGTCTATGCAATAACTTTTTCCCATATACCCAGTAGGTTGAATTATTGGAGAGGGCATTACACTAATATGGCCGAAGCGTGCGGCTGGCGCATTTGTAGGGCCGCCATCATGGTCAATAAACCGCCCAATCATAAAAACATCATCACCTATATCTATTTCATTTTCTTTTATTACTTTCTCTGTTACAAACGCTTTAATGTGTACAGCCTTAATTGCATGTATATTAAGATCAAGGCCAGATAAAAGGGGAGATATTGCTATATCATCCTTATTTGGAAACCATTCCCACTGACTAGGCTCAAAATCATATATATGTGGAGTTCCATCTAACTTATTGATGCGAATTACTGAACATCCTTGGTCAAGCGCGATATGCCAATTAGTTACACCATAAACATAAGAAGCTATATGAGGAAATCTTTCTGACGGGATAGCTACAAGAAAACCAGTTCCCCCATAATTCTTTCCAGACATAGCATTTGTTTTATTATCATATAAATAAAATGCACAATTTAATAATTCCGGAGGGATTTTTGGCATACTAATATCCACTCATTTGATATATTTTGGTCCACCTGATGGGTGCATAGTAATAGGAACTTGGTCAAACTGCAAGTCTTTATAAGTAATCTCCATAGCCGGGTTTCTGAGGTTCGGAATATTTGCTAAAATATCCCATGTCTCCTGACCGCCATTTGTGCTATGGTGATTTTGTGCGAATCCCATATTTTGGAGGTTAGGAGCCATGATTCAAATTGATGCCCGATCTGGTTTGTGGACTATCACTCATCTTATTGGTTGCGGGGCCAGTTTTCAAATAACCGGCGATAAAATTGTGAATGCACCCACTTCAATAAGGTGCTCTAATTGTGGCATTGCGCCCGATCTTGCATCTCTAAGAGATGCGGCTTCGTATCTGATTGATTGTCAAGCAGCCATTGAGCGGGCCTCTAAAAAACATGATGACCCTTCTGCCCAAGGTTGGCAAATTGATCCTCCAATAAATTTGGTTGAAGATGTACAACCTCCCAAATTAGTTCAGGTGCTAAGGTAATTTAGCTTTTTCATCGTACTCTACGCAGTTGGCACCCCTTGGCATAGGTCACCTACTTGCTCTGATGGAATAAACGTCCAAAGTTCAAGGTTCAAGGTTCAAGGTTAACAGGGGCCCGGGTCAGAGAATTTTTGATTTTTAGGTTTTTTAGGTTTTTGGGTAAGGTTAACCCCCGGCGCCTGCTCCCCGGCCCCTGACTTCAGCGTATACCTGCTCCAGGCGGTGGGCGATCCGCTCCCAGGAAAAGTTGCTCGATACCCATTCCCGGCCCTGGCGTCCCAACCGTTGTCTCAGCTCCCGATCCCGCAGTAACTCGAGGATCTTTTCCGCCAGCTCCCCGGAATCGTCTCGCCGCTGGAGCAAGAGTCCGTTGACCCCGTCTTGCACCACCTCGGGAATACCGCCCCTGGCGGTGGCGATGATGGGCAGCCCCGCGGCCGCCGCCTCCAGAAAGACCAGGCCCAGGCCCTCCTCTATCTGGGAGGGGCCTACGAAGACGTCCCCCAAGAGATAGGCCCGGGGCATCTCAGGATACGGGAGGAAGCCGGTGAGTACCACGCGGCCGGCCGCCCGGGCCATCTGCTGGCGCAGCTCCTTCAGAAACGGAGTCTGCCGCATGGTGCGCCCCTGGCCGTATTCCGTGCCCCCCACCAGGACCAGGGCCGCCTGGGGCAGGCTCTGCCAGACGCGTTCCATGGCCGCCAGCAGCACGTGCACCCCTTTGCTTTCCCGGAGTTTGCCGGCGAACAGGACGGTGGGCTCCTCGGTGAGCCGGTAAGGTTGCCGCGCCCGGCGCACCGCGGCTTCGTCCTGCCAGCGGCAGGCGAAGGCCGCCACATCCACCCCGTTATAAACCACGCGCCGGATGGCAGCCCCGGCGCCCAACCTGGCGCTTTCCCGCTCCAGCACGAAACGGCTGCAGGCGATGAAGCCCTCCAGGGGGATCGCTTCCCCGGGCCGGGGCTTTTCCCGTTTCCCCAGGGAGTCGTTGAGGTTGTGCATGTGGAGAATCATGGGAATCCCGGGGTCGAGCCGCCGTTTTAACTGGCAGGCCAACAGGGGGCGGTTGTGCACATGGAGCAAATCCGGTTGCAGAATGGCCAGCAGCCGGGCCACCTGCCGGTCATACAGGGGAAAATTCCGGCGGTCGCGGCAGTAGAGCCATTTGCGCCAGCCCTGCAAGGGGATGCGGAAATATTCCACTCCCTGGCGCACCTCCCGCGCGGGCAACTCCGGGTCAGATACCCCGATGACCAGCGGGCGCCAGCTCTGAAAGCGGGCCGCCACCTTCTCGATGAACAGCTCGGCGGCGCCGCCCCGGATGGGCGGGATGGGGTAGAGCTCCGGTCCGATGAGAGCCACAGAAGGCATGGTTTGTTCGAGTTTGGAGTTTCGAGTTTCGAAAGGCGCAGTGCCTTCAGGAGTCTTCCTCTAAACGCAGTATAGCAGATTTACTCCAATTTCTCAGGGGCCTGGCGGTATTTCCCTCCGGGAGGGTGATGAGCCGAAAAGCTGAAGGAAAGGAACTCTACGGGTATGATGTCATAAATTTCTTGACACCGGGACAGGACTTTGTAATATGCTTCACATAGTCCTGCCTCGGGAATTATCAAAGAGTCGAATTTAGAGTCAAATTATCTTAAGGAGGAAGTATTGCATGGGTAAAATTCCTGTTGAATATTTGCCACCTAAGGAACTCTGGGCCCACTATACCGCACCTGAGGAATTCAAGAAGTACGCCTCGGGACAGTGGAACATTGCGGAAGAATTTCTGGACCGGCACGTGAAGGAAGGCCGGGGCGACCAGGCCGCCATCCTTTTCGGCGACCAGAAGATCAGTTTCAAGGAATTGCTGGTCATGGCCAACAAGTTCGCCAACGTCCTCACCAAGCTGGGGATCGGGTCCCAGGACCGGGTAGGCATCCGTCTCACCAACACCCCGGAGGCCATCGCCATCAATTTCGGGATCGTGAAGTGCGGCGCCATCCCGGTGCCGGTATCGCCCATGTGGGCCAAGGAAGAGGTCACCTTTGTCTTGAACAACGCCGAATTCAAGGCCTTTGCGGTGAGCTTTCCCCTGATGGCCGCGGTGGAAGCCGGGGCCCACGAATTCGAGTTTCCCACCAAGATCGTGGTGGTGGGCGGCAATCCCGAAGAGGTGGAGGCCAAGGGCTATGTCTCCTTCGCCAAGGCGATGGCGGGCGCCTCCGACCAGTTCAGCAACGTCAAGCTGAGCCCCGAAGACATCGGGGTCATCCTGTTCACCTCGGGCACCACCGGCCAGCCTAAGGGCTGCATCCATTTCGTCAAAGAGGTGCTGGTCGAGGCCACCCTGGTCAACAAGTTCGTCTATAAGATGGGCCCCGGCGACGTCCTGGGCGGCTCGGCCCCGGTCTCCTTTGCCGCGGGTTACGGCACCTTCTGCCTCATTCCCTTTGCCGGCGGCGCCTCCATTTCGCTGTTGCCCAAGTTCACCCCGGACGACATGATGTCCACCATCCAGAAGCACAAGGTTACGGTGATCACCGGGTTGCCCACCGCCTACCGGAGGCTGTTGGAGATGCCCAATTTCAACGACTACGACCTCTCCAGTGTCCGCATGTACACTACTGGCGGCGACGCCCTGACCGGCAAGACCCTGGCCATGTGGCAGGCCAAGACCGGCAAGCCCATCTGGGAAGGGCTGGGCGGTACTGAGATGATGCACCTGGTGACCTCCAACACCATGAGCGAGGTGCCGGTGCCTGACTCCATCGGCAGGGCCCTGCCCGGTTTCGATATCAAGGTGGTGCGGGAAGACGGCACCACCGCCGGCCCCGGCGAAGTGGGCAGCATGATGATCAAGGGCCCCACCGCCACCCTCTACTGGAAGCCCTATTTCCAGGAAAACAAGTTGCTGAAATCCATGAAGAAGGGCATCAAGGATGGCTACAACATGATGGGCGACGCCGTCATGATGGATAAAGACGGCTTCATCTTCTTCCAGGCCCGGGAAGACGACATGATCAAGTCCTCCGGTTTCCGCCTGGCGCCCACCGAGATCGAAGACGCCATTATCCGGCACCCGGCGGTGCGGGATGACGCGGTGGTGGGCATTCCCGACGAGATCATGGGCCAAAAGGTGGTGGCCATGGTGGAATTGGAACCCGGCCAAACCCCCTCCCAGGAGCTGGCCAGCGACATCATCAAATCCACCCTGGACCTGCTGGCCATGTATAAGCTGCCCCGGGAAGTGGTCTTCCTGCCGTCCATCCCCCGGACTCCCACCGGCAAGATCATCAAAAAGGACCTGCGGAAGAACTATCCGGAAATGGCCAATAAGTTTACCCCCAAGGTAAAATAATCCTTACCTTCCTCCGGGGGCGGGTTTTTGGGTAAATCCGCCCCCGGAGCTCCATCCTTGAGTTGCTCTGCCCGGCCTCGGCCGGGATTTTTCTTTTTGGTTTTGCCGCCTCCTGTGATTTAATATCTAGGTTTGTGAAAAGGAGGGCATTGTTTTGCCAAATATAGTGGTAGTGGGCACCCAATGGGGGGACGAAGGCAAGGGGAAGATCGTCGATCTCTTGACCTCGCAGGCCCAGGTAGTGGTGCGTTATCAAGGCGGCAACAACGCCGGCCATACCCTGGTGGTGGGCGGCGAAAAGTTCATTTTCCATCTGATTCCCTCGGGCATCCTGCATCCCGGCACCCAGTGCCTCATCGGCAATGGCGTGGTTCTGGACCCCCAGGTCTTGCTGATGGAGGTGGACCGGCTTAAGGAGCGGGGCCTGAGTGTGGGGCCGGAGAACTTGCGCATCAGCGAACGGACCCAGGTGATCATGCCTTACCACCAGCGGATCGACGTGGCCCGGGAAGAGAAGAGGGGCGCCGGCAAGATCGGCACCACCGGCCGGGGTATCGGGCCCTGCTATGAAGACAAGATGGCCCGGCGTGGCATCCGCATGGCGGACCTCATCGACCCCGACGTCTTGCAGGCCAAGCTGGCGGACATCCTGCCCGAGAAGAATTTTTACCTGGAAAAGTTCCTGGGGGCCCAGCCCTTAAACGGGGAAGAGATCTTGACGGCCTATCTGGCCATGGGAGCACGGCTTAAACCTTGGGTGGCCAACGTCTCGGTCCTCCTGGCCCAGGCGGTGAAGGAAGGCAAAAATATTCTCTTCGAAGGGGCCCAGGGCACCCACCTGGATATCGATCACGGCACCTACCCCTATGTGACCTCCTCCAACACGGTGGCCGGGGCCGCCTGCGCCGGCGCCGGCGTGGGGCCCAATCAACTGCACCAGGTCCTGGGGATTGTCAAGGCCTATACCACCCGGGTGGGGGCCGGCCCCTTTCCCACCGAGTGCCTGGATAGCATCGGCGACCATCTGGTGGAATGCGGGGTGGAGTTCGGCTCCACCACCGGGCGCCGGCGGCGCTGCGGCTGGCTGGACGCGGTGGTGCTCAGGGATGCCGCCCGCCTCAACGGACTCACGGGCCTGGCCGTCACCAAACTGGACGTCCTCACCAGCGTGGACCCGGTGAAGATTTGCGTGGCCTACGACCTGGATGGGGAGCGCCGGGAAACCATCCCTCCCACCATCCAGGACCTGGAACGCTGCCGCCCGGTGTATGAGGAATTGCCGGGGTGGCAGCAGGATATCCGGGGGGTGCGGCGCTTCCAGGATCTGCCCGCGGCTACCCGGGATTATCTGCAGAAGCTGGAGAAACTGGTGGGCGTGCCCATCCAGATCGTCTCGGTGGGCCCGGACCGGGAAGAGACCATCGTAGTCAATAATCCTCTTGGATAAAGCGGCGCCGCCGCTCCCGGCGCCGCAGGCATAAAGGCTAGAACCGCCGGGGGCGGCGGTTTTGCCTAAACTCCGTCCGGCCTTTTACAGATTGCCAAATTATTTGACAGATAAATTTCCGGAGAAACGCGGGAACTTTGTGGCCCAACAGATAATAACTACTTAATTTAATAAGTTATCCATACCCCTAATCCCATCCCGCCTGGCACGATCGATGCTCATATTCCCAGGTAATACATCAATACGCTCCTCAATTACTGGCAATTGATAAAGCCCCCAGCAAATTTTTTATCAGCAGACTTTACCTGGAAATGGTTAATGCTTATTAGAATTAGGATTGCCATTTCTCCAGGTTATAAAGATGAGCGACGACAGGTCGCAGACCCCCCGCAGGTTGGTTTGTAAGATTATCTTTGACAGGAAAATCACAAATTATCCGGTTACAATTTGTTACTGGCAGGATAAGTTTAACCGAGGCACCAAGGAAACACTTCCATAACTGAGGGAAATGGAGATGATCGAAATCCGCTTTCACGGCCGCGGCGGCCAGGGCGCGGTAACTTCGGTGGAGCTGCTGGCCCTGGCGGCCATTGGCGAAGGTAAGTTCGCCCAGGGCTTCCCCAGTTTCGGCCCGGAGCGCCGGGGCGCCCCGGTAATGGCCTATTGTCGGGTGGATGAGCGGCGCATCCGTCTGCGCTGCAAGATCCTCCAGCCGGATGTGGTGGTGGTGCTGGACCCCTCGCTGCTGAGGATTCAAAACCCCCCGGCGGACCTGAGGGAAAACGGCGTCATCGTCTTGAACACCCCCAAGAGCGCCGCTGAAATCCGCCGGGAGTACGGCTATCAGCATACCCTGGCCCTGGTGGACGCCAACAAGATCGCCCGGGAGGTCCTGGGGGTGCCCATTGTCAACACCACCATGATCGGGGCGTTGCTGCGGGCCACCGGGGTGGTGCAGGTGGAGTCCCTGGAGGCGTCCTTGAAGGAACGTTTCGGCCCCCTGGCGGGGAAGAATTTCAATGCAGTGAAAGTGGCCTGGGAGGCCACCACCATAGAGGAGCGCCAGCCGTGAGTAAAGCGTGGGACCAGGTGACCTGGCAGGAAATGGAGATCGGCGCGGTCCTGACCGAGCCGGGGTCGGCCCGGGCTTACCGCACCGGGGATTGGCGGTCCATGTATCCGGTATGGGACAAGAAGCGTTGTATCCAATGCGGGGTCTGCTGGAGCGTCTGTCCCGAAGCCGGCATCTCCGAGGAAGCGGATGGCTTTTTCGAGATGAACGACTATTGCAAAGGCTGCGGCATCTGCGCCAAAGAGTGCGTCACCGGTTGCATCAGCATGGTGCCGGAGGAGGAATAATGGGCCAGCGAGTCGGCATGGAAGTCTCCATCGCGGTGAGCCATGCGGTGCAACTGGCCCGGGCCGAGGCTATCGCCGCTTATCCCATCACCCCCCAGACCCACATTGTGGAGCATCTCTCCTCCTTGGTGGCCAATGGCGAACTGGATG